>JARIEY010000001.1 GCA_031127085.1 Gemmatimonadota bacterium | reverse complement strand
GCCCCGAAGATGATGCCCGTGCGCGTGATGCCGCCCGGCGCGAGCAGGGGGATGGCCAGGAACGGCACCGGCAGCCAGCCGCGGTTGCGGAAGAGAACGGCGCCGATGCGTGCGGGGCGGGAAGCTTCGGATGCGGAAATGTCGGCCACAGGACGGGACGCGGTGCGAGGGACGTGGAGCCGGAGACGGAAGAAGTTTAACCGCCCGGCCTACTGTGCGGTGAGCGAGACGAGGAACTCGCTGAGGATGTGATTGAACGCCGCCGGCCGCTCCATGTTGCTCACATGTCCCGCGCCGGCGATGATTTCGAGGCGGCTGCCGGCGATCGCGAGGTGCATCCCCTGCGCGTCCTTCACCGGGGTCAGCACATCCTCGTCGCCCACGATGATCAGCGTGGGGACGTCGATGGTGGCGAGCGTGGGCGTCGAGTCGGGGCGTGTCATCAAGGCGTCGAGCGCGGCGTGCACACCGTCGGCCGGGGCGAGCGACATCATACGGTGCAACTCGTCTACCAACTCAGGGTTCTTGAGTCGCGTCGTCTTGCCAACCATCCCCGGGATCATCTGGTTCGCCACCGCGATGCTCCCCTTCTCGGCGGCGAGCGCCTGCATTTCCACGCGCGCTCGGCGCGCGGCTTCGGCGTCGGCGGTGGCGCGCGTGTCGCAGAGCACGAGCGCGCGCACGCGGTGCCGGTGGCGGCGCCAGAACGCAAAGGCGGCGTACCCGCCCATCGAAAGCCCGGCGAGCACGACCTTGTCCACGTTCAGCGCATCGAGCAGCGCGGCCGCGTCGTCGGCATAGCCGTCCACGCTGCCGGCAAGGCCGGCGTCGCCCAGTTCGCTCTCGCCGAAGCCACGCAGATCCATCCCGATGGTGCGGGCATCAACGGCAAGCGCCCCCAATTGCGGCGACCAGAGCGAGCGGTTGTGCGGAAAGCCGTGCAGGAACAGCACGGGCACACCGGTGCCCACGTCGTCGTAGCCGACGGCACGTCCGTTGGCGAAGCTGATCACGCCGTGGTCTCCGCGTCCGGCGTCGCCACCGGCGCCGGCTCAGGGGAGACGTGCAGCATCTGCACGGCCACGAAGATGGCGGCGAGCAATGGGGTGGCGACGAACAGCCCCATCAGGCCGAAGACGTAGGCCATCACCACCTGCGTCATCATCGTGAGCGCGGGCGGCAGGTCGAGCTGCTCCTTCATCAAGTACGGGATGAGGAGGTTGTTCTCGAGGAACTGGATCCCCCAGTAGGCGCCGACGACAATGAGCGCCTTCTGCGGCGAGTCGACGAACGCCATGGCGATGGCGGGAATGGCGCTGAGCGTCGGGCCAATGTTGGGGATGAACTCCAGGATCCCGGCGATCACCCCCAGCGGGAGCGCGGCGCGCACGCCGATGATCGTGAGAATGATCGTCGTCACCGTGCCGATGATCAGCATCGCGATGGCCTGCGTGCCGAGCCAGCGGCGCAGTTTCACGGCGATGGCCGTGAGCATCGGGTCGAGTCGCTCGCGGGTTTGCGGTCGCATCAGCGCCAGCAGCCCGCGTTTGTACAGATCGGGCTCGGCGGCGATGTACACCGCGAGGAAAAGCACCAGCATCAGGCCGCCGAAGGCGGCGAGGGTGGAGGTCACAATGCCGAGCGCGACTGCCTTCAGCTTGCCCGCCTGCCCGACGATGGCGTCGGCGAGGCGCCCCTCGCTGGGGTTCGTTGTCGTGCCCAGGGGGGCCGATGTGGTGGGTTCGGCCGCTGTGGGTTCGGCGGTGGGTGCCGCGGTGGGTACGGCGCTGGGTAAGCCGGCAGGCGGTGTGACGTCCTCGGGTGCGGTTGTCGTTCCCGTAATCAGGTCCAACAGGCGCGGCTGGTTGCTGGCCAGCCACACTTCCGCCTTCTGGATGGCCTCGGGAAAGCGGGTGCGCAGTTCCTGCGACTGGCTGACCAGGGCGGGGGCCGACCAGGCGGTCAGGGCGATGATGAGTCCCAGTGCGCCGAAGATGATGAGCGGCGAGCCGACGCCGCGCCGAATCCCCCGGCGTTCCAGCGCATCAACGGCCGGCGAGGCGCCCAGTCCGAACAGGACCCCGAGAAAGGCGGTAAGCGCCAGAATGCGCGCCGCCCAGAGGAGCTGCAGCCCGAGCAGCACGAATACGACCACGAGGGCCGCCCGGACGAGATCGGCATGGTCGGCGGAGATGATGCGCATTGATCGCGGGGCGCCGGCGCCGGGGGGCGGGGCGTCCGGACGATCGGGCGTGGCGGGCGGTGTGGGCTGGTCGGGCATGGGCGGGTCGGGAGTATTCGGCGATGGACCTCGCTACATTTGTATCACACGCGACACCGGAGAGGAAGGAAGCGAGTGAGCCCCAAGAGCGCGGCACCGGCGGTGAAGTACCTCGATTCGAACGACGCCGTCGGGAAATTCCTCGAGGGAATTCGTGGCACGCCCGTGCTCGCACTCGACACCGAAGGGGCCAGTTTCCACCGGTTCATTGACCGGGTGTACCTGCTGCAGCTGTCGACGCGCGACGTCCATGCGATCATTGACCCGCTCCCCATTGCATCACCCACGGGGCTCGGCGCGCTGCTCGAAGACCCGGGCGTCGAGGTCGTCTTCCACGACGCCGACTACGACCTGCGGCTGCTGCACCAGGACTACGGCTGGCACGTGCGGCGCATCTTCGACACGCGCATTGCCGCGCAGCTGCTGGGCGTGAAGGCGTTCGGGCTCGCGGCCCTGCTTGAGCAGCACTTCGGGGTGAAGCTCGACAAGAAGCATCAGCGCGCCGACTGGTCGATGCGCCCGCTGCCGCAGGGGATGCTGGACTACGCGGCGCAGGACACGATGCATCTGCTGCAGCTGCGCGACGCGCTGAAGGACCAGCTCGAACGCAAGGGACGCTGGGCGTGGGCGCACGAGGAGTTCGAGCGCCTGGAGGGGACGCGCTGGGCGCCCGAGGATCCGGGGCAGGCCTTCCTTCGACTCAAGGGAGCGCGCGACCTGACGCGCCGCGAGCTCGCCGTGTTGCGCGAGGTGACGCAGTGGCGCGATGCCACCGCGCACGCCCTCGACCGGTCCACGTTCCGTGTGGTCGCCAATGAGGTGCTGCTCGAGATCGCCCGGTCGCAGCCCACGTCGGCCGAGGCGTTGGGGACCATCAAGGGGATGCCCCGCGGGATGATTGAGCGCGCGGCCGGCGATGTGCTCGCGGCGGTGGCGCGCGGTCTCGCCGTGCCCGATGCGCAACTGCCGCGCTTTCCCAAGTCGGCGCGCTGGGAAAAGGATCCCGAGTTCGACGACAAGGTGGGGCGGCTCAAGGCGGTGCGCGATGCCGCAGCGGCACGCCTCGAACTGGATCCCGGCGTGCTGGGGTCGCGCGAGCGGCTGGAGTCGGTGGCGCGGTTGGTGCCGCAGTCGGTGGACGACCTTGAGGCGATTCCCGAACTGCGCCGCTGGCAGGTGGCCGAGATGGGCGAGGCCTTTGTGAAGGCGCTGCGCGGCTTCAAGGCGAAGGCGGCCAAGGCCCTCCCCGCCGATTCCCCGTACCTCGAGCCCTAAACGGCGCGCCGCCGCGGCGGGCGATCAGAACCCGAGGTAGGTGCGGACGCGCGGTTCGATGCGATCCGGCGTCCAGGGCGGCGACCAGACGATGTTCACCTCGGCCTTGGTGACGCCCGGCACGGCCTGCACCTGCGTGGTGGCATCGTGCAGCAACTCCGGCCCCGACGGACAGGCGGGTGTCGTGAGCGACATGTCCACCGTGACCTCGGTGCCGTCGACGCGAATCTCGTAGACGAGCCCGAGGTCGACGATGTTGAGGTTGAGCTCGGGGTCTTTCACCCGGCGCAACGCCAGCTTGATCAAGTCTTCGGTGACGGCGCCCGGGGCGGTGGCCTCGACGCTGGTGTCAGCGGCGGGCGTGGCGGACGGCGTAGTCGGGTCAGTCATGGGGAGCTCCTGGGGATCATCGCAGTATCGCCGTGTGCCGCGCGGAAATTCAAGCGGCAGGCCCCTGTTACCTGTGGCGATGTACGCTCAGAAACGCGGCTTGGCCGATGGCTTCTTGGCCGATGGCTTCTTGGCGGTCGTCTTGGCCGTCGTCTTGGTGGCGGGCTTTGCCTTGGTGGTCGCGCGTGCCTTGGCGGCGGGTTTCGCCTTGGTGGCCGAGCTCACGCGTCCTTTCGCCGTGGTGGAACTCGCGCTCGCTTTCGATTTGGCGGCGGCAGAGGCAGCGGCCGCGCCTGCCTTCGACTTCGCGGCGCTGCTCTTTGCCGCCGAGGTCTTGGCACTCGCTTTCGCCTTGGACGCGCTGCTCCCCTTGGCGGCCGCAGCCTTCTTGGCGGCGGCGGTGTTGGCACTGCTCGTACGCGACCGCGACCGCTTGTAGCGTGACCGCCGGCTGCGCAGCGGCTTGTTCCAGTTGACGGCGCGGTCGGCGCGGAATGCGGCTGGCATCACGCTGATGCGCAGTTCCTCATCCGTGACCGCGAGCGCAGCGGCGTCCGCGAGGTCGGCGCGTACGTCGGCGATGACGGTGGCGGGACGTCTGGCGCGGGCGGCGTGCACGCGATTGGTCAGCAGGATGACGAACATGTTGCGCTGCGGATCGATCCAGAGCGACGTGCCGGTAAAGCCCACGTGGCCGTACGCGGTGGGGCTCAGATACTCTCCGGCGCCGTGGCGTCCTTCGGCCATTTCCCACCCGAGCGCCCGCGAACCGGCGGCGCGCTGGGTGAACAGTCGCACGGCGGAATCGCTGACGATGCGGGCGCCCTCGTAGATGCCGCCATTCAGCATCATTTGGGCAAAGACGGCGAGGTCATCGGCGGTGCCGAAGAGCCCCGCGTGCCCGGCAACGCCCCCAAGCGCGTAGGCGTTTTCGTCGTGCACCTGCCCCTGCAGCGGGTAGCCGCGCGGCGGCGTCACTTCGGTGGGGGCGGCGCGATCGCGCACGGAATCAGGCGGCGTGAAGAACGTGTCACGCATTCCCAGCGGTTCGAATACGCGCTGCCGCACGAACACGTCGAGCGGCAGGCCGGCCAACGCCTCCACAACAAGGCCGAGCATATCGGCGCCAAGGTCGGAGTATTCGAAGTAGCGACCGGGGCGGGCGTTCAACGGCGTGTCGATGACCGCCTGCCGGGCTTCGTCTGCCGTGCGTGTCACGCGCCACAAGTCACGGCCGGCCGGAAGGCCGCTGCGATGCGTCAGCAGGTGACGGACGGTGACCTCGTCCTTCCACTTGCCCGTGAAGGCGGGGATGTAGTCCGCGACCTTTGCGTCGAGCGAGAGCTTGCCTTCGTCGTACAGGATCATCGCGGCCGTGGTGGTGGCGACCACCTTGGTGAGCGAGGCGAGATCGTAGATGGTGCCGTCGGTGGTCACGGCGGGGCTTTCGACCCCCCAGCCGAGCGTGCCGAACCCCTTGCGCCAGACGGCGGCCCCTTGGCGTCCGATGACGACCGCCGCTCCCGGGAAGCCCCCGGCACGAATGCCCTCCCGAACGACGCGGTCGATGATCTCCAGTCGCTCGGGCGACATGCCGACGCTGGTGGGCGACCGAACCGGCAAGCGGTCGGTCGGCCATCCAAGTGCAAGCGCGGCAACGAGATGAAGAATCACGCGGGGAGGGGGACTGAGGCGAAATCACCACGCACCGAATCAACCAGCCGGTTGGTTCGGTAGGCAAGGGGAGAAACGTACACCTAGCGATGCAAGCCCTGTACCCGCAAGACGAGTAGTTTGTCCCGCAGTCACCCTGGCAACCCTTTGCCATTCGCGGGTGACTCACTTAGCGAACGTTCATGGCCGACCAGCTCACTATCCGACGCGCCATTCATGGCGACGAAGCGGCGTTGCGCGCCCTCTGGGTGCAATACGCGCCGCGTATCGACGCCGTCGTGCGCCGGCTGGTGGGCGACCCCGACCAGGCGGCTGATGTGGCGCAGGAGGTCTGGATTCAGATCTTCCGCGCATTGCCGAGCTACCGTGGTGATTCGCAGTTCGCCACGTGGGCGCACCGCATCGCGGTGAACCGCACGCTCAACGCGTTGCGCTCGCTGCGTCGGATCGGCAAGTCCGAGATGGAGATCGAGGAGGACACCGCTTCGGTGGAGCACGAGGGCGATCGGTCGCTGCTCGCGCAGACCATCGATGAGGCGGTGCAGAAGCTCTCTCCCGGTGCGCGCGCGGTTTTTGTGCTGCACGACGTGGAGGGATACACGCACGAGGAGATCGCGGTCGAGCTCGGTATCACATCCGGCGGCTCGAAGTCGCAGCTGTTCAAGGCGCGCGCGAAGCTGCGCACGCTGCTCAAGCACCTGGTGGATGTTCCCATTTCGCAGGAATCGTCACATGTCGCATATCGTTCCTGAACGACTGGCTGCCTTGGTGGACGAGACGGCGACGCCCGATGAGGCGTCCCATCTCGCCGACTGCGCGCCGTGCACGGCCGAGCTGGCTGCGCATCGCCGTCTCGTTCGGATGGCCCTCACTGACACGCCGCGCGAAGCGCCGCCGCTCAACGACTGGGCGTCGCTGGGCGCGATGCTCAAGGCGGAAGGCATTGTCTCCACCGTGCCAGTTGCTTCGCCGCGATCGTCTCGACTGTGGTGGACGACACGCATCGCCGCCGGTCTGGTGCTGGTGGCGGGGAGCGCGCTCGTTGGGCGCTGGAGTGCGGGCGACGGGTTCGGCGGAGCGGTCTTCACGGGTGCCGCGCCCGAGGCCTCGCGCGCGGCGGCGGCAGCGCCGCTCGCCGCACCGAACTTCGATTCGCCGCAGGCGGCGATGCAGGTGCTGACGTCGGCGCAGCAGCAGTACTCCGATGCGGCGGCCTACCTGGCTGCTCAGGACACGACGTCGCATTTCATCGGCCTGAACATCAACACCTATCGCGCGCGCCTGACCGCACTCGACAACATCGTGGCCTCCACGCGCACGGCGCTGTATCAGGCCCCGCAGGATCCGGTGCTCAACCAGTACTATCTCTCGGCGATGGCCGCGCGCGAAGCGACCCTGAAACAGTACCAGGCGGCGTTGCCGGCCAAGCAAGCCCTAGAAAGATACTGAAGAGAGACAACAGAGAGACTACAGAGAGACAACAGAGCTTTACTCAAGGTTGATTACGATGATGCGGTTCTCGATTTCGATGCGGCGCGTGGCGCCGGTGATTCTGACGACTGGCGCGCTGATGGGCGCGGCGGTCGGTGGCGCGGGCGCGCAGCAGGCGAGCGCGCCGCAGACCACCGCGCCGCGCTCGACGCGCACGCTGACCGTGCGGGTGGACAGCAGCGATCACATGAAAGTCACGGTGGTGCTGGAAGGGCTTGATTCGCTGATGCGGTCACTCGCGCAGTCGCGCATGCTCGAGGAGCGCATTGGGATGGCGTTGCGCGAATACGGAGCGGCGCAGCAGAACTTCGCGCGGCGACAGGCGCTCGAAGAACAGTTGCAGAAGATCAGCGAGAGCAACCTGAAGCTGCTGTCCAAGATTCAGATTGCGTGCGGCAGCCGGAAGGGGACGGATCGCGCACCGGACGGCTATCTGGGCGTCACCTTCAACATCACGGGGACGGTCAAGCGCGAGGGAAGCGGCGCCGAGGTGTACAAGTTCGAAGAGCCGCCCGAGATCATCTCCGTTGAAAACGGATCGCCGGCGGAACGTGCCGGGCTGCGCCGTGGTGACCGTATTGTGGCACTCGACGGCCGCGAGGTGGTGGGGCGCGACGTCGTGCTCGCGCAGGTGCTCGTGCCGGGGCGCAAGCTTCCGGTGCGCATTGCCCGCGATGGGCGCGAGCAGGTGATCACCGTGCAGGTGCAGAAGCGCCCCGATGGATTCGGCGACGGGTGCACGGACGTCGAGCTGGCGCTGGCGCCGGTCGGTGGGCAGCCGATGCGGGTGCCGTCCCCGGAGGCACGCGCGCTTACGTTCGCGCGGCCTGCGGTGCCGCGTCCGCCCAAGGCACCGTCAGCGACGACTGCGCCCGACGCCCCGGACGCGCCCGCCGTCTGGACCTTTGAGGCACCGCCGCCAGTTGCGATCTCCGGCTTTTCAAGCATCGTCGCCGGCGCGCAGCTGACGACGCTCACTGATGACTTCAAGGAACTGACCGGCGTCGACGGCGGCGTGCTGGTGCAGCGCGTGCTCCCCGAAACGCCGGCTGCGGCGGCCGGACTGCGTGGCGGAGATGTCATCGTGGAAGCGGGCGACCGTCCGGTGATGAGCGCGCGCTTGCTGCAGCGCATGATCAGCGACTCCGACGAACAGGCGCTCAAGCTGAAGGTCGTGCGCAAGGGCAAGACGCGCACGGCGTGGCTGCGCTGGTAGCTGGGGAAGGGCAACACGCCCTGGAACAGGGTTCCAGGGCGACGGCACGCGCGACGGGCGATGCGTTGCGCCCCTTACCGGGCCTCCGGCGCCCCCCGCACGGAACCGGGTGGTAGCCGGTACACCAGCTTCACCGTGCGTTCGTCGATGTCGGCCAAATCGCTAACGCGCACTCGCGCCGCCATAATGCTGCGCTCATCCTGCGTATGGTCGAGCCCGAGCACGTGGCCGACCTCGTGCAGCGTGATGGCGTGAATGGCCAGCGATTCGAGCGGCGTGCCGCTCTGGTGATGCAAGGCCACCTCAATGGATGACCCGACGATCCACCAGTGCTGGTCGTGGGTCCAGCGCGTGCGCCCCGAGATTGGCATCTCGAACTTGTCGACCCAGGTGACGGGAATGTCGCAGGCGGCGGAGTCGCGGACGAACGTAAAGGCGATGGGAATGTCCACGCGCATCCAGCGCTCAAATGCCTCCCGCGCTCGACCGGGATAACTGGGGTCGAAGTCGGGGAGCGCGCTCGTCGGCTG
This sequence comes from Gemmatimonadota bacterium, assembly GCA_031127085.1. Classification (GTDB taxonomy): domain Bacteria; phylum Gemmatimonadota; class Gemmatimonadetes; order Gemmatimonadales; family Gemmatimonadaceae; genus PNKL01. The sequence continues at coordinate 91,863 of JARIEY010000001.1, read as the reverse complement.
AATCCAGACGCGCAGCGGCTCGAAGCGCCGGTCGGTCCAGCGCGCGTTGTTGTCATCGCGCTGCAGTAAGAGCTCGCGGATGTAGGTGCCGCTTTCCCCAGCCGCGAGCAGGCGCTGGATCTCGGCGATATCGCGCTCGGGGGCGGGGAGCGACGATGTGCGCGTGCTGACGAGGCCGTTCGTTGGGGCGGCGTCCGACGTGCCCGACAGCGAGTCGCTCAGGGAATCGCCGTTGCTGGCTTCCACCGGCGCCAGTGGGCGCGGTGGGACGCGCCGCGCCTGCCGCACGATGAACACGGCCATCGCGGCCACCACCAACGCGAGTGCCACCATGGGGCGGCTCATCGAAGAAATGCCTCCACCATGGAGAAGAACTGCTGCGGCTGTTCCCAAAACGGCATATGCCCGGCCTCGGCGATCAACTGGAGCTGCGCCCCGGGAATGGTCGCCGCCGTGCGCTCGGCCTGCGCCACGGAAATCAGGTCGGAGGTGCCATGCACGAGCAGCGTGCGCGCACGGATGCGGGCTGCCGCGGCACGCCAGTCAAAACCCTCGCGCCGCAACCGGGCCACCACCGCCGCGCCGGTCTCGCTGCGCGCGAGCGGCGGTGAGAAGCGCGTGCCGAGTTCACCGTCGTGGAACCACGCGGGATACAGGGCGCGGTTGTACTCCGCCTGTCGTGCAGGGTCCGGGTCGTGCAGTGCCGTGGGGTCAAAGGCGGCGAGCCGCGCGCGCGCATCGCCCGTGAGCCGCGCCAGGGCTGCGTCGTGCAATGCGGTGAGCCATTCGGGGGTGAGACCAACGGCGTCCACCAGCACCAGGTTTCGGATGCCGGCCAGGTCCTCGGCCGCCCCCAGCAGGGCGATGCCGCCCCCCCACGAATGGCCGAGTACGTCCCAGGTGGTGAGGCCGAGCGCGTCGCGCAGGGCCGGCAGGTCCAGTGCGTCGTGCTCTATGCGTGCGGCGTGGGCGCCGGGCGGCGCCTGGCTGCGGCCGCGGCCGCGCTGGTCGTACAGGATGATCTGGCGCGAGGCGGCAAGCGGCGAGAGTGCGGGCCAGAGCAGGATGTGCGAGTAGACCATACCGCCGTTGACGCAGAGCAACGGCGTGGTACCCGGAATGGCCGGCGTGCGGAAGACCGCAAAGTCGAGTCCACGCGCACGCACGGTGAGGGCGTCGAGATGCGGCGCTCGCGGTGCGGAGCGTCGAAAGGCGCTGAAGCGCTCGCGGGCGCTCACAGGTGCGCGGTGCCGGCGCGCGGCGGGGGAGAGGACGACGGAGCGAACATAGGGATGCGACAAAGCTACGCGGACGACGACGCGGTGGGTTGTGCCGCCGGCGCGATCGGGATATATCTCAGTACAAAGATAAAAGGACAGTCCGTTGGAACTGGGTATTTACAGCTTTGCGGAGACCACGATCGATCCGGCGACCGGCACGCGTGCCGGGGCGCGGGAGCGATTGCACGATCTGCTGGAGGAGATCGTGCTCACCGATCAGGTGGGACTCGACGTGTACGGCGTTGGGGAGCACCACCGGCCCGACTTCGCGGTCTCCACGCCGGCCGTGGTGCTGGCCGCGGCCGCGGCGCGCACGCAGCGCATTCGACTCACGAGCGCCGTCACGGTGCTCAGTTCGGATGATCCGGTGCGGGTCTTTCAGGAGTTCAGCACGGTAGACCTGATCTCCAATGGACGCGCCGAGATCATGGCCGGGCGCGGCTCGTTCATCGAGTCGTTTCCGCTGTTCGGTTACGATCTCGCCGATTACGACGCGCTCTTTACCGAGAAGCTCGACCTGTTGCTGACCCTTCGGGCGGCCGAACGTGTCACCTGGCGGGGCGCGCACCGCGCGCCGCTGAAGGATCAGCCAGTCTTCCCGCGTCCGATGCAGGACCCGCTCCCCGTCTGGATTGCCATTGGCGGCACGCCGCAGTCGGCGGCGCGCGCCGGAACGCTCGGGCTTCCGCTGGCGATTGCGATCATCGGTGGCGAGCCGGCGCGGTTCACGCCGTTCGTGCAGATCTACCGCGACGCCTGGGCGCGCGCGGGGCACGATCCGGCGGCGGCGCGGGTGAGCATCAACTCGCACGGCTTTCTGGCCGACACCGAGGCGGAGGCCGCCGAGTCGTTCTGGCCGCGCTACGCGGACGTGATGGGGCGCATTGGCCGCGAGCGCGGCTGGCCACCCCCGTCGCGCGCGCACTTTGACCGCGAGCGTGCGCCGCACGGCGCGCTGCTGGTGGGAAGCCCGCAGCAGGTGATCGACAAGATTCTCTACGAGCACGAACTCTTTGGCATGGACCGCTTTCTGATGCAGTTGAGTGTCGGCACGATGCCGCACGCCCAGATGATGCGGGCCATCGAACTCTACGGCACCGTGGTTGCGCCAGCGGTGCGACAGGCCCTCTCATGACCGATCAACCGCTCGTCCTGCAGGTAATCATTTGTTCGACGCGCCCCGGGCGCGTGGGTCCAGCGGTGGCGCGCTGGATGGAGGCGCAGGCGCGCGCGCACGGCCGCTTCACCGTGGAGTTGGTGGACCTCGCCGACTTCAACCTCCCCATTCTCGACGAGGCCGCGCACCCGCGTCTCGGGCAGTATGCGCACGAGCCGACGCAGCGGTGGAGCGCCTCGGTGCGTCGCGCCGACGCGTTTGTGTTCGTGCTGCCGGAATACGACTTCTCGATGCCGGCCGCGCTCCTCAATGCGCTGCAGGTCATCTACCACGAGTGGACGTACAAGCCGGCGGCTTTCGCCAGCTACGGCGGCGAATCCGGCGCGCTGCGCAGCGTGCAGATGACCAAGCAGGTGCTCACCACGTTCAAAGTCGTGCCGCTCGTCGAGACGGTGATGATCCAGCAGGTGGCCCAGCACATCGACAAGTCGACCGGGGAGTTCGTGGCCGCCGATGGGCACCCCAAAAAGGCGGTGGCGATGCTCGATGAGCTGCACCGATGGACGGTGGCGCTGAAGCCGATGCGGGGATGATCTTCCCTGTATGCGCTTTGGGCGGATCGTTCTCGCACTCCTGCTGACGCAGGTCGCCGGTGCCCAGGCACCGGCGGTGTCGCCGACGCCCGGCGCCCGAATCCACGGCGTGGTGTACGACAGCATTGCCCGCGTCCCGCTCGCGGGGGCCTGGGTACAGCTGGCCGCCGTTGAGGGGCGCGCGGCATCGGCGCGCACCGTGCTCTCCGATTCGTTCGGCCGCTATGCGTTTGATGATGTCGTCGAGGGCCGCTATGCGCTGGGCTTTCATCACGCGCTCCTGGACTCTCTGGGCATCGAACCACGGCTCCACTCCCTCACCGTGGTCGCGCGGCGTGCCGCGCGCGTGGACCTGGCGGTGCCATCGGGGCCAACGCTCGGCGCGATCATCTGCCGCGCCGCGGCCGGCGTCGATGCCACCGTGATGCTGGGGGGCGCGACCGTGGTTGGCGTGGTGCGCGACGCGCGCAGCGGGGCCCCCGCCGCCGACGCGACCGTGAGCGGTGAATGGATGGAGATTTCGTTTCGAGCCGAGGGCACGGAGCGTCGCCGGCCGCGGCTTGTCGTCTCGACGGGCGCCAACGGATGGTTTGCGCTCTGTAACGCGCCGATCGGCGGGACGATGTTCCTGCAGGCGGCGCGCGGCGCCGACAGCACGGACATGATTGAGGCCGTCGTACCCAAGGACGGCTTTCTGCGGCGCGATCTTTTCCTCGGCGCGGCGCGTGTGGTCAGCGCGGTCCCATCGTCACCGGTCGCCGACTCGATCGTGATGGCGCCGCGACTGATGCGGGTTGGGGACGGGCGCCTGCGTGGCGCGGTGGTCAGTGCCGCCGCTGGGCGGCCGCTCGCCGGCGCGATGGTGCGGTTGGCCGACGGCCCAGCGACGCGTGCCGACGAGCGCGGAGAGTGGACGTTGGGCGGGCTACCCGCCGGCACGCGCACGCTCGAGGTGCGCGCGGTGGGCTACTATCCCCTGCGGCGCGTGGTCGATGTGATCGACGGTGCGTCCGCCGTGCGGCTGGCGCTCAACACCTTTCAGGCCGTGCTCGACACGGTGAAGATCGTCGCCCGATACACGGATGATCGCTGGGACAGCGGCTTCGAGCGGCGTCAGCGGTCGGCGATGGGGCGCACCTTCACCGGCGACGACCTGCGCAAGCGGGGGGTCATCGAGACCTCCGACATCTTTCGCAACGTCCCGATCGTGCGCCGCGCCGGCGACCTGCTGCTGATGCGCAGCGCGTTCAAGTTCGTCCCGGGCGGCGACGCCGACCACTCGTGCATTCCGTCGGTCTTTCTGAATGGCATGAACCTGTTTCAGGCGTCGGCGAGCGAAATCGACATGCTCGTGCCGCCGGCGAAGGTGCGGGCCATCGAGATCTACGACGAGTCCTTCGTGCCGCCCCAGTTTCAACAGGCGATGTCGGGGTGCGGCAGTATCGTGATCTGGACGAAGTAGCGGAATGCGAACGGGGCGAGCGCATGACTGCGCCCGCCCCGTCGCGTCTGTCCCGCGGGGCGATTACCCCTTGTCGCGCAGGTCGCTCAATGCTTCGGCCACCGCGCCGCGCACGAGGGCGACCTTGTACGCATTGCCCGACAACGGGGTCGCATTGGCGCTGGCCCGCTGTGCGGCGCGCTCAATGAGCGCGTCGGAGAGCTCGTGTCCGACGAGTTCCTTCTCGGCGGCTTCCACCCGCCACGGCACGGGCGCCACGCCCGAGAGCACGACGCGCGCGCTCTCGATCTTCTTGCCGCGCAGTCCCAACGCGACCGCTGCGCCAGTGATTGCAAAGTCCCACGCGCCGCGCGCGCGCAGCTTGCGGTAGGTGCTGACGGCCAGCGCCGGCGGGGGCGGCAGCACCAGCTCCGTGACCAGTTCACCGGGTTCCACCACGGTCTCGCGTGTGTGGTCCTTGCTGGGGAGAACGAAGAACTCGCCCATAGGCACGGTGCGCGTGCCGCGCGGTCCCACCAGACGGACGCTTGCGTCGAGCGCCATCAGCGCGGGGGCGGTGTCGGATGGATGCACCATTACGCAGACATCGCCGCCAAAGATGGCGTGCAACTGGTTCTCGCCTTCCTTGGCGAAGCAGATATCACCGCCTTTGCGTGCGCAGGCGAAGTCGCCGCGATAGTACCAGCAGCGCGGCCGCTGACAGATGTTGCCGCCAATCGTGCCCTGATTGCGGAGCTGCGGGCTGGCGGCCGCCGCGGCCGCCGCGGCCAGCACCTGGTACTTCGCACCAATCAGCGCGTGCGTGGCCACCTCGGTGAGCGTGGTCAGCGCGCCAATGCGCAGCCCCCCGTTGGCGAGCTCGGTGACGCCGCGCAGTTCGGTGAGCCCGTTCAGGCTGACCAGCTTCTCCGCCGTGAACACGCGGTCACGCAAACAGCCCAGCAGATCGGTGCCGCCGGAGCAGGCGCGCGCGCCGGGCGTTGCCAGTTCACGCACGGCCTGATCGAGCGTGGTGGGCTTGATGTAGGTAAAGGTGGGCAGCATGGCTTACTTCCTCCCCTTGCTGGCCAGCGCATTGACGATGGATGCCGGCGTGATGGGCGCGTCGTAGACGCGCGCGCCAATGGCGTGGCAGACCGCGTTGGCAATGGCTGCCGCGGCGGGGATCGTGGCGGGCTCTCCGAGCCCCTTGGCGCCGGTTGAGTTGCATTCGGTGTCTTGCGGATCGATCGGGAGGCACTGGAAGTCGACCGGGAAGTCCATTGCGGTCGGGATCTTGTAGTCGTGCCACGAACCCGAGGCGAGCTTGCCGGTCTGCCGGTCGAGCACGCGCTGTTCGGTGAGCCCGAACCCAATGCCCATCGTCACGCCGCCGAGCACCTGATTCTCGAACGTGAGCGCGTTCATCACGCGCCCCGAGTCCTGCGCGGCCACGTAGCGAACCACCCGCACCGCGCCGGTGCGCGTGTTCACCTCAACTTCGGCGAAGTGCGCGGCGAAAGGCAGCGCGACCCTGCCCGCCGGGTGCGGCGCGCGGCGTCCGACCCCCACCAGCTGCTGGCGTTGCCCCAGACTCCGCAGGGCGGAGAAGGGCACCTTCTTGGTATCGCCGGCGATCTCAATGTTGCCGTCGCGCACCGACAGCTTGCTGATGTCCTGCTTCAGTTCTTCGGCCGCGAGCGCGAGCAGTTCGGCCTTCACGGCAGCGGCGGCCGTGCGCAAGGCCGGCATATTGACCAAGATCGTCTGACTGCCGCCCGAGCTTGGCGCGTACTGCGTGCTCGCCGTGTCGGCGTACTCAATGCGCACGCGCTCCACCGGTACGCCCAGCTCTTCGGCCGCGACCTGCGCGAAGATCGTCTTGGTTCCCGTGCCGATGTCCGCAGCGCCCGAGTTTACGTTCACCGATCCGTCGGCGTACAACTTGAGAATCACGGTGGCGTTGGGTCCACCGGGCGATCCCCACATACCCGCCGCAACGCCGATGCCGCGTTTGAGGTGGCTCTTGCCGGCGGGCCGCTTGCGGGAGGAGTCCCAGCCAAACTTCTCGGCCCCTTCCTTGAGACAGGCCGAGAGGCCGGTACTCGTGTAGGGCTGGCCCGAGCGCAGCTGGCTGACCGTCGGGATGTTCTTCAGGCGGAGCTCGATGGGATCCATTCCCAATTTGGCCGCCAGCTCGTCGATGACCTGCTCCAGCGCCCAGGCGGCCTGCGGATATCCAGGCGCACGGAAGGCGCGGGCCTGGCCCGCATTGATGAGGACGGATGTCTCGACGACGCGCACGTTGGCGCAGGTGTACAGGTCGAGGAAGAGGTAGCCGGACGTCGCCCCGGTCGGATAGGCGCCGGATGCGCCCAAGAGCGAAGCGTCGAGGGCGACGAGCGAGCCGTCTTTGCGAGCGGCGGCCTTCACCGTGATGGTGTTCGCCGGCCGGTTGCCCAGCGAGCGCATCGTGTCCTCGCGCGTGGTCGCGCACTTGACCGCGCGCCCCGTGTGCCGCGCGAGCACGGCGGCAATCACGGTGTACTTGCCCAGTTCCAGCTTGCCGCCGAATCCGCCACCCATATAGTGGCTGACCACGCGCACCGACGAGAGCGGCAATTTGAAGGCGATAGCGAGCGAATCGCGCACCGCATACACGCCCTGCGTGCTATCCCACACTTCCAGCTTGCCGCTGTCCCACTGCGCCACCGAGCCGTGCACCTCCAGCGGGACGTGCGGTTCGCACGGGGTGCGGAATGTGCGTTCCACCACCGCGTCGGCCTTGGCGAAGGCGGCCTGCACGTCGCCACGCTGGCTGGTGCGCGTGGGCGACGGTTGGTTGCCCATGGGGTGCAACTTGGGGGCGTCGGGCTTCGTGGCCGCTTCGTAGTCCACGACCATCGGAAGCACCTCGTACTCCACCACGATCGCGCGCGCCGCGTCCGCGGCCTGCAAGGGCGTTTCCGCCGCCACCGCCGCCACTTCTTCGCCCTCGTAGCGGCAATGCGGGTCGAGCAGTTGACTGAAGGCGCCCTGCCCCGTGAGGATCCACGGGATCTTTGCTTCCGGCGAGTCGCACGTGATGATTGCGCGCACGCCAGGCATGGCCTTGGCCGCGGTGACGTCGATCCGCTTCACCATGGCGTGGGCGTGCGGACAGTGCACGATGGCGGCGTGCAGCATGCCGGGGAGCGCGATGTCGCGGGTGTACACCGCCGTGCCGCCGACGCGGTCGTGCCCGTCGATGCGCGGCACCGGTGCGCCGACCACCGTCGTCTTGCCCCACGGTGGCAGATCGGCCGCGGCGGGCGCGAACTCCGGCGTCCCTTCCTGTTCGAGGGTGTCGGATCCGTAGATGTTGGGCTCTCTCACTTGGCACCTCCCGCGCGACGCGTTGAGGCCGCCTTCTGGACGGCCTTGAAGATGTGCCCGTAGGCACCGCACCGGCACAGGTTGCCGCTCATGCCGAGCCGCACGTCATCCATGGTCGGCGCGGGATTCTTGCGCAGCAGCCCTTCCGCCGCCATCACCTGACCGGGCGTGCAGAAGCCGCACTGGTACGCGTCCTCGTGAATGAAGGCCTTCTGCAACTCGGAGAGTTCTTCGCCATCGGCGAGGCCTTCAATCGTCGTGATGATATGGCCCTGGGCTTCGACGGCAAGCGTCATGCACGAATAGCGGGTGCTGCCGTCCAGCAGCACGGTGCAGGCACCGCACTCGCCCCGTTCGCATCCGGGCTTGGAACCGGTGAGGCCGAGCCGTTCGCGAAGCACCGAGATCAGCGTCTCGCGCGGCTCCACCGCCAGTCGGTATTTCCGTCCATTGACGTGCAGGACGATGGGCGTCGGTTCGCTGGCGTCGCGCGGCGCCGCCTCGGCGACCGTCGGCGCGACCGCACCCACAACAGCGGCGGCCGCGGCACTCGACGACACCGTCGTCAGGAATCCTCGGCGGCTGACACCCTGCGGCCCACACGGGCCTTGCTTCCCACGATCGCTCATCGCACCTCCCTGCGCCGCGGCGCGGGACGAGAGTCATATCGGGGGGCAATACGCATCGGATGGCGCGGCGCCGCCGCGCGCTGAGTCCAGAACGCGCCGGCATCGGCACGATTGGCCCTCGAAGCAAGGTCGCGAAGGGGCGTGCGCTTGGCAAGCGAGGGGGCATGTAAATAGGTAACGCGCAGCGCGGCCGGAGCCGAGTTTCCGGTGGGGCTTGACCGGGGGAGGTCAGTGCGACGCATCGTTCACGCACGCCTCGCGCGCGATGGTGCGTGCCCCTCTCTCCCGCCGAGCATTTCGCTGATGCCTTGTCGTCTCGCCACAGCCTGCTCCGCGCTGGCCTCGTACATGCGTTTCCGCGCCCTGCCGGCGCTGTGTGGGAGCGTGGCGTTACTGACCAGCGTCGGCCAACTGGGGGCGCAGCAGTCGCCAGGGGCTGCCCGCGTCAGCGTGCGAGTGACGAGCGACCAGATGCCCGTGGAGGCCGCCATCGTGCGGTCCGGCGCGGCGGGCGCACAAACCGATGTGCGTGGCGAAGCCAGCCTGCGGCTGTCAGCCGGCACGCACTCGCTCGTGGTGTCAAAGCTCGGCTATCGGCCGGACTCCCTGCGGCTGACGTTGCGCGCGGGCGCCGACACAACGGTGCTCCTCTCGCTGACGGCGCAGATCGCACAGGTGGAGGCGGTGGTCGTGAGCGCCACGCGCAGCGAACGTCGCGTCGAGGACGTGCCGTTGCGGGTGGAGGTGATTGACGAAGAGGAGATCGCCGAGAAGGTGGCGATGACGCCGGGCGACATCGCGATGATGCTCAATGAGACGTCGGGACTGCGCGTGCAAACGACGAGTCCGTCGCTGGGTGGGGCGAGCATTCGCATTCAGGGGCTCGCCGGCCGGTATTCGCTGCTGCTCGTGGACGGACTGCCGCTGTACGGCGGGCAGGCGGGTGGGCTCGGGTTACTGCAAATCCCGCCCGTGGACCTCGGGCGGGTCGAGGTCATCAAGGGGACGGCCTCCGCGCTGTACGGGAGTTCGGCGCTGGGAGGAGTCGTGAACCTCATTGCCCGCCGTCCCGGGACCGATGCGAAGCAGACCGTCCTGCTCAACCAGACGACGCGCGGTGGTACCGATGCGGTGGCGTTCCTCAGTGCGCCGCTGACCTCGCGCTGGGGGTACACGCTGCTGGCGGGCGGGCATCGTCAGGCGCAGCGCGATCTCGACGCCGATGGCTGGACCGACCTGCCAGGCTACGAACGCGCGGTGGTTCGCCCACGGTTCTACTTCGCGGACGGCACACGGTCCGCCTTTCTCACCGCGGGCTACTCCGGTGAAGACCGGCAGGGTGGGACACTCCCCGGCCGAATGGCGCCGGACGGGGCGCCGTTCGCGGAAGGACTCCAGACGCAACGTGTCGACCTGGGGGCGCTGGCCCGTTGGGTCGTGCAAGACTCGGCGCGCGCGCTGCACGGTGCCATCGTGACGCTGCGCGGGTCGGCGATGGCACAGCAGCATCGTCATCAGTTTGGGCGCGTGCGCGAGGCCGACCGTCACCAGACGTGGTTCGGCGAGGCGGCCATCACGGTGCCCCGCGGGCGCGCGAGCTACGTGGGCGGCGTCGCGTTGCAGCAGGACGGGTACCGCGCCACCGACGTGGCGGGGTTCGACTACACCTTCACCGTGCCCGCGGTCTTCGGGCAGTTCGATGTTGATCCTGCCCCCTGGATCTCGCTCTCGACCAGCGTGCGCGCCGATGCGCATAGCGAGTACGGCACGGTGGTGAACCCGCGACTTTCCGTGCTCCTGCGACGCGCGGATGGCCGCCTGGCGGGGTGGTCGAGCCGACTGTCCCTCGGCACCGGCGAGTTCGCGCCCTCACCGTTTACTGACCTGACGGAGACCACGGGCCTGTCGCCGTTGGCGCCGCTCGCACAACTCGTTGCGGAACGTGCGCTCGGCGGTTCCGTCGACGTTGGCGGTCCGGTGCGGTTGGGGGCGACGCACCTCGATGCCAATGCCACGCTCTTCGCGTCGCGTGTGGAGCACCCCGTGCAGGTGGTAGATGCGTTGGGGACTACGCCGCAGGGCGCGGCGCGTCTGCGGTTGGCCAACGCCCCACAGCCGACGCGCACGTGGGGTATGGAGTTGCTCGGCCGATTCACTCGCGAACTTGGGCTTGCCGCCGGGGACGAGGAGTCACCGACGCTGCGTGTCACCGGAAGCTATACGTTCGTCAGTGCCACCTCCTGCGACGAGCGTGCCGCGAGGGGCGCGTGCGACCGCCGCGCCGTCCCGCTGACGCCCAGGCACACGGCGGGCGTGGTCGCTGCGGTCGAGCGTGAGGGAAAGAGCCGTCTCGGCGTGGAGTTGTACTACACGGGACGGCAGACGCTGGACGACAATCCGTTTCGGACGGAAAGCCGGCCGTATGTGGTGTTGGGGGTGCTCGGCGAGCGCGTCTTTCCAACACGCGCCGGCGCCGCGCGGCTGTTCGTGAACCTCGAGAACCTCACGAACGTTCGTCAAACACGGATCGACCCGTTGCTTCTGCCGGCGCGAGGGCGCGGCGGTCGCTGGACCACCGATGCGTGGACGGAACTCACGGGATTCACTGCGAACGCTGGCGTGCGGTTTGGCTTCTGACTGGCGGCACGAGACACGTGCCGAGAAAGAGCCGGCGCCACGCCATCGCCACGCTTCAGCTCTACTCGAGGAGACACGAATGACCATCAAAGCCTACGGCGCCCACGCCGCCGACCAGCCACTTGGACCACTCGACATCTCGCGCCGCGCGCCCGGCGCACACGATGTTCAGATTGAGATCGCCTACTGTGGCATTTGCCACTCCGACCTGCACACCGTGCGCTCCGAGTGGCCAGGGACGCAGTACCCGTGCGTTCCAGGGCACGAAATCGTAGGGCACGTGTCCGCGATCGGCGCAGCCGTCACCCGTTTCGCGGTTGGCGACACCGTGGGGGTGGGATGCTTGGTGGACAGTTGTGGCCAGTGCGGGTCGTGCGCCGAGGGTCTGGAGCAGTACTGCGAGTCGGGCATGGTGGGCACGTACAATGGCCCGACGCCCGACGCGCCCGGACACACGCTCGGCGGTTACTCGCAGCGCATCGTGGTGAAGGACGACTTCGTGCTGCGCATTTCTCACGCCCCTGAGCAGTTGGCCGCGGTGGCGCCGCTGCTGTGCGCCGGCATCACCACGTACTCACCGCTCCGCCACTGGCAGGCCGGGCCGGGCAAGAAAGTGGGGATTGTGGGCATCGGCGGACTGGGGCACATGGGGGTAAAGCTGGCGCACGCGATGGGGGCGCAGACCGTGGCGTTCACCTCGAGCGAGAGCAAGCGCGCGGAGGCCAAGGCGCTGGGGGCCGACGAGGTGGTGGTGTCGCGTCACGCCGACGAAATGGCGGCGCACGCGGGGACCTTTGACCTGATCATCAACACGGTCTCGGCCAGCCACGTGCTCGATGCGTTCACGATGCTGCTGAAGCGCGACGGCACTCTGGTGCTCGTGGGCGCGCCGTCAGAACCGCACCCGTCTCCGAGCATCATGCCGCTCGTCTTCAAGCGCCGCGCGATCGCAGGTTCGCTGATCGGCGGCATTGCCGAGACGCAAGAAATGCTCGACTTCTGCGCCGCGCGCGGCATTGTCTCGGACATCGAGTTGATTCCGGCGCAGCAGATCAATGCCGCCTACGAGCGGATGCTGAAGAGCGACGTGAAGTACCGCTTCGTGATCGACAGCAAGACGCTCGGGGAGTAGGCATCGCGGCATCCGCGGATCGCACGGCACAAAAAAAACGGGACCGCTCACTGAGCGGCCCCGTTTCTTTTCGTACCTGCGCGACTACCGCACGGAGAGGAGTCCGAGCATCACGTTCGTGCTGCTCATCCCATCCACGTTCCGCAGCTGCATACCGACGTTAAACTCGTAGCGTCCGAAGCGAAGGCCCGCGCCGCCAGCCATCTGCGTGCCGCCTTCGATCACGGAGAAGCCGCCGCGCAGCGGCAGCATCGCGAGGCCGCGATACTCAGCGCCGACGCCGACGCTCGTCTTCGGTCCGAGGACGATCGTCTCGGCCTCGTCGCCCAACTGGGACTGTACGTCCGCCGTGAGCGTCCACTTGGTCAGGCCGGTCCACGCCGCGCCGGCGCGGATCGACGGCATGAACTTCATGGCCGTCGCCGCATCCACCTGAACTTGCGTGGATCCTGAGCACGCCGCCTTCTCGGTGGACGTGTTGGTGCGATTGACATCGATGTCGATCGTCATCGGAATGCACTCAAACCCGGCGCCGTCCCACGCGAACGAGTTGAAGAGATTCATCACGGTCAGACCGACGGTGGTGTTGCCACCGTGCCACGCCGCGCCCACATCCATTCCAATGCCAGACCCTGCGTCGGTTCCGCTGGAGAAGACCGCCGGGAATCGCGCCGTAATGGCGTCCTTCGTGATCGTCGACCCGGCATCCTGCACCCGGACGTTGGCCGCGCCGAGGACCCATTTGCCCGTCACGCCGAGCGCGAAACTCTCGTCCTTCGCGCCCATCGGCTTCCAGTTGAGCGCCTTCGACCACGAGACCGCGGACGTGATGAATGCCGAGGCCGTGAGGCCGCCCGACGGACGGAGCGTCCGGTTGGAGGCGACGGCGTCGGCGTTGCCCAGGAGCATCGTCTCGAGCGCGTCGGCGTTCAGGTTCATGTTGGCGCCGGCCGATGCGCTGACCTGTGCGGCCATGTGCCCCCAGCTCAGCGCGAGGAAGGTCACGCCACCGTCGAGCGCGCCAGTCTCCGACTTGGAGCTGTTGCGGAGGTCATTCACCCATCCCTGCCGGACGCTGCGCGGAATGGTCACGCCGGAATAGTCGGCAATGTCCTGCACGTCGACAGGCGCCAGCCCGCCGTTTGCCCCACCGATCAGCGCACCGACCGAGAACTTCGGCTGCGCGCCAATCGCGAGCATCGCGGGGTTCCATCCAATCGTCTCATAGCCGCGAGCCGCCGCGGTGTAGTTGTTCCCCATGCCAAACGCCACCACGCTGGGGTTGGCCTGCTGTGCCTGCAGGGCCGTGGCGTTCATCAGCAGCACGAGAGCGCCGAGGGCGAAACGCCCCATTTTATTTGCGCGGGTCATCAGTTCCCCCCCACGTTGATCGTGGCCTCAATGCGCGTGTTGACCGTCACCTTGTCACGCGGCGCCACGGTGATCGGCGCACTCGCCGACACCGGACCGGTGATGGACACCGAGACATTCTTTCCAGCGATGGAGCGGGCCTCGGCAGCGGTCAGGCTGATCGTGGGCGAACTCGAGCCGGTGGCGAGTGCCACCGTCTTGGTGATGTTCACGCCGCTCGCCACCAGCCGGACGGTCAAGTTGCCCGTCACGGCGAACGGGTTGGTGATCGCCAGTTGGACGATGGCGCCGGCCATGCGGTCGGCGATGCTTGCGTCCAGTCCGGAGAGGTCAAACGACATGTTGGACGTGTTGATGTTCTTGTTCGACACCGTCACCGCCGCGCCCGAAACGGCGATGTTCTGCGGCGTGCCGGTGACGGTGACGGAACGGCTCACATCCATTGTCACGTTGCCGCCGGCCGGCGAGTTCAACGTGGCGGTGACCGTCAGCGGGCCGGTGATCGGGCCGGCGGCGAGGGTCAGCGTGCGGTTCAGCGTCGATCCGGCGGCGAGCGTCGTGGTCGCGCCGTTCACGGAATCGCGCGCGAGCTGCCGATTGGCGGCGTCGGTGACCACGATCAGCAGGTGGCCCTGGGTCGCGGCACCCGTGATGCTGATGGGGTCAAACGTCATCCCATTCTGCACCGTCACGGCGATGGTTCCGCTCGCGAGCGTCGCGGAAGCGACGTCGGAGGGGAGGGCCGTCGTGTTGTTGGCGGTGAAGGAGAAGGCCGGCTTCGGGACGACCAGCCCGTTGAGCGGTACGCAGGTGGCGCAGACGGTCGACAGCACGCGGTTGAAGCTCGTGCCGCTCACGCTCACGAGAAACGCCGTGGAGTCTGACTTGATGCTGACACCGCTCGGCAGCATGGTGCCGACCGAAATCGTGGTGCTCTGTGTCGGGATGTTGAACCGCAGGTCCCACTCGGGAACGCTGGTGAGGTCCTTGATGGCGCAGCCGGAGATGACAACGGCGAGCGCCAAGAGCACGAGGCTCCGGAGCGGCCGCCTCGTCTTGGTAAGCGGTACGGGACGCATGGGCATAGGCCTTCGGGGTGACGAGGAGAGAATGGTGAAACGGGTGGGGGGCAGGTACACTGCTATAGTGTGCAAAGTGTCCGCCTCCCGCAATGAACGAGAGGGGCGCTTTGTCCGCAATTGAGAGGGCGGAAGGAGAGTCCGCGGCATCCTTCGTCCTGAGGGTCGTCAGGACGGACGGTTTTCTGGAGCGGCCGCGGCGTTGCGCGCGAGCCCGACGCGCTTGGCCCGCGCCAGCGGTGTATCGGCGAACCGCCGCTTGAACTCGCCGTCATCCATCGCCGCGAACGCGGCGAGATCGGGTGCCACCAGCTCAGCGCGCGGCGCGAACGCCGGTTCCGTCGCGTCCCGCGAGAACTTCGCGTTCCACGGGCACACCTCCTGGGAGGTGTGCCGGTCGAACCATTTTGCGATTCCGCTCTCTACCGGAAGCAGGACGATCAGCTGACTGCCTGCGAGCGGCCCCGCTTCCGTTGCCGACCCGATTGCTGCCACCGCCGCAGGTGCGCCGTGAGCGCCTGCAGCGCACGAGACGCGTGGCGCCGCTGCGGGTAATACAAGTAGTAGCCTGGGAACGGTTCGCAGTATTTCTCGAGCACGCGAACCAGCTCTCCTCGTTCGACGGCCTCGCGCACATGGCCGTCGAACGACAACGTGAGCCCCAGTCCTGCGATGGCAAGGCGTCGGTTGAGGCTCGAGTCGGTGGAGAGCACGCGCGCCTTCACGGAGACGCTGAACTCTCGCCCATTCTCCGTGAACTCCCAGCGATACGGCGGCGCCTCGGCCGTCGGGTGCCAGTTGAGGCAGGTGTGATCCATGAGGTCGCGTGGATGCTTCGGCTTCGGATGGCGCGCGAAGTACGACGGGGCGCCGACCACAGCGAGTTGCAGGTCGCCGGTCATGCGCACCGCAATCATGTCTTTGTCGATCACCTCGCCAAGCTGAATGCCAGCGTCGTAGCCGCCGGCCACGATATCCACCGGCACATCGCTGACCACAAGGTCGAGTTGCACGTGCGGGTGCTCGGCGAGGAACTCGGCGATCAGTGATTCGCCTACCATCGCCAGGGCCGGAGTCGACGTGTGAACGCGCAGCGTCCCGCGCGGCTGGTCGCCGAGTTCACCGACGACCGCGACGGCGGCCCGCACCTCGTCCATCGCGGGGCGCACCGAGGCATACAGTCGCACGCCAGCCTCGGTGAGGTGCACACTGCGCGTGGTGCGCCGCACGAGCGCGACACCGAGCCGCGTCTCCAGCCGGCGCAGCGTCTGGCTCACCGCCGAGTGACTCACGCCGAGCCGCTCGCCGGCGGCGCGGAATCCCTTCGCTTCGGCGATGGCAACGAAGGTCGCCATGCCATCGAGTTCGTCTGCCATTGGAAGGAATAGTGACCAACGCTGTAAGTGATGGCAAGTAGATCAACCGAGCGGTCACGGGCAGATTCACAGCGTACCTCAAGCGACGGAGCACCGATGACTGCGACGCGCCCGACCATCGCGCTGAACAATGGCGTCCAGCTGCCGGCCCTCGGCTTCGGCGTCTTCCAGAGTCCGCCGTCCGAGACCGTCGGCGCCGTCGAAAGCGCGATTGCCGCCGGCTATCGGCTGATCGACACCGCCGCCGTGTATTTCAACGAGCGCGAGGTCGGCGAGGGCATTCGTCGCTCCGGCATTGCCCGCGAAGAACTGTTCATCGAAACGAAAGTCTGGATCAGCGACTTCGGCTACGACGCCACGCTGCACGCGTTCGACAAGAGTGTCGCCAAGCTCGGTGTCGACCAACTGGACCTGCTGCTCCTCCACCAGCCGCTTCCGACGGCATCCGACCGCACGCGCGATGCGTATCGCGCGCTCGAAAGGCTGCTCGCCGACGGCCGCGTGCGTGCGATCGGGGTGAGCAACTTCATGCCCGTCCACCTCGAACGACTCCTGGCGGTCGCGAAGGTTGTGCCGTCGGTCAACCAGATTCAGGTGCATCCCTACTTCCAGCAACTCACGCTGCAGCGCATGCACGCGACGCACGGGATCGCGACACAGGCGTGGTCGCCGATCGGCGGCATCACGACGTACCGCCCGAGCGCGAAGAGCGCGTTCGACGATCCTACCCTGCTCGCGATCGCTCGCAAATACGGCAAGACGACCGCGCAGGTGATGCTGCGCTGGCATCTGCAGCAAGGACGCTCGGCTATTCCGAAGTCGGTCAAGCCAGGTCGCATCAGCGCGAACTTCAACGTCTTCGACTTCGCGCTCACGCCGGCGCAGTTGAGCGCGATCGATGCACTCGAAACGGGCGTGCGCGGCGGTCCGGAGCCCGACAGCATTACGCTCGACGGTCCCTACGGCGTTCCCATTCCGGAAGCATGAAACACCAGTAACCTCACGCGCGCCCCTTCACCGTTCCACCCGCCAGGAGTTGTCATGCGCAACGAAATTGGCCGTCGCTCCTTTCTGATGTCTGCCGGCACGCTTGCTGCGGCGCCGCTGCTCAGCGGCACCACCGCGTCGGTCCTCGCGGCCGCACCAGTGAATGCCCAACCAGCCGTGTCGGCGAAGCCCGGTCGGCGCACGCTGGGATCGCTGGAGGTCTCCAGCGTTGGCCTCGGCGTGCAGAACATGACGCGCACGTACCAGACGACGATTCCGAGCCGTCCGGAGATGCTGCGGATCATTCGGGCCGCCTATGATCGCGGCGTGACGTTCTTCGACTCCGCAGAGGCCTACGGCCCGCTCGTCGTCGAGCGGCTCCTCGGCGAAGGCGTCGAGCCGTTCCGCAACAAGGTCGCTGTCGCCACAAAGTTCGGCTGGAACATCGATCCCGAGACCGGCGCATTCCGTCCGGGGATGAACAGCCGGCCGGAGCACATCAAAGCGGCGGTCGAGGCGATGCTCAAGCGCCTGCGCACCGACCGCATCGACCTGCTCTATCAGCACCGCGTCGATCCGCAGGTGCCCATCGAGGACGTGGCGGGGGCGGTCAAGGACTTGAACGCCCAAGGCAAGGTGCTGCATTGGGGGCTGTGCGAAATGGGGCCGAACACGCTGCGCCGCGCGCACGCCACCTTCCCCGTAAGCGCCGTGCAGAACGAGTACTCGATGCTGTGGCGCGGTCCGGAGGAAGTGATCATCCCCATCTGCCAGGAACTGGGGATCGGGTTCGTGCCGTGGAGTCCGCTCGGCGTGGGATTCCTGACCGGTGCGATCGACGCGCGGACGCGTTTCGCGCCCGGAGACATTCGTGGGGGCGAATCGCGTTTCTCGGCCGAGAACATGCCGCGCAACCTGGCCCTCGTTGAAATCATCACGCGCTGGGCCGAACGCAAGAATGTGACGCCGGCGCAGATCGCGCTCGCGTGGCTGCTGGCGCAGAAGCCGTGGATCGTCCCCATTCCGGGAACGACGCAGATGGCGCACATGGTAGAGAATGCCGGTGCCGCAGACGTGCGCTTCACGGCGAGCGAAGCGGCCGAGCTGAATGCGGCGGTCTCGGCGATTCAGGTGCAGGGTGCGCGTCTGCCGGAGGGCGTACTGCGCATGTCGGGGGTGGAAGCGCCGCCGAAGCCATGAGAGTTCCGTCCGACGGAGACGGATTGTGAAGCAGCGCGTGCTGGGAAACGGCGGGCGTGAGGTGTCGGCGCTCGGCCTCGGTTGCATGGGGCTGAGCTTCGGTTTCGGCGCGGTCGATGGCGACCTGTGGCCCGACGACCTTCTCGCGCTCAACGAGGCGGCCTCCCAGATTCCCGCGCACGGACACCGTTACTCTGAGAGAGCGCAGAAGATGATCGAGCGATGACACGCCCCCGAGTGATCTGCCACATGGCCACGTCGGTCGACGGGCGCATCGTCGTGAACGGATGGCCGGCTTCCTCGGCCGCGTCGGTGCGCGCGCAATACGAGCAGGTGCATGCGAGCTACAAGGCCGACGCGTGGATGTGCGGCCGCATCACGATGGAGTCAATGGCGGGCGCCACGCGCGCCGAGGACGACGTCGCCCGGGAGTACAACGGCGCGCCGCGCGAGGACTTCGCGGCGCCGGGCGATCACGCGACGTACGCCTTCGCCATCGACCCGCGCGGTCGCCTCGCGTGGAAATCGAAGGAGATCGACGGCGATCACGTCGTCGCGATCCTGACGGAGCGGGTCTCCGACGAATACCTCGCGTTCCTTCGGGCGCGCGGGGTCTCGTACCTGCTGGCTGGCGCGCGCGACGTCGACCTGGCGCTGACGCTTGAGAAGATCGGCGTGCGCTTTGGAGTGCGCACCGTGATGCTCGAAGGCGGTGGCGGCATCAACGGCGGCTTTTTGCGCGCCGGGCTCATTGACGAACTCAGCGTGCTGGTGGCGCCCGTTGCGGATGGGCGCGTTGGCATGCCGACGCTCTTCGACCTCGATGGCGCGGCGACACCGTGTCATCTCGACCTTGAGGCGGTGGAGCGACGCGAGGGCGGCGTGGTTTGGCTGCGGTACCGCGTAGCACCGAGGATTCCGTGAGTGCCGAACATCCAGCGGCGACGCTGCGCCGTGCCACGCCAGACGACGTCGAGGCGCTCGGCCGCCTTGGCGCGTTGCTGGTGCAAACGCACCACGATCTTGATCCGAAGCGGTTCATCCCGGTGACGCCGCACACCGAGGACGGGTACGGGAACTTCCTCCTTAGCCAGCTTGCGGAGCCGGATATCCTCGTAATGGTCGCGGAGCGCGAGGGCAGGGTCGTAGGCTACGCCTATGCGGCCGTCGAAGGGATAGACTACATGACGCTCCGCGGCCCGGCGGGCGTGCTGCACGACATCGTCGTCGATCCGGCGCACCGACGCGCTGGCGTCGGCAGCCTGCTGTTCGAGGAGACCATCGCGGCGCTCCGCGATCGCGGCGCCCGGCAGTTGGTGCTCTCGACGGCCGAGGGAAACGTGGCGGCGCAGCGCCTGTGCGTGCGCGCGGGGTTCCGGCGCACGTTGGTGGAGATGACGAGGGACGAGTAGCGGATTTCCCGGCGCGGCCTACTCCCGAATCCGGTGGTTGTCCCGAACACTGCTGAAGGTCAGATCCAGGATCTTCCAGGCCGTACCCTGCCTCTGGAAGACCTCGGTGACCGTGAACTCCGTCACCACCTCGTTGCTCCCGAGCATCGCATGAAGCGTGATGCGACTCCATACAATGGCAGTATTCTCGAACACTTCCGAGACTGCCGCGTGGACATCGGTCTGCTTGTACCAGATTCGGCCGGACTTGATGATGTCGAGTTCCTCGGCCTTCCCCCAGGTACCTCCCATGTGCACAAACTTCGATCTGTCATGGAACAGCGGTTCGAGTTTGCCCACGTCCTTGTCCGCCATCCACTGCCATTTGTCTTTCGAAAGCTGCGTGAGTTCGTGTCCCACTGCGGAAGTCTGGGCAACGACGCCGTTCGCGCCGGCGAGAGAAAGCACGAGTCCGAGGATCGGCAGTCGCATGTTCATTGTGGGTCTCCAGCTAGGGTCTGGACATCAGTAGCCGAGCGCTCAGAGGCGTCGGAGTCGGACAAGTCCTCGGAAGGCGCTGTCACATCGGCGGCAGGGTCCGCCTTTCCTAGCACAGCGCCGGCGTTGCGCTGGAGCCCGGACAGCTTGGCGCGCGACAGGGGAGTGTGCTTGAGTTCCGCCGTGAACTCGGCCGGGGTCATGGCCAGGAAGGCGCGCGCCAGCTCCCGGGCGTCGGACGTTGCAAGCCGCGCCAAAGGAGAAAACGCCGGTTCCGTCGCCGCCCGCGAGAACTTCGCGTTCCACGGGCACACCTCCTGACACACATCACACCCAAACAGATGCTCGCCCACCATCGCCGCCTGCTCCGGCGTATGGTCCCCTTTTAACTCGATAGTCAAATACGAGATGCACCGGCGGGCGTCGAGGACGCGCGGCGCCACGAACGCCTGCGTGGGGCAGGCATCCAGACAGCGCGTGCACGTGCCACAGTGGTCGGTCGCGAAGGCGTCGTCGGGTTCGAGCGCGACGTCGAGAAAGAGCGCGCCCAGAAAAAAGAACGACCCGACGCGCGGGTTGATGAGCAACGTGTTCTTGCCGAACCAGCCAAGCCCCGCGCGCTGCGCGAGGTCGCGCTCCAGCACGGGGCCGCTGTCGACGAATGACCGGCCGCGCACGTCGCCGAGCTCCGTACGCACCCACGCGAGCAGCGCGTCGAGCTTGTCCCACATCACTCGGTGGTAGTCGGCAAAGCGTGCGTAACGCGCCACCGGTCCACTGGGCTGCGTGCCGCCGTAGTTGAGCCCGACGACAAGTGCGCTGATCATCCCCGCCACCGGGCGCCGCGCGTCGCGGCGCAACTCGGCGCCGCGCGCGAGGTACGCCATTTCGCCGTGGTACCCCTGCGTCAGCCAGTCATCGAACCGCGCTGCCGTCTCCGGCACACCCAGCGCAGCAATGCCCGCGAGGTCGAACCCGGCCGCGTAGGCCTGCGTCTTGAGGCGGTGCGAAAAACCCGTGGGGAGCGCGCCGCTCACGGGTGATGCCGCGTCCAGCGCGCGTAGCGCAGGATGTCGGCAACAGGGGGAACGGCGTCCTCGCTGCCATAGGCGGTGTACAGCCGCCAGCGCAGGTACGTGCGGTCAGGCCACGGAAGAAACGGCACCCGCGCCCACCACCGCCGCCGCCGATACCGCCAGGCCACACGCAACAGGTCCGCCGCGACCGCTGGATTGACCCGCGCGCGCAGGGTGAGGGCGAGAAGGAGCGACGGCATACAACTGAAAGATGGGGGCGCGAGGCGGTGGATGGCAGGGGACGGATGGCGGATGGCGGATGGCGGAGGGCAGATGGCGGAGGGCAGATGGCGGAGGGCAGAGGGACTTCCTCACCCCGCACGCGACCCCTAACGTCCATCGTCCGCCATCTGCCATCTGCCATCTGCCATCTGCCATCCGCCATCTCCACCCGCCCCTGACCGTGCGATTCCCCGGCCTCATGCCCTTCATCTCGCGTCTCGCGACGCGCGCCTACTACCGGTTCACGGTGGGGGGAGCGCGTGTGCCGACGGACGGGCCGGTGCTCCTGGTGGCGAACCACAACAACAGCCTGCTCGACCCGGCCTTCGTCACCGTCGCCGCGCAGCGCGAAGTCCGCTTCCTCGCCAAGTCCACGCTGTTCACGCACAAGCAGATCGGCTGGCTCGTCAAAGCAGTGGCTTCCATCCCGGTCTATCGCGCGCAGGATGACCCGCGCCTGCTGGGGCAGAACCGCGACATCTTTGTCGCCGTGCACGAGGCGCTCGCCGAGGGGGCGGCCGTCGGGATCTTCCCAGAAGGCACCAGTCATTCGGGATCGCGCCTGGCCCCCATCAAGACGGGGGCGGCCCGCATCGCGCTGGGCGCGGCACGTCGCATCGGCGCGGCCTTCCCCATCGTCCCGGTGGGACTCGTCTTCCGCGACCGCAACAGCGTGCGCAGCGAAGTGCGGGTCGTGGTGGGCGACGCCTTCGACTGGAGCGACCTGGCCGCGCGCAGCGACGAAAAGTTCGCCGTGCGCGAGTTGACCAAGCGCATTGACGAAGCGATGCGTCGCGTCACCCTGAACCTGGACTCGTGGGAAGACGCGGCGCTGGTGCACGTGGCCGAGCAGATATGGACCGCCGAGCACGGCTCGCCGCGCGATTCCGAGAGCACCGTCTCGCGACTTGCGCTCACCGCCAGTGTGCTGCAGCGCTTCCGCTCACGCGGCGACGCGGAGTGGCAGGACACTGCGCGCGAACTGCGCGCGCACGCACGCATGCTCCAGCGCATGGGGCTGTCGCCGCAGGCGCTCAAGGAAGACGTCACCTCGGCCGCCGCGCTGCGCTGGATTGTCCTGCGCTTTCCGCTGCTGGCGGCCATCCCGCTCGCCGCGCTGGCGCTGCTCGTCTACTGGCCGCCGCTCCGCGGTGCGCGCTGGATGGCCAAGTACAACAGCGAAGGCCCCGACTCGGTGTCCACCTACCATGTGCTCGGCGTCGGCTTCCTGGGCATCATCTGGACGGTCCTCCTTTCGGTGGCCGCCACGTGGGCGCTGAACTGGCGCTGGGGCGTGGCGACGTTCGTCCTGCTGCCACTCGTCGCCGCCGGCGCAGCCATCGTGGCCGAACGCCGCCGCCTCAGTTGGCTGGCCGTGCAGCGCTTCTTCGTACGCCACCTGCATCGGCGCCGGTTGGGCCGTATGCGCGCGCGGCAGATCGCCATCGCGCGGCACCTCGACGAACTGCTCGAGATCGGCACCCAGTAGCCGTACCGGCGCCGCGCGGCCCGCGACGGGCCCAACGCGTTACACGAATGATGTACCGTCGAGCCCTGCCGGGACGGCGAGGCCCAGCGCACGAAGCGCGCTCGGCATCACATCGGCGGTGCGCCGCGGCACCAGCGCTGTTGGGCGGTTCACCAGCAAAGGCACGTCCATATGCTCGCGGTGCAGCGCGCCGTGGCTCGACACGTGGGGGATGGGCTCGTAGCGCGCGCGGAAATCCCACCCCCGCGCAGCACTGAGCAGCACCTCGCCGGAGCGCGGTGACGCAGCAAGCTGCATGATCTGGACGAGCGCATCCGGATAGTCGGAGCCGCGGCACGCGTCATGGGCAGCGTCGGGGGTGGGCGCATCCACCGCGCCGCCGAGCCCAAGCGG
The DNA here is from genome assembly GCA_031127085.1 of Gemmatimonadota bacterium. Lineage (GTDB taxonomy): Bacteria > Gemmatimonadota > Gemmatimonadetes > Gemmatimonadales > Gemmatimonadaceae > PNKL01. Next base: position 68,577 of record JARIEY010000001.1, on the reverse strand, counting down.
ATCGCCGCAGTCCATGGGCTCATATAAGAACCGTGAGCCGTCACGACGCACCATCGCGCGTCCGCGGCCGTCGCGGGCGCGCACCTCGCACACGGTGGGTGCGTAGGGGAGCATCAGCAGATCCACCGAGGCGCGCGCCAGCAAACGCTCGACGACACGTTCCCAGCGCCCGGCCAGCTCCGGCCAATAGGGTCGCGACCGCTGGTGCAGTTCCAGATACACATGGCTCATCGCATTCCCGCTGACCATCACCGCGCAGTCCGGACCGCCGACCATCGTCCACGGGTGCGCGCAGACCCCAAATCCCCACGACGCGAGCAGCGTCGCGAGATCGTCGTGGGCGGTGATCGGCGAATGGCCGTGGTCACTCACGATCCACAGGTGCATCGACTCCCACCGTCCGTCGCGCTCAGCGTCGGCGCGGATCATCGCCGCCGTGTCGTCCACAATGCGCATGGCATCGCGCACCGCAGGCGCCGCGTGCCCCACCGCGTGGGAGGTCTTGTCGATGCCGGGGTGCACGAGAAACGCCACATCGGGACGGTCGCGGCGGATCCGCTCGGCGGCGCGCACTCCCATCGCCCGGTCGATGGACAGCCACCCGGGTACGTCGCCTCGGAAATGCGCCCACGCGGCACGCGCGCCGAAGCCCCAGTTGAAGCCAAGGCGACTGGCTGGGGTGAGGCCGCGGCCGAACGGCGTGAGTGATGCCAGCGCGCGGGGGGCGCATTCAAAGAGCGTGCGGTGCGCGGCCGTGAGGTCGGCATCGGCGTGCCGGGCTTGAATGCCCACGTAGCTGCGGGCGTGGTCGGGCCAGTGCGTGGCCGTGCGCGCGCGGTCCCACCAACGGATGCCGGGTATGCCCGCCGTCCCCGGAAAGAGGCCCATCAGGAACGGCGTGTACGCCGGTCCGGTGACAGACGGAAAGACCGAACTCACCGTGTGCAGCTCGCCCTCGGCGCGCAGCCGCGCCAAGGCGGGAAGGTCCCCTGAATCGAGGGCCGCGCGCAGCGTATCCGGCCGGGCGCCGTCGGCCACCAGCACCACGACGCTCATCGGGACGGGTCGCGTTGGATCACGGCAGAAAGTAAACTGCAAGACCCGCGGCGCGCACGGGAACGAGCGCCCGGTCCGGCGCGCTCCACGGCGCCGCATCTCTGGCCGAAGCCGACCATGCCATCCGCAAAGAAGAAGAAAGCCGCGCCACGCGCCAAGGCAGCCGCGTCGGCGAAAAAGTCTGCGCCGGCAAAGAAGCCCGCGACCCGCGCGAACGGAAAGCCGACGTCCAAGAAGCCGGCGCGCAGTGCGCGCGGCCAGCCGGTCAATCCGCATCTGCGCCGCACCGCCGAGCACGAGGCGCTGGCCGGGCTGCGCGAGCGGCTGCATGTGGGGCATCTGGCGGCCGGTCGTATGCCGCCGGGGGCGCCGGTGGTGCGGGCCTCCGATGCGCGCCGCATCGACGATTCGATTCGCGATGCCACGCCGATGCTCACGGAAGACGCCAAGCTGCTGGGCTTTGCCCCCAAGCATCACGACGACTTCACGCGCACCGACACGTGGCGCGTGATGCGCATCATGGGCGAGTTCATCGAGGGGTTCGACAAGCTGGCCAAGGTGGAGAAGGGGGTGACTTTCTTCGGTTCGGCGCGCACTGCCCCCGACGACCCCCAGTATCTCGCGGCGGAGGAAACGGCCAAGCTGCTGGCGGGGCAGGGTTTTTCGATCATTTCCGGCGCCGGCCCCGGCATTATGGAGGCGGCGAATAAGGGTGCTCGCGAGGCGGGCGGCCACTCGGTGGGATGCAACATCGAGCTCCCGTTTGAACAGGGCGCCAATCCGTACGTCGACACGCTGGTGGACTTCCGGTACTTCTTCGTCCGCAAGACGATGTTCATCAAGTACAGCGTGGGGTACGTCATCTTTCCCGGCGGTTTCGGCACGCTCGACGAGCTCTTTGAAGCGGTGACGCTCATCCAGACCGGCAAGATTTCCCAGTTCCCGGTGGTACTGTTCGGGACCCACTATTGGGCCGGGCTGTTGCGATGGATGCAGTCGCGCGTGCTGGGCGAGAAGAAGATTTCTCCCGGGGATCTGGACCTGCTGGTCATAACGGACGACCCCAAGGAAGCGGCTGACGTGATCCGGGCGGCGTGGGAGGCGCAGGTGGCGGAGTCGGCCGACGCCGTGCGCGCCGCGTGGCACGATCAGGTGGAGCAGATGGAGCTGGAAGCCAAGCGGCTCGCCGACTCCAACCGCCGCGGGACCTAACGGACAACAGCGAGACCGATCATGAGCGAGCGGGAGCGCGGCGGCTTCAAGGCCAGCCGGCACGGGAAGAAGGCGAGCCCGGCAGGGGACAAGTCCAAGCAGAAGCAGGCGGCGGAACGCCGCGAGGCGAAGGGCGTGCGCGTCGCGACCAAGCATCGCAGCGCCTTCCTGCGCGGCGCGCGCATCAATCCGCGCCGCATCGACGGCACCGAGACTGTGGTGCAGCTGATCGACGGGACCTTCCAGGCGTACAACAGCGGCCGGCTGCGCGAGGCGTGCCAGCTGTTCAGCGAGAAGATGCTGCAGCGTGACGTCACGGTGGGGCTCACACTCACCGGCGCGCTGACGCCGGCCGGGCTGGGGATGAGCGCCCTCATTCCGCTCATCGAAGCGGGGTTCGTGGACTGGATCATCAGCACCGGCGCCAACTTGTACCACGACGCGCACTTCGGGCTGGGGCTGTCGATGCACCGCGGCACGCCGAACACCAGCGACACGGTGCTGCGCGAGGAAGGGGTGGTCCGCATCTACGACATCTTCTTCGACTACGACGTGCTGCTCAGCACCGACGCGTTCTTCCGGAAGATCCTGCGCAGCCCCGAGTTTCAGCGCCCGATGTCGAGCGCCGAGTTCCACTGGCTGTGCGGCAAGTACGTCGCGGCGCGCGAACAGGCGCTTGGAATTGGTAACAAATCGCTACTAAGTGCCGCATACAGTTGTGGCGTGCCTGTCTACACCAGCTCGCCGGGCGACAGCTCCATCGGGATGAACGTCGCCGCCCTGCAGCTCGAGGGGTACGGCTGCGTCATCGACCCAAGCCGCGACGTCAACGAGACGGCGAGCATTGTGCTCAACGCCAAACGTTCGAGGGGCCGCAGCGCCGTGCTCATCATGGGCGGCGGGAGCCCCAAGAACTTCGCGTTGCAAACGGAGCCGCAGATTCAGGAAGTGCTGGGCATCGACGAAAAGGGGCACGACTACTTCCTGCAGGTGACCGACGCGCGTCCCGACACGGGGGGCTTGAGTGGCGCGACCCCCGCCGAGGCGGTGAGTTGGGGGAAGATCGACCCCGACCGACTGCCCGACGCCGTGGTGTGCTACCTCGACTCGACCGTCGCGCTGCCGTTGCTCACCAGCTACGCGCTGGCCAAGCGCAAGCCGCGCAAGCTCAAGCGGCTGTTCGACAAGCGCGAGGCGAATATGGCGCGGCTGCAGGCGGAGTTTGATAAAGCCAACCGGTGACGAAGAAGCGGCGGAGCGCCCCGCGACGGCCGAAGGCGCCGTCGAAGGCCGCGCGCGGGGGACCATCCTCGCGCGAGGCACCGCCGCGTTCCGTGAGTGGCATCCACGAAGCACTCGAGTCTAACTGTCCGCCGGGCGGCTGGGAGTCGTTGGTGCAGGTGAACGCCTTCCTGTCGGCGCATATGGAGGCGCTCAACACCACGCCGCAACTGGCACTGCACGGGCTGACACCAGTCGAGGCGGGGCGGCTGTTCCACTCGACGTGGTTGGGAGACGGGCCGATTCGGCTGCGGCTCGACCTTGACGATGAGCCGTGGGACGCACAGCCGGCGATGCGGACCACGCGCGCCATCCTCGCGGAGTGGGCGCGGCGCGGCGTGGTGCGCACGACGAAAACCGGGAAGATCTCGGCGCGCACGGTGGGGGCGATTGCCGATGAAGTGGGCGAGGCGATCGCCGAGTTGGCGCTGCCCGTGCCCATGACGCCGCGCGAGGCGCGGGCGCACACGGCCGACTATATCGCCACGCTGTTCGAGGCCGGGCTGCTCGTCGATGGAGCGGGCGGCGTGGTGCTGAGCCGCGACGGCGAGCGGATGGCGCGCGGTCTGGAATCAGGACGGCTGGCAGCGCTGGTGTGTGACGCGCGGCTGCGCGTGGTGGCACCGACGGATACCACCGAGTTTGACGCACTCGTCGTCGGCGTGCGTCAACCGGCGATGGTGATCCGGGCGCTCTGTCGCATGAAGCACGACGAGTTCTCGGTGGAGTCGCTGACGCGAGCGGCGTTCACGCCACCGCTCTCCGCACCGCAGCACCTCGATGAAGATTCGCTCGACTGCTGCTCCCTCTTCGTGCTGCTCTCCTACCTGATTCCGCTGGCGGAGTTCGGACTGGTGGAGTCCGTCGATAACGGGCGTGTGGAGCGGCCGGGGGAGGTGCGGTTTGTTCGCACGCCGCGGTTCGGGCGGTTCGTGCGGCTGGTGTGAAGGGCGAACCGGATGCGGGGTCTCTGGCCGTCTCTAAAGCCACTGAATGCATCCCGAAGGGTCATATAATACGTTGTGCAATAAGCACTTACGTGATCGTTTCGCTGGCAGGCGGACCAAGAACCACCAGCGACTGGTCCATAGAACGTTACTCGGACTGCACCGGGCGCCAGCGAGCCCAGCGCCGTTGGCCAACGGGTAGGATCTTGCCCTCAACCTTCAGCTCTTGTAGAAGCCGCTTGACGCTCCGGTCAGAGACGCTGGGGAGCACTTGAACCAGTTCGGACAGCGGACTGCCGAGCACGGCATTTTCTCTGATGTGCTGCAGTAGAATTTCTTTCTGCGCATCGTGGGCAAGACCCTTTCTTCGCGTGTACACTCCCAACTGTCCCATGCCCGCGTAGAGATCGCGAGAGAGGATCAGACGGCGCCCGAGGCGTTCCACGGCGCCGATATCCAGGAGCCTCTCCACGCGTGGGCGAAGCTCGTCCGACACCGTTGCCCCGCGCTGAGCGAAGTCGAGAACCAACAGGTCTTGGGTGGTGAACGACTCGACCCGTTCGCTCCCGAGTTTTTCGAGATACCGAACGAACGAGGGATGCTTCAGGTCGCCATGCAGATTGATCCCGACTTGGAATGCGTCGGTATCCGCGAAGTCGGGAATCGGCTTGCCTTGCGTGATGGAGCGCTCAAACATGCGGTTCATGCCCTGCCCTGAGCGCTCAACCAGGCCGCACAGCTCAAGCGCGTGCGCGATTGAGCGATTTCTCGGAAACTGGCGATCCAGGACGTTTGCCGGCGTGATGCCGGACGGCAGCCCGCCCGGGCTCACCACCGACAATCGACGCGGGTACTGTCGCACGAAGACCGATCCGCCGTTCGCGTAGTCTCGGTGGCTGACGGCGTTCAGGATAGCCTCGCGGACCGCTCCTTCGTCAAACGTGCGAATCTCGTAACGAAAGAGCCCGTCCTGGTACGATTGTCGGTCGTTGCGGGAGTCAATAAGACGCCAGAGTTCATCGCCGAAGCCGAAGAAGCCGGAGCAAAAGGCGACGCGTTGCTGGTAGGAGATCTCGCCTTCTGACGACCGATACTCGAAGATCACCTCAGCCTGCGGAAGGAATCTCCGATTCGACGCTTCGGTACCGAACAGGACCAGGGCGCCGATGGTGACCGCACCGTCGAGCAATAGTCCGGCGTCAGCGAGAAGCTGCGCGTCCGTCGCGGCGGCGAGCGCCGCATTTCCGGACTTCCGGATCCACTGCGCGCGAAAGTGGGCGATCATGCCGCCATCGAGGTCGTTGACGGAAGCGCCTTCAACCAAGTGCGCCGAGGGATCGACCTGTGCCTCGGCGGCGATCGCCTGCAATCGATCGAACGACATTGGTACGAGATCTTGACCAACACGCATGAGATAGCGGCCATCGCGATGCAACGCTTCGCCGCGCGGCCGGCTTGGAATCGTGAATACGAGGACACGTCCATTGGGATGGTCCACCGCGTCGACTTCAATGCGTCGGCGGAGTATCTCGAACAGCCGCTCCTTCGTCTCCTGGACGTTTGGAAAGGCGAGTGTTCCGAGCACGCGGCGCGGGAGCGCGTCGGTGACACCGAGGACGATGTGGCCACCTCCCTCATTCGCAATTGCGACGCAGTAGTCGAGCAGCCTGTCCATCGGGAATGACGTCGCTGCCAACTTGAATTCGAGATGCTCGTGCTCCGATGGCAAGGCCAGCCACGCGTCAATCTGCACGGGTGACATGCTCATGACTGAGCTCTCGCTCCAGCATACGAGCCGCGCGGCAGTCGTCGTGCCTCGCCGAGCAACGCCAACGTCTCCAGATGGCGTTCGACCAGCTCCCGCTTTGCCCCCGCAAAGCGAGCCGTCAGCACTTCCGGCGACTGCGCGCCCTGAGCGAGCGCGGCACTGATCAGCGTGATCTGCTCGACGGCGGTGTCGGGCCACGCGACAGCGGGTACCTCCGCGGCCGGCGTTTTCGCCTCTGGCGAGGAGCGCGTCGGCACGTCGTCGAGCGCGAGCGCGGCCGGTTGCGTGCCAACACCGAAGCGCGGAATCTGGTACTCGGGGCGCAGCCAGCGCACGAGGCCGCGTTGCTCCTCGGCCACGCGCTCGTCGTGCAGCGCGACCAGCCGCTCCAGAATCTCCTCGGTGGGCATGGGCCACGGCCAGGCATACGCGGCGGCGACGGCGGCGTCGAGCTCGTCGTGAATGTCCTTGAGCACGCCGCAGGCGGCGATTTCATGGATGACGCGTTCCTTCGGGGTGAGCGCGGTGCCGGCGCGGAGCTTCTCGACGACGCTGTACATGCCGGTCATGGTGACGCGTTCGTCGCGCGCAAGCGCGGCGGTGCGGTGCGCGTCGAGGCGCTCGGCGATGGCGGCGATCGTCGCGCGGTGATCGGGCGAGGCGTCAGGGAAGGGGAAGGGGTCGAAGCAGAGTGTCTTGTTGTATCGAGCGTCATTGCCGATGCCAAGTCGCGAGCCCGCAGCGATCGCCCACGCGGTATGCACTGTCGAACAGAGGACGCCGAAGACCCATCCGTCTTCGACAGCGACGCATACGAGAGTGTTGTCGGGAGCGACCGTGTGCGGTAACGGCGTCCAAACTCGATGCGCCGAAGTCTCCGGAGTAGCGAAGTATCGCTTGATTCCCGCGAGGGCCGGTCGAAAGTCCTCGCGGTTTCTGCCGAACCTCCACCAGTGCGCGCGCGTCGATCGATCGTTGTTTGAGTCGCGCTCCGGCTTGACTCGACTTCTCACGATGTCGAACGGTACGGTGAAGTCGCGAGCCTCTTGTTCGCTAAGAACTCCAAAATCGATGACGAAGACTTCGCGTGGGCGGGTTGCGAGGTCCCTTCCGTTTCTGTACGGGCGAATCACACTCGAGATAGGCGGATCCGCCGCGATGAGGTTGGTTGCCTCGTCGGCAAGAAGTATGAACCCGGGTCCGTGCAATTTCAGACCTGGTGACGCAAGTCCAGCCTGCGACCGAAGTGGTGTACGAGCAGCGGTGGCAACGTCGGCCCCCGCTGACAAGTCGTCGTTAAGAGACCCACGATGCTGATGCTTGAAGAGAATGCGCGCGTCATCGTCCACTCTCACGAGAGTGGCGGCGCCCGACGATGTGCCCATCACCGTCAGCGCGACCCTGACCGATGCACCATCGCTCTCAGCTCTCCACGGATGGTCGGGAACGACCCAAATCACGTTCGCGCCTAGTTCGCGGGCTGCCGCGATTGCCGCGCGGTTTTGCAGCTGGGTAATGGAGTTCGTCGTAATCAGCCCAGCGCGAGCGGCCGTTCCTCCCGCTACGCAAGCGGCAGACCGATACCACCAGTACATCACGAGGTCGATGCTATCTGGCAGCATCGGATAGGCGCTCCGAAGCGCTTCGACGTATCCGTCGCCGAACGCCTCTCGCTGGCGTGCTTGACCTAGATACGGCGGATTCCCCACAATGAAATCCGCCGCCGGCCACTCGGCGGGGCGCGCGTTGATGTGCTCGTAGTACGGCAACCTCGCGCTGGGATCCGGCACCAACTCCCCCGTCACCGGATGCACCAGCCGCGGCGTCGGGTCCGGCCGGTCCTTCGCCGGCACATGCCGTACCCCGTCATACGCGAGAATCGCGTCGCGGCACTCGAGCGTGCCGGTGTCCTCGAGAATGGGATCGGGCGGCGTCCGACCGCCATGCGCATCGCGCCAAAACTGGTGATAGCCAATCCACAGCGTCAGCTCGGCGATCTCGCGGGCCCACGGCTTGATCTCGATGCCGTAGAACTGCCGCGGATGCACCTCCTCGAGCACCAACCCGCCCTGGCCGCCCGACACGCGCTCAATCTCGTGCAACACCTCCAGCTCCACGCGCTTCACGGCCGCCATGGTCACATACAAGAAGTTGCCGCTGCCGCACGCGGGATCCAGAAAGCGCAGCCCACGCATCCAGGCGTGGAACTCAACGAGCGTCGTGAGCGCGGCGTCGGTGTCCTTCTTCTTCCCCGACTCTTCGAGCTGCAACACCGACCCCTGCACCGCCGTCCACCGCTCGCGGATGGGCTCCACCACCGTGGGCTCCACCAGCCGCTCGATATACGCGCGCGGCGTGTACTCGGCGCCCAGTCGGTGGCGCTCGGCGGGGTCGAGCGCACGCACCAGCAAGGTGCCAAAGATGGACGGTTCCACCCGCGCCCAGTCAAAGCGCGATGCGTCGACGAGCAGGTCAATGTCGTCCGCATCGAGCGGCAGCGACTCCACCGTCTTGAAGAAATGCCCGTTGAAACGGTGCACGAGGTCGGCGCCAAACGAGCCGCCGGCATCCATCGTCTGCCAGAGCTGCGAAAGCACGCGCCCCACATGCTCCGGGCCACCCGCCACACGAGCCGTTTCGAGTGTGCGCTCAAAGAGCCGCGTGGGGAGCAGTCCCACATCCTCGGCGAAACACGAAAAAACGCACCGCATCAGGAAGCGTGCGACGCGCTCCTGCTCGTAGCCCCGACTCTCGAGCCGCGCGGCTAGATGGGCCAGCCGCCCCGCAATGGCCTGCGTCACCGCCTGCGCCCTCCCCCGGGGATCGCGGGCCGCAGGGTTGGTGAGGATGTCGCGCAACAACGCCACATCGTCTGGGCGCTCATGCAGTGTGAGCAACGCGATACGCTTGCCCGCCGCAAAATCGCCGTACGACCCCGACCACCGGTCCCACACCATGAGCGTGCGGGGGATGTCGACCACCATCAAAAAAGGCGGACTGTCACCAGAAACATGCGCGGCGTAGTTGCGCACCTGTCCGAATGCGCGGCGCAGGGCGCGCTCCGGCTTGGCCTCGCCCGTGGCCTTGGCCTCGAGTGCGAAGTGCCCCGCCTTCCAGCAATCTATGAAGTTGGAACTCTCCGTCCCCTCGCGATCCACCACCCTAACGGGCAGTTCGAACCGATAGTCGTCGTGGGGCGGCACCGGGCCCGGCACATCGAGCGCCTCGCAGAACTTCAGGAACCAGGTCTGGAACGCGGCCCGCTCGTTGGCATCGATATCGCGCCAATCGTCGGCGAGTTGCCGCAGACGAACGAGTACGTCGGCCGGGACAACGGATGAGGCAACGGTATCAGTCATGGCCCGCCAAGAATGTGCTCGCGCACTGACACAGGGAAGACGCGCGCGGTGCTAGCGGTGCCGCCGCACCCCGCGCACCCAGTTCTCCATGGTGTAATCGCCAGCCGTATACCAGCGGCCGAGCCGGTCCGACCCGAGCACGCGACGAGCGATGTCTGCATCGCTGAGACCCTGCGCCGCGAGCTGTTCGACGCGATCCACCATGGCGTCTATCCAATCGGCCTTGGCCGTAAGCAACGCAGCCGGATTGCAAAGGAGCCCGCGGTGCGCGTCGAAGAAACGGCGCGGCGCGAGCGCGACAATACGTCGCAGCGAGGCCGACGTGGCCCGGGGATCTTCGCTGGCGTGCGCGATACGCACCTTCACGCCGATAAAGAGGTCGCCGCCAAAGACCGTGCCGGTGCCGGCATCCCAGAAGATGTGGTGATCGGCCGTGTGACCAGGGGTAGGGATTGCTTCGATCCCCAACGGAAGGGCCGCCGCAATGTACGGGCCGAGCGGGGCCGGGCTTCCCCAGGAGAAGCGCCGGTAGAACAGCACGCGTGGCGGCGCGGTGACGAGCGCGCGCGCTGCATCCGGAATCCACAGGGGGACGGCCAGCGCGGCAAGCGCGCAGGCGCCGCCGGCGTGATCTTCGTGGTGGTGCGTGAGCGCCGCCGCCTGCACCGGATGGCGGCGCAGCCACTGCGTCAGTGCGGGCGTGGCCACCGGAAAACCGCTGTCGAACAGCGTGCCACGCGTCACGAAGGCGCTGACGCGCATCCTCGACAGCCGGCTGCGCCACGTGCTGAAGCGCAGCTCCGTCACATCGTCGTGGGTCAGCACCGTGAGCATCGACGGAAATCTAACGGCGCTGCCGGGGGCGGCCCCGATTGATTCGCGCCCCGAATACGCGTACTGTTCACCCAGAGCGATTACGCACGCATCCAGCGCCCGGCCCGCAACGGCCGGGCGCCGTCCTTTTGTCTTTTCCCGGTGGCGGCCCCCATGATTGAAGCCCTCAAAGCCAAGCTCGGCGCAGAAGCGGAGAAGCTCCGCTTCGAGCTCAACGTGACGCTCCCGGCCGAGATCCGACGTGCCGTGGAGATGGGCGACCTGCGGGAGAACAGCGAGTACAAGTCGGCGCTCGAACGCCAGCAGTTCGTGCAGGCCCGCCTCGGCCAGCTGACCTCACGGCTCTCCAAGCTTTCGACGATCGACGAAAGCCAGATTCCCAACGACAAAGTGGGGCTGGGGTCCAAGGTCGTCGTCGTCTGCCAGGAGACGAAGGTGAAGGAGACCTACCATCTGGTCTTCGGCGACTCCGACGAGTTTGACGAGGGGCACGTGACGATGATGTCGCCGATCGGGCGCTCACTGCTCGGCAAGACCGTGGGCGACCTGGTGCTGCTCAAGCTGCCGGCGCGCACGCGCAAGATGAAGATCGTCGAGCTGACGACGATTCACGACACCTAGGCGCGGGGGCCTATCGGCTCCCCGGGACCTGTAGCCGAGTGAGCCGCAGCGTCGTAGGCGACGTCATCTCGCGCCACGCCACGTACACGCCCTGCTCCTTGGCGAAGACAAGACGCGGAAAGCCGCTCGGGCGCGTGTCGCTGGTGGTGCCGACCACAATGGCAGTCGATCGCGCGCCGTCGCGGGCAATGCGTCGCGCGCGGATCTCCACCCTACCGACTCCGGCCCGTTCCATCCACGTCACCAGCGCGTGGCCGTCGAGCAGGTACTCCACGTCCACACGGCCGATGGGCGCGCCGTCGTCCACGCGAATTGGCGGGGTCCAGGTGGCGCCTCGATCGGCGCTGAACACGAGCTGCACCTTGGGGCTGTCCCCCGCGTTTGTGAACCACGCCAGCGCCACGCCGCGGTCGCGTGCCGAGAGCGCGGGCCCGTTCACGGGGCAGGCCTTGGTCACCCACCCATCGGCGTGCACGATGGCGGGCGGCACCCAGCGCCCATCCTCGTAGCGGACAACGGCGATGTCGCGCACCTCGCCTTCGGATCGGTCACGATACGCGAAAATGGCACCGCCGCTCGTGCGGGCGCCGGCCACCTGACAGCAATCGCAGGTGCGCGTATCGAGCATCGTGTCGCGCTGCACGCGCAGCGTGGAGTCGAGGACGCCGAAGCCGAGGCTCATCGCCCCCTGCTCACTGCCGGTCGCGTGTCCATCGAGCCAGGCGGCGAAGGTCGTCCCGTCGCCCTGCGGGACGAGTGCCGCGAAACCGTGTTCCGACGCACTGGTGTCGGAATGCAACCGCTGCGGCGCGCTCCAGGTGGCGCCACTGTCGCTGCTCGTCGTGACCCACGCGTGGTAGGAGTACTTGCCGGGGGCGGATCGCCGAAGGAAATGCGCCACCAGACGACCACGTGCATCGACCACGACCGATGGGAAGTCGGCCCAGTTGGCGAACAGCAGGCTGTCACGCACGACAAGCCGAGGGGCGCTCCACCCGCCCGTCACCGGGCGATGGGCCACGCGCAGCATCCACACCGAATCGGGGGACTGTTCCATCCAACTCATCCAGACCGTTCCATCGGCGGCGGCCGAGAGAAACGGCACCAAGGCGCCGGGGCCGGCGGCAGGGGCCTCGTCGTCGGCGCGCACCGGCGCGTCGATGGGCGGCTTGAGCTCGCCGCACGACGCGGCGGCAAGCACGAGAATGGTCAGTAGCCGGCGGGCGGGCATCAGATCCTCACTAGCGGCGAGGGGGCGATCTGCTCAGGGATCGATGGCAAAGAGTCGGTGAATCTCAGCGTCGTACTCGGCGAGCGCCAGCGTGATGCCGCGGTCGGTCCACCCGAGGAGCGGTGCCATCAGTGCGGCCACGCGGGGTGCGACTGCGGCCCCGTGGTCGCGCGTCTCGAAGGCCACGTGCAAACGGCGCACCAGCACATCGGCAATGGTGCAGGCGAACTCGGCCTCCACGGCGTGCGCCACCTCGGCTGCAACGTACGGCAGTCCGCGCACGAGACGCTGCGCGAGCGCGGCGTTGCCCTCGGTGCGCGCCCAGACGTGGTGCCAGGCACCGCCGTACGCGCGCACCAGCCATTCGGCAATGTCGTCGGTGCCGGTGGCAGCGCGCGCCGCGGCCACTTCGGCGGCGAGATCGCGAAGATCACCGCCGGCGAGTGGAATGAGATCGGTGCGCACCCTCGGCGAGCGGCGGGCGAGCGCGCGGAAGACCGTGTCCACCACATCGCGGGCGGTCACGCGATAGGTCGTCAACTTGCCGCCGGTCACAGTGATCAGCCCGCGAATGCCCGTGGCGACGAGATGCTCGCGCGATGCTGAGTTGGCGTCGCCCGAATGCGCCGGCGCGGCGAGCGGTCGAATGCCCGCCCAGGCGGCGATGACATCGTCGGCGGTCAGCGCGGCATCGGGAAAGGCACGGTTGGCCGACGCCAGCAGGTAGTCGACGTCGGCCCGCGATGCGCGCACCGCATCGGGCGACTCCACGGTCTCGGTCTCGGTGGTGCCGATGATGGTGCACGGGCCCGCCGGCAGCACAAACATCACGCGTCCATCCGGGGCGAGCAGCGTGACGGCTCCACGGTTGCCCACGCGCGCGGCAGGCACGGCCACGTGCACGCCCTTGCTCCCCAGCACCGCCGGGGCGGCGCCGGGGTCCTCCATCCGGCGCACGCCGTCGGTCCAGGGGCCCGTCGCGTTGACGACGCACGACGCCGAGATGTCGAGTGCGTGTCCGCCCAGCCGCTCACTGACGGTGGCGCCGCGTACCCGGCCATCCGCCAGCTTGAGCCCCGTCACCGGTGCGTGGTTCAGTACAGTGGCACCGGACACCGCGGCGTCGAGGATGGTCGCCAGGGTGAGCCGGGCGTCATCGGTGGCGGCGTCGTAGTACTGTGCGCCGCCCGCGAGCGCGTGGCGTGCGAGGCTCGGCTCGGCCTCCGCAATGCCGGCGGCGCTCAGCCCGCGGTGCGGGGCCACGTTGCGGAAGAGCGCCAGCAGATCGTAGAGCGCCAGGCCGGCACGCAGCTTCCATCGGGGAACGCGCGCCCCCTCGTAGACGGGCCAGGTGAAGGCCATTGGGCGCACCAGATGCGGCGCGAGGCGCAGCAGCACGCGCCGCTCGTGGCTTGACTCGAAGACGAGACGCAGGTGCCCGTGTTCCAGGTAGCGCACGCCGCCGTGCACGAGCCGCGACGAGCGGCTCGAGGTGCCGCTCGCGAAGTCGTCGCGCTCCACGAGTGCGGCGTCGAGTCCGCGCCGGGCGGCATCGCGCGCAATGCCGGCGCCCGTGATTCCCCCGCCGATCACCAGCACGTCAAAGCGACGCTGGCCAAGTCGGACGATCTGCGCGGTGCGCGTAAGGGAGGGGGTCGGCGTCACGGGAGTCGGTTGGGATTCCGAGTTTACCGCGCGGGGCGCCGGCCCGACAGGCTGGCGGTCATAGCCGTTACGGGATGCGCCGCCTAGGTTTCTAAGTCTATGGCCAGCTTCGGAAACGGCCGCCGCGTCGCGATCATCGAGGGAGTCCGCACCCCGTTCGCGCGTGCCGGTTCGACACTCAAGTCTCTCAGCGCCATCGACCTCGGCAAGATCGCGGTCGGCGAGCTGATCCAGCGGACCAATCTCGATCCGGCCAGCGTCGAACTGCTCGTGTTCGGCACGGTCATTCCCTCGGTGCTTGCGCCCAACATCGCGCGTGAGATCGCGCTGATGCCGCTGCTCCCCAAGTCGGTGCAAGCGTGGAGCGTGAGCCGGGCCTGCGCATCGGCCAATCAGGCGATCACCGATGCGGCGGACCAGATTGCGCTCGGGCACGCCGACGTCGCCATTGCCGGCGGGGCGGAGTCGCTGAGCAATGTCCCCATCTTGCACTCGCGCGGCTTCAGCGACGCACTGGTCGCCGCGAGCAAGGCCAAGACGCTCGGTGGCCGCGTTCAGGCGCTGACGAGGATCCGGCCCAAGGACTTCATTCCCATCACGCCGGCCATCGCCGAGCCCACGACGGGCGAATCGATGGGCCAGTCGGCCGAGAAGATGGCCAAGCTGAACGGGGTGACGCGGGACGAGCAGGATGCGCTGGCGCTTGCTTCGCACCTGAACGCCGCCGCCGGAACCAAGGACGGGCGCCTGACCGCGGAGTTGGCGCCCGTGTTTGTTCCGCCCCGTTTCGAGCAGGTGATGACGGAGGACAACGGCATTCGTGCCGACACCTCGCTGGAGGCGCTGGCCGCCCTCCGTCCGGTCTTCGACAAGCGCTACGGTACGGTGACGGCGGGGAACGCGTCGCCGCTCACGGATGGCGGCGGTGCCGTGCTCCTGATGAGCGAGGAGCGCGCCAAGGCGCTGGGCTACACGCCGCTCGCGTACATCAAGGCGTATGCCTACGCCGCGCTCGATCCGGGCGAACAGCTGCTACAGGCGCCGGTACTCGCCGCGCCGCTCGCCCTGCGGCGTGCCGGGCTGACGCTCACGGACATCGATCTCGTGGAAATGCACGAGGCGTTCGCGGCGCAGGTGCTCAGCAATCTGCGCGGCTTCGAGTCCAAGCACTGGGCGGAGCGCGCCGGACTCAGCGCGCCACTCGGCGCGGTGGATCGCAGCAAGCTGAATGTGATGGGCGGATCGATCTCGATTGGCCATCCGTTTGGGGCGACCGGCGCGCGCATCACGACGACTCTGGCGCACGAACTCGCGCGCCGCGGTGGCCAGTTTGGGCTGATGACGGTGTGCGCGGCGGGCGGCATGGGGTTCAGCATGGTGATTGAACGTGCATAGGCCATGCACAGGGCAGGGGAAGGGAACAGGGAACGCCATGAGCGTGGGATTATGAGCGCACTTTCCGTAGCGATTGCCGACGGCGTGGCCGTCGTCACGTTCGATCTGCCGGGCGAGCCGGTGAACAAGTTCTCCAAGGCCGTGATCGCCGATTTCGTGGCGGTCTTCGATCGGTTGGAGCGCGATTCGTCGGTGGTGGGGGCGGTGCTGATCAGCGGCAAGCCCGACACCTTCATTGCGGGCGCCGACATCGACCAGTTTCTCGAGTTCACGTCGGCGGCCGACGCCGCGGCGCAGAGCGCCGAGGGGCACCGGCTGATGGACCGGCTGGAGCACGGACGCGTGCCGTGGGTGGCGGCCATCAACGGCGCCTGTCTGGGCGGCGGACTCGAGGCGTCGCTGGCCTGCGCGTACCGCATTGCCGGCGACTCGCCCAAGACGATGCTCGCGCTTCCCGAAGTGCAGCTCGGGCTCATTCCCGGCGCCGGTGGCACACAGCGTCTGCCGCGCACGGTGGGGCTGCAGGTGGCGCTCGATATGATCCTGACCGGCAAGAACGTGCGCGCCCGCAAGGCGCTGCAGTCCGGCCTGGTTGATGAGATGGTGCACCCGAGCATTCTGCGCGAGGTGGCGGTGCGGCGCGCGCGCGAGTTGGGCACGGGCGCGCTCGCCCGCACGCGCGAGCGGAAGTCCGATGCCAAGGGCGCGCTGCTCGAAAACAATCCCGTGGGGCGCGCCGTGGTCTTCCGGCAGGCGCGCGAGATGACGCTCAAGAAGTCGCGCGGCCATTACCCGGCGCTGCTCGCGGCGCTCGAGGCGGTGGGCGCCGGCTTTCACGGCAGTGTCGCCGACGGTTTTGCGGTCGAGGCCAGACTCTTCGGTGAGATGGCGTTCACCGCAGTCAGCAAGCAGCTGATCTTCCTGTTCTACGCGACGACGGCGCTCAAGAAGGACGCGGGCGTGGCCGCCGATGTGGTGCCGGCGAAGATTGGACGCATTGGCATCCTGGGCACCGGCTTCATGGGGGCGGGCATCGCCGCGGTGAGTGCGATGCAGGGTGTGTCGGTGCGATTCAAGGACACGACGCACGCCGCCGTGGGAAAGGGGCTTCTGGCCGTGCGCGACGTCCTCAAGGACCGGCTGAGCAAGAAGCAGGTGACGCGCCAGCAGTTCGAGGACCAGTTGTCGCTCGTCAGTGGCACGGTGGACTACACCGGCTTTAGTAACATTCCGTTACTAATTGAGGCCGTCTTTGAGGATCTCGCCGTCAAGCATGCCGTGCTCCGGCAGGCCGAAGAGGTGCTCCCGCCCGGTGCGATCTTCGCGACCAACACGAGCACGATTCCGATTCACAAAGTGGCGGCGGCATCGCGCGACGCATCGCGCGTGGTGGGGATGCACTTCTTCTCCCCCGTGCACAAGATGCCGTTGCTCGAAGTGATTGTCACGCCGCAGACGGCGCCCGACGTGGTGGCAACGACGGTGGCCTTTGGGCGGAAGCTCGGCAAGACGGTGATCGTCGTGAACGACGCGCCCGGCTTTTATGTGAACCGCATTCTCGCGCCGTACATCAACGAGGCCGGCACGCTGCTCGATGAGGGCGTGCGCATCGAAGCGATTGACACGGCGATGCTCGACTACGGTTTCCCGGTCGGTCCCGTGACGCTGCTCGACGAAGTGGGGCTCGATGTGGCGGGGAAGAGTGGCGGCGTGATGGCGGCGGCGTTCGGCGACCGGCTCCAGCCATCGGCGACGCTCGGCAAGGTGCTCGCCGCCGGTCGACTGGGACGGAAGGGGAAGAGGGGCTTCTACCTCTACGACGAGAAGGGCAAGAAGGGCGGCGTGGACGAGTCGGTGTACGCGCTGATGCCCACGGGGACCACACGCGTCGCGGGGAACACCGCGGAGATTCAGGAACGCCTGTCGCTCGCGATGGTGAACGAAGCCGTGCGCTGCGTGGAAGAGGGCATTCTGCGCGCGCCGCGCGATGGCGACATCGGTGCCGTCTTTGGCATCGGATTCCCGCCCTTCCGCGGCGGCCCGTTGCGCGTAGTCGATACGATAGGCGCCGCCGAGCTCGTGCGGCGCCTCGAGGCGCTGAACGCGAAGCATCCGGGGCGGTTCGAGCCGGCCAAGTTGCTGCGCGATATGGCCCAGTCGAATAAGACGTTCTATCCGACCACGGGGAAGCCGGTATGATGGGATGGCGGATAGCGGGTGGCGGATGGCGGACGGTGGCCGCGGGGTCATTGCGGCGAGCCAGGATCGTGCGATTGCTCGCCGCTGTGCCGTTCCTTCTGACATCCGCCGTCAGCCAGCTGTCATCGCAGACCACGCGGGCCGAACGCAGCAAGTACACGGAAACGTCCACGTACGCCGACGTCGTTGCGTTCATCGACTCGCTGCAGGCGAAGGGCGCGCTGGTCGTTGTGGGGAGCATTGGCCAGACCACGCAGGGGCGCGACCTCCCGTTCGTCATCGCGTCGCGGCCGCTCGTGCATTCGCCCGCCGAAGCCAAGCGGCTGGGCCGTCCCATCGTCTACGTGCAGGGCAACATTCACGCCGGCGAAGTCGAGGGCAAAGAGGCGCTGCAGGCCCTGCTGCGTGACCTGGTGCTGTCGCCGCGCAAGAATGTGCTCGACTCCATCGTGCTCATTGCGGTCCCCATCTACAACGCCGACGGCAACGAAGTGTTCAAGCCGCAGGCGCAGCAGCGCGGCGCGCAGAACGGCCCGGAAATGGTCGGGCAGCGCCCCAACGCGAAGATGCTCGACCTCAACCGCGATTACGTGAAGGCGGAGGCGGCCGAGACGCGCGCCTCGCTGCAGATGTTCAACACGTGGGATCCTGATGTTTTCGTCGACCTGCATACGACCGACGGCAGCTATCACGGCTACGCGCTGACCTATGCGCCGTCGCTGCATCCGGCAGCCGGCATTCGCGGCGGACCGTTTGGCGGCGCCTACGCGCGCGATTCGATGCTGCCGGTGTTGCGTGCGCGCGTTCGCGCGCGGCACCGGTTCGAGACCTTCGACTATGGCAACTTCACGGGCGACGAAGGCCCGGCCGCGCCCGGCGAAGCGAAAGCCTGGTCCACCTATGATCATCGCGCGCGCTACGGCGTGAACTACTACGCGCTGCGCGGCCGCCTGGCGTTCCTGAGCGAGGCGTACTCGCACGACCCGTTCGAGCGGCGGGTGAAGTCGACGTATGCGTTTGTCACCGAACTGCTCTCGCTCACGGCGGAGCGGTCGCGCGCCGTGCTCGCGCTGACGCGCGGATCGGACGCGGCCCTCGCTGCCGGCAAGGTGGCCGACGTGCCCGTGCGCGCCGTCCTCACGAAGACGCCCTCGCTGCTGCCCGTCATCGAGGAGCCGATCGAAAAGTCCGATGCGCCCCCCACGGAACCCGGCGTGCGCCGCGGCTTCCGGCGCAGCGGCACGTTCGTCACCACCAAGATGCCGGTGCGCGACCGTTTTGACGTCACGCGCGCGGCTCCGGTCCCCTGGGGATGGGTGATTGCTCCTGCGGCGGCCGACACCATTGGTGCGATGCTGCGTCTGCACGGCGTACGCGTGGTGCGCACCACGGCGGCGTCGATGGTCGACGGCGTCCAGTGTTTCGCCGCCGACTCCACGGTCGCGTCGACGCGCGCGTTCCAGGGGCATCGTGAGACGCGCTTTGAGGGGCGGTGGGTGCTTGGGCCGGCCGAAGTGCCGGCTGGAGCGCTCGTCGTGACCGCACGCCAGCCGCTCGGCGTGCTGGCGCAGTTGCTGCTCGACCCCAACAGCGATGACGGGTTCGGCACGTGGAACCTGTACGACGCTGCGATCGCCCGGCCCGCCGCCCTGGGGGGCGGCGTCCCGGTCTGCACACTCACAAAGGCCCCGGCCGCGCCGGCTCGCCTGCTTCCATAACGACCCACGATGCTCCGCTCCGGACTCATCTGGCTCTCACGCCAGCAATCCATCTTCCGCTTCGTTCGCGACAACACGTTCGCCAAGAAGGTCGCCTCGCGATTCATCGCCGGGGAGACGATCGGTGCCGCCTGCGACGCGGTGGCCGTGCTGAACACGACGGGCGTCACCGCCTCGCTCGACCAACTCGGCGAGAGCGTCACCAAGGAAGCGGAAGCGCGCGAGACGGGGCGTCGGTATCTGGAACTGCTCGATGAGATCAACCGGCGCGGCCTCAACGCCAATGTCTCGGTGAAGCTGACGTCGCTCGGCCAGGACATCTCCGACGCGCTATGCGAGGAGATCACCCGGGCGATTCTCGAGCGCGCCAAGCAGTACGGCACGTTCGTGCGGCTCGATATGGAAGGGAGCGACTACACGCAGCGCACGCTCGACTTCTTTGCGCAGCGGCTGTACCCCGACTATCCGGAAAACGTCGGCATCGTGCTGCAGAGCATGCTGCGCCGCACGGCGAAGGACGTGGCCTGGGCCAACGAGAAGCAGTGTCGCGTGCGCATCTGCAAGGGCGCGTACCTTGAGCCGGCCAGTGTCGCCTTTCCCGACAAGCGCGATGTGGACCGCAACTATGTCGAGTGCGCCAAGTCGCTCATCAGCCACGGCAAGTACCCCGGGCTGGCCACGCACGATCCGGCCATCATCGACGAGATCAACGCGTGGGCCCGCGCCAACGGCATCGCCGGCGACCGGTTTGAGTATCAGATGCTCTACGGCGTGCGGCGCGACCTGCAGGAGCGGCTCGTGAAGGACGGGTGGCGGCTGCGGCTGTATGTGCCGTTCGGCACGCAGTGGTATCCGTACCTGATGCGCCGGATGGCCGAACGGCCCGCCAACCTGTGGTTCATCACGGGCAACGTGCTGCGCGAGACGTTCAAATCCCGGTGAGTCACGGCCGGTTCATCCCTCCGGATTACACGCGCGGCGACGAAGGCACCGTGGGCGGGTACGCCGCGGTGCACGGACGCGCCGCGGCGCTGGAGGGAAAGGACGGACTCTCCTATTCGCTCGAGGTGCTGACCGACGAGACAGGGGATCTGGCTCGGCCCTACGGCGCCTACCTCGTCTTCCTGCAGTGGCGTCGCATGGGTGAGCAGGGAATCGCCGGCCACCTGGAAACCGACTTTCTCGCGTATGGTCAGGGGGCCCACGAGGCGCTGGCTCAGGTGGCAGCAACTCCATTGGCCGACTGCCAGCGGTTGCTCGATGCCCTGGTGGCAGCGCGAGACGGCGATTCCGGGCGGCGCTGGTTTGATGTGATGCGCGAGGAGGGCGAGTGAACGCTCCCGCCCTGTTGCGCGCCGTCGTGCTCAGCGGCACGGGTGGCGTCTGGCGCGCGCGCGCGCTGGATGGCACCGAGTACGACGTGACCCTGCGTGGGCGGCTCAAGCAGGAGAGCCGGTACAGCAAGCTGGCGGTGGGCGACGATGTCGATATCGCCGAGGACCCGCGCGTCGGCGCCTGGTCGATCACGGGCATTCACCCACGCCGCACGGTGCTCGCGCGCCGTGCGCCGGGGGGCGGACGCGGGGAACGCGTCGTCGTGGCCAACGTCGACCAGGTGGTGATCGTCTTTTCGATCGCCAAGCCCGAGCCGCACGTGCGGATGATCGACCGCTTTCTCGTGATCGCAGAAGGCAACGAGTTGCCCGCGCGGCTGGTCGTCAACAAGGTCGACCTCGCCGACGATCCGGCGGCCATCGACTCGCTGGCCGCCGATTACGAGCGCGCCGGCTACCCGGTGCATCGCACGAGCGTCAAGCAGAACGCCGGACTCGACGCGTTGCGCGCCGTGCTCGTCAATCGCGTCAGTGCGCTCACCGGTCCGAGCGGCGTGGGCAAGTCGTCGCTCATCAATGCGCTCTATCCCGGGCTCACATTGCGTGTCGGCGAAATCTCAGCCTCGGTGAACAAGGGGCGCCACACGACCGTCGGCGCGGTTCTCGTGCCGCTCCCCGGGGGCGGGTATGTGGTGGACACCCCGGGGCTGCGTGAAGTGGGAATGTGGGGACTGCCGTCGGCGTCCCTCGATCATTGCTTCCCCGAGTTTCGCCCGATGCTCGGCGAATGCCGCTTCCAGGATTGCCGCCACCTTACCGAACCCGGCTGTGCCGTGCGCGCGCTGGTGGACGATGGAGCGCTGTCGGCGGCGCGTTACGAGAGCTACGCCAAGTTGCTGGCTGAGCTGTCCGAGGCGGAAAAGCTGTACTAGGCGGGAACTTGTGGCGCCGGTTGGCAGTCCTACTTTAGTGCCTGGACGCCGCCCCCCGCCGGGGCGGACGCATCGGATGCTCCCCCCATTTCGGTACCCGATGATTCGCTTGCTCGCTCTCGTGCTGACGTGCGCCTCTGCCTTGGCCGCACAATCCACGGATCTCGCGTCAGGAGTGGCGCATTTCAACGCCCGTCGCTGGTCCGACGCGCATGCCTTCTTTTCCGCGGCAGTCAAGGCGCAGCCCCGTAATGCCGACGCCGCGCTCTGGTATGGCCGCACGCTCCTCGCCGAGGACAAGATCCCCGACGCCGAGCGCTGGTTCACCAAGGCCGCCGACCTTGATCCGCGGCGCGCCGACGCGCACCTGTGGATGGCTCGTGCGTTGGGAATCCAGGCGCAGCGCGCCAGCATGCTCAAGCAGCCATTCCTTGCCCGCAAGGTGAAGGCGGCGGTGGACCGGGCCATCGAGATCGATCCGGAAAATCTCGATGCGCGCGAACTGCGCTGGCAGTTCTACGCCATGGCGCCCGCCGTGATGGGGGGCGGCGAGGACAAGGCGCGCGCCGAAGCGGCCGAGATCACACGTCGCAACAAGTATCGTGGGCAGTTGCTGTCCGCCGGTGCCGCCGGGCGCTCCAAGGATTTCGCAACGGCCGAACGGCTGCTCAAGTCGCTCATTGCGGAGTACCCCGATTCGGTAGCACCCGTGGGAGCGTACGCGGTGTGGCTGGCCGACCGCACGCGTCCCGCCGAGGCGTTCGCAGTCGTCGATGCATTCCAGAAGCGCCGTCCCTCCGACCCGGTGGCGCTGTTTCAGATTGGGCGCGTTGCTGCGGCCACCGGGCAGCAACTCGACCGCGGTGAGGAGGCCCTGCGTAAGTATCTGACGCTCGCGCCGCCGCCCGCACCGAACGTGCCGACGCTCAGCACCACCCACGTGCGACTGGGGAACATTGCGGAGCGGCGCGGCAACACCGCGGCGGCGCGTGCGGCGTACGAGCAGGCGTTGGCGCTCGACCCCCGCAACGGCCAGGCGCGTCGCGCACTCGCGGCGCTGAAGTAGAGTGATTCACTCGGGATTGGGAACTGACTGGACGGGCTCCGCCGTTAGTGAAGTGCCAAAGGCCGCATGGCCCCGCCACCGTCCCGCTGAGGGCCCTGGCGCGTGTTGCATCAGCACCCGACATCGGATTTCCGCGATGGCGAACGCACCGGAACAGCAGCAGCACCATAAATCCGTCCGGTCGATGACGTCCGTGGCGGTCTCCTGCCGCGACACCATCGAGCGGCTGTGGGAGTACCTCGACGGCGAACTGGAGCCCGGGATGACCGCGTCGATCCGGCACCACGTGCATCGGTGCCGCAGTTGTCAGGCGCATCACGACGCGGCCGTGGCGTTTCTGGCGAAGGTGGCGCGCGTGAGCGTTTCCGATCCGGCCACCGAGGCGCTGCGCGAGCAGGTGGATGCGCTGTTGCGCGAACGCGGGCTGACCTCGTGACCGAGCCGCGCGGCGTGGGGTCCGACAGTGCGAACGCGCACCGTGACGATGCCGCGCGCCGTAGTGCCGCCCGCTGCGTGGTGTTCACCGTCAGTGATTCGCGCACTGCAGACACCGACGAGTCCGGCCCACTCATCGAGCGGCTGTTGATCGCCGCTGGTCACACCGTGGTCGCCCGCGAGCTGCTGCGCAACGACGACATCCCGTTGCGTGCGGCCGTCGAGCGTGTCATTGCGCAGGACGATGTTGACGTGCTGCTCTGCACGGGCGGCACCGGGCTGGGGGCGCGCGACCGAACGGTCGAGGTGGTGCGGCCGCTGCTCGACAAAGAGCTCCCCGGCTTCGGCGAGCTGTTTCGCCTGCTCAGCTTTCAGGAACAGATTGGCCCCGCGGCGATGCTCACGCGCGCGCTCGCCGGCGCGGCGCACGGCACGTTGGTGGCCGTGATGCCCGGTTCACGCGCGGCCGTCGAGTTGGCGCTCACGCGCCTGATTCTCCCCGAACTCCAGCACGCGCTGCGCGAACTGCGGCGCTGAGCCGAGCGAATCAAACAGTCGCAGGGCCCCCTCGCAGTTTCGGCTTATGGGTCATGGAAGCCGAAACAGCGAGGGGGCCCTGCGAGCATTCAGTCAAACGCGCGTCGCCGCGAGTCTACGGCAGCGGCGCCGCCGCCGGCTTCTTCCACGTGTTGTTGCCGCGGTTGATGTCGGCAAACGCCTCGTCCGGATCCAGCACCACCTGCGAGATCTCCTTGGACGTGAACTTGCCCCAGGTGAAGACCTTCTCGTTGGTGCGCCAGATATCGGCCGGGAGCTTCACGCGCTCCGTCGTGCCATCAGTGTATGTGAGGTCCATCTCCACCGGCATCACGATGCCGCCCTTCTGCTCGAGCGTCACGCGGTAGTAGCCGGTTCCCTTGGACTCGTCGCCGAGCACGTCCTTGGCCGCCTGCCGTTCCACGCCGGTCACCGCCTGGTCATTGGCGTACGCCGTGTAGAACCAGCCGCGCCAGAACCAGTTGAGTGACTCGCCCAGCCCGTCTTCCATCGAACGGAAGAAGTCGGCCGGCTGCGGCTTCTTGAACATCCAGCGCTGGCTGTAGCCGCGGAACGCGTCGTCAAAGGCGGCGGGGCCGGCCACCCGCTCGCGCAGGATGACAAGGCCGCTCGCCGGCTTGGTGTACCCATTGGCGCCAAACGTATTGCGGAGGTTGAGATCGGAGTGCTGCATGATCGGCACGCCGGGGTTGGAGCGCATGTAGTTGGCAATGCTCTTGGCGCTGCCCGGCAGCCGCATCGACGGCCAGTCCTTATCGAAGTCGATGGAGCCGTAGTGCTCGAGGAACGAGTTGAGCCCTTCGTCCATCCACGTCCACATCCGCTCGTCGGACGCGACGATCATCGGGAACCAGTTGTGCCCGACTTCGTGAATGGTCACCGAGATGAGGCCGTACTCGAGCGACTTGTCATAGGTGCCGTCGGGGCGGGGCCGCGCGCCGCAGAACGCGATCATCGGGTACTCCATGCCGCCCACCGTGCCGTGCACGTTCGACGCCTGCGGGTACGGGTACTCAAACGCCATGCGCCCGTACGTCACCATCGTCTGCTTGATGGCCTTGGTGCTGATCTTGTTCCACAGCGGCATCGCTTCACGCGGATAGACCGAGTGCAGCTCGATGAGCCGGCCGCCCTTGGCATAGCGGAAGCCCATCGCGTCCCACGCGAAGCCCCGCGACGAAGCCCACGAGAAGTCACGCACGTTCTGCGCGGTGAAGCGCCACGTCAGGTTCCCCTTGCCGGCCGGACGAATGGCCGGCGTGGCGATCTCCTCGGGCGACACGATATACACGGGCGTGTCCGAGACCCACGCCTTGTTCAGCCGCTCGCGCTGCGCCGCCGTCAGCACCTCGGCGGGGTTCTGCAGCATCCCCGTGGAACGGACAATGTGGTCGCGCGGCACGGTGATGCTCACGTCGTAGTTGCCGAACTCGAGGTAGAACTCGCCCATCCCCATGAACTGGTTGTTCTGCCAGCCGTTGACGTCGTCATAGACCGCGGCGCGCGGGAACCACTGGGCGTTCTCATACTCCCAACCGTCCTTGAGCTTCTCCTTCTGCCCACGGCCGTTGCGGCCGCCGTTGGGCACTTCGTGCGACCAGTCGATGGCCACCTTCACGGCCTGCCCGGTGCCGAGCGGCGCGGCGAGATTGACCTTGAGCTGCGTCCCGTTGAGTGAGTACCGCGCATCGGTCCGCTTGCCGGCGGCATCGATCAACTGCACGCGCGCCAAGGTGTAGCCGCCCTCGAAGTTGCTCATCAGGAAGCGGCGGGCCATCGGGCTCATCTGCTTGGGCAGCGCGCCGGCGCTCATCGCGGCGCGCGAGTCCGCCTGCTCGATGTTCTGGTCCAGTTGGAACCAGAGGTACGTCAACTTGTCCGGCGAGTTGTTGTGGTAGGTCACCACTTCGCTGCCGTTCAGCCGATGCGTCGTGGTGTCCAGCGAGACGGCGATCTTGTAGTCGACCTGCTGCTGCCAGTACTTGGAACCCGGCGCGCCCGAAGCGCGGCGCAGGTCATTGGGGGCCGGCCAGTCTTCCAGCGCCCGGAAGTTGGACTGGTTCACCTTCTTTGCGGTGTCGGCGTTGAGCCACACCTGCGCCGCGGCCTGGCCGGCGAACGGCAGCATCGCCGCGAGTGCAAGAATCAGCCTGATGGTGACGCGCATTCCGTACGACTCCGTGCGAGGGGAAATAGTGCGCCGGGGATCATCGCCGGAGCGTCGCGGACAATGCCCGCGGCCCCGGCCCCCGGGCCGGTGACGATGACCTCCCTACGCGAGGGAGGCCACTTTGGTTTAGATGCCGTTCAGGACCAGCGACCAGTTGATCGGGATGCTGGGGTCAAGCGAGTCGCGTACGCTGCAGTACTTGGTGACCGCCAGGTCGATGGCGCGCTCGGCGTGTTCGCGCTCGATGCCTGCGCCGTCGATGCGGTAGACGAGATGCGCCTTGATGATGCGGCGCGGAATCTCCTCGCGGCGCTCGCCCTGCACCTCGATGCCGAGCGATTCCACCGGCGTGCGGCGCTTGGCGAGAATGTCCACGACGTCGACGCCGGTGCAGCAGCCCAGCCCGACGAGCAGGGCATCCACCGGCCCCGGACCCGTCTGGGCCGACGCGTCAATGCGAATCTGCGGGCCGCCGGGCCGGCCGGCGTCGAAGCGGTGGTCGCCGGCCCAGGCAATCTGGACGCGGTTGTCAGGACGGAGGGAGGTCATAGAGGGAAGATCGCCGTGCCGTCCAGTGAAGTCCACCGTCGTTGATCTACTATTTGCCTTGCTTCCCGAACGGCAAACGGTTCATTCCCACCTTCCCATTGCTGATCACCACGAGCGCGTCCTGCAGCGCACGCGGGTCGTCCAGCGGGTTGCCCTCCACCACGATGAGGTCTGCCTCCATCCCCGGAGCAAGGCGGCCGGTGCGCGCGCTCACGCCAAGCAGGTCGGCGGCGACCGTTGTGGCCGACTGGAGCGCCTCGAGCGGGGTAAAGCCGAGCTCCGTAAAGCGCAGCACCTCGTGGCTCACGCGGCTCAGCGACTCGGCCCGGTAATCGGTGTCGACCCCGGTGGCGATGCGGACGCCGATGGCGCGCGCGGCCTTGATGGCCTGGTTGGCCCGCGGAATCATGAACTGCGCACGCAGCGTCAGCACGGGATCGTCATAGTCGCCGCCGGGCAAGCCGAGGTCGTACAGCGTGGAGAGCGTCGGCACGAGAAATGCGCCCTTGGCCTTCATCAGGCGCAGCGTGCTGTCGGAGAGGAAGGTGCCGTGCTCCACCGATTTTGCCCCCGCGGCCACTGCGGCGTAGGCCCCTTCGTCGCCGTGCGCGTGCACCATCACCGGCACATGGCCGAGCGCCGCCTCATCGACGATCGCCCGCATCTCGGCTTCGGTGTACACCTGCCGCCGCGGGTCGGTGTTGGGCAGTCCGGCGCGATCGGTGCCGCGCGTCTTAATGACGTCGACGCCGTGCTCGAGGTTGATGCGCACCACACCGCGCAGCGCCTCGGGGGTGCGGACGCCCGACGCGGCGAACGCGCCCAATTTGGGATCGGCGAGAATCGTCTCCCCAAGATCGGGAGTGACGAAGACTCCGGCGGCCATCATATCGGGGCCGGCCAGCACGCCTTGCTTCACGAGTTCGCGGAGTGCCACGTCCTCGTAGTGCGGAACGCTGGCGCTGCGCGCCGTCGTCACGCCGCTCTCCAGCGCGCGGCGGGCGTTGGCAAGCGTCGCGATGTGGGTGTGCGCGTCGATCAGTCCCGGCGTGACGTAGCGGCCCGCCGCGTCGATCACCGTGACGCCGGCTGGCGCCGCACCCCCGGCCGTGATGGAGGCGATGGTGCGTCCCTGCACGATGATCGTGGCGTTCTTCGTGATGGCGCCCGTCGTGACATCCACGACGTTGGCGTGCGTGATGGCAAGCTGGGCTTGCATGGAGCGGGCGGTGCCGGCGGCGAGCGCGATGACGAGGGCGAGGCGGCGGAGCATCCGGGGGCTTCCTGGGTGGGGGGTCAACCGATGCGCGTGCCGTTGGCCACGGGGTGGCTGACGGCAAGCAGGACGACTTCGGTGGGGGTAGGCATAGCGCCCAGCACGAGCACCTCGCTGGTGAATCCGGCGATGTTGCGCGTGCCAATGTTGGTGACGGCGATCACCTGACGGCCAACCAGCGCGTCAGGGGTGTAGTGCACCGTGAGTTGCGCGCTCGACCGCCGGATGCCGAGTTCGGGGCCGAAGTCGATCTCCAGCCGGATCGAGGGCTTCGCGGCGCGTGCAAACGGTTCGGCGGCGAGCACCGTCCCAACGCGAATGTCGATGTCGAAGAAATCGTGGGGGGTCGGCATCCGCCGAAACTAGCGATCCCCGGAGGGCGGCGCATCGGGCTGCCGGTCCGCTACTTTTCCTGTATGGGACAATATCCGCAGCACGTCTTCGTATGCACCGCGGGCAAGAACTGCTCTGCGAAGGACTCCAAGGACATCTTCAACGCGCTGCGCACGGCCGTGGTGGAGGCCGGGCTCAAGGAGTCCGTGCGCGTCAACCATTCCGGCTGCCTCGGGCAGTGCGGCCACGGACCGATGGTCGTGGTCTATCCGGAAGACGTCTGGTACCACGGCGTCACCCCCGCCGGTGCGGCGCAGATCGTCAGCGAGCACCTCGCCGGCGGTACGCCGGTGGAGGCGTTGCGCTACGTCGCTCCGCCGGGTGACAACAAGATTCCCGAGTAACGAGCGCTACGGGACGGCCTTCCGCGCCTCCTCGGGAAGCAGCGTGAAGCGCACGTACTGGTCCCGGTTGAGGTAGCGCCGGGCGGCATCGCGCAGCTGTTGCGCCGTGAGCCGCTGCACCAGCGCCGGATACTGCACCGTGGCGTGTTGGTCTCGGCCGTCCTCGTCGTGATCGCTCATCCAGCCAATCCAGGCGGTGTTCTCGCGCAAGCCGGTCTCGTGTGCGCGAATGAACGTTTCGCGGATCTTGGCCATTTCGTCGTCGGTGGGGCCGGTCCGCTGCACCGAGTCGATGACGGCAAAGGCGGCGGCGGCGAGCTCGTCGACGCGCTCGGGCGCAGAGCCGAAGCTGAACGCAATACGGTAGCGCTTGTACGGGATCCAACTGCCCGAGGCATCGACGCCGACGCCGTAGGTGCCGCTCTTCTCCTCGCGCAGGGCCTCGCGAAAGCGCATCTCCAGCAGCTGCTGCAGCGCGTCCAACTCCAGGCGATGCTCCCACGAATAGTCGAAGTCGCCGTGGAAGGTGATGCGTGACTGCGCCTTGGGGTCGGTGCCGCGGCGGACTTCGCGGCGCACGACACCACGGGGCGGACGGATGCCGCGATCGACGAATGACGTGGCGGCGCCGCCGGTCGGGAGCGCGCCGAGGTAGCGTTCCACCAGGGGCCGGATGCCGTCGAGCGTGAAGTTTCCGACGATGTAGAACGTAAAATCGCGAAACGACTGGAAGCGCTCACGGTACAGCGCGAAGGCCCGCGGTACATCCAGCGAGTCGAGCTGCTCGGGCTGGAACAGGCGAACGCGCGGGTGGTAGTTGGCCATCACCACATCGATGGTGTCACCAAAGGCCTGTGCGGGTGTATTGCGGCTGTTCTGCATGGCCGCCTTCAGCTGCGAGCGCCCGGCGTTGAACAACGCGGTGTCGAGACGGGGCGCCGTGGCGTTGAGCCAGAGCAGTTCGAACATCGTGGGCAGGTCGCGCGGCGACGCCGACCCGTAGGCCGATTCGCCGTGCTCGCTCACCGAGACACCGGCCGTGGCCACCTTGCCGGTGAGCATGCGGCGCAGCTGGTTCTCGCTGAACTCGCCGGCGCCGCCGAGCACGAACTCGGACAGGGTGGCGACCTTGTGGTCGGCGTCGCCCAACACTGAATACCCTCCCGCTCGCCGTCCGCTCAAGAGCACCTGGTCGTTCTTGAAGTCGGTGGGCTTCAGCAGCACCCGGACGCCGTTGGAGAGCGTCCACTCGGTGATGCCCAGGTCGTCGATCGCGCGGCTCGTGACGACGCGACCCGGTGTGGGCGGACGGGCCACGAGCGGCTGGTCGGCCGTGGAGTCGACATAGGCCGCGAGCGCGGCGCCCTTCACCTTTGAAAAGACGGTGCGGAGTGCCGAGTCGGTGGGCAGGATCACATCGGGGCGCGCTGGCGCGGCCACGGCGATCGTGCGGTTCCCCTCGGGCATCCAGGCCGATGCCGCCGCGTTCACCTCGCCCAGCGTCACGCCGGGCAGCACGTCCTTCGCCAGCCGCAGCATTTGATCGGGGTGGGCGATGTTCGCCTGACGGAGGACGTGACGGACCATCTGCTCCGCGTACACCTTTGAGTCCGTCTTGGCCGCCTCCGACACGCTGCGTTCAAACGAACGAAGCAAACTGGCCTTCTGGCGCTCCAATTCGGTGGCGGTGAAGCCGAAGCGATTGGCGCGCTCCAACTCCCCGAGCGTCGCGGCCAGCGCGTCGACGAAGCGGCCATCCTTGACCACGGCGGCCGCGGTGAACGCGTCACGCGTCGGGAGCAGCGACCCGCTGCCGGCGTAGGCGAACGCAAACGGGGTGCTTTCCCGCTGCGAGAGTTCGCCGAGTCGCTGCGAGAGCAGCGCGGTGTAGATGCCGGCAACGAGCGAGGTGCGCCACGCGCCCACGGTGCCGCGCGGCCGCAGCGGCAGCAGCCACTCGATCTGCGCGATGCTCTGCGGAAACTCGCGGTCCGCCGACACCACCACGCGCGTGTCCGAATGATCCGGGGCGTCATACGCCAGTCGCGCTCGCGGAGAGGCGGGGGCGCGCAACGCACCGAAGCGCGTGCGAATGGCCGCCTCCACCGCCGTCGCGTCGAAGTCGCCGACGGCAATGACCGTCATCAGGTCGGGACGGTACCAGTCCGTATAGAACCGTCGTGCCGCGGCGAGCGTGGCGGTGTCGAGGCTCTCTTTGGTGCCAATCGGAAAGTGATCGGCGTAGCGCGATCCCTTGAACTGCACCGCAAACTGCCGTTCGCTGATGCGCTGCCCGGCGCCGCGCCCTGTACGCCATTCCTCGATCACGACCCCGCGCTCGCGCGCAAACTCGGTGCTGTCGAACGACACGGCCGAGGCCCAATCCTGCAAGATGTCGAGCGCCTTGGAGAGCAGCGCGGCGGTGTCGGTGGGGATCTGCAGCATATACACGGTTTCCTCGAACCCCGTGTACGCATTGAGGTCCGCGCCAAACCGCATGCCGGCCCGCTCGAGAAACGAGACGATGTCCTGCTTGGGGAAGCGCCACGTGCCGTTGAAGGCCATGTGCTCCACGTAGTGCGCCAAGCCACGCTGATCGTCGTCCTCGAGCACGGAGCCCGCGCGCACCACGAGCCGCAGTTCCGCGCGCCGCTGGGGTTTCTCGTTGCGGCGCACGAAATAGCGCAGCCCGTTGGGAAGGGTCCCCTGTAGAATGGCGGGGTCGACCGGCAGCGGCGCGGTCGGTGCTGAGGCGGTCGGTGCTGGAGCGGCCTGCTGGGCGCCGACGGCGCCGGCGAGGAGCGCGCAGGCGAGTGCGGCGGCGCGGACGTGAATTCGCATGCGGGGAGGATGGATGGGTGCGGGACGCTCGGCAAGCGTCTGAGCGCGAACCGCCCTGTAGATTGGGGCAACCCAAGCCGCGCGCCCCATGCACCAAACCGAAGTCGTCGTGATGGAACCCTACGCCCGTCATGTGCTCGTCTGCACGGGCGGGTTCTGCTCTACCGATCGGCGGGGGCGGGCGCTCTACGCGCATCTCGCCGCGCTGTTGCAGCGCGAGCGACTGCTCTTTGGTCCCACACGGATCAAGCGCAGCGAAGCGCCGTGCCTTGGCGTCTGTGGGGGCGGGCCGATTGTCGTGGTCTACCCTGAGGGGGTCTGGTACCGGGGTGTCACCCCGGAGCTGCTTGAGCGCATCGTGGTCGAGCACCTGCGCGATGGCCGCCCGGTGGCCGAGGCGGTCTTCCATCGGCTGGGGACACCCGCCGGAGAGTGACCCGCCGCGCGCCGCCGCTTGCGGTGGGCGACGGGGTGCCGCAGATATAGGCGGGCCTGTGGCTATGGGGGGAAGCGGGTGAGCGAAGTCCTGTACGAACGGATGCTGCCCGAAGGGGCGACAGTTCGCATTCGCCGGCTGACGCCGGCGAACGGCGTCCCCGTGCGCGCGGTCATCGAGGTTGACCGCCGGAACTCAGGGCCGCGAGGGATCGATGCGCGCCGCACGCCCCCGCCACTGATGGCGGTGGAAGGTGAGACCGAACAAGCCGTGGTGGCGGCGCTGCTCCCCTTTGTCGAGGAAGACGGCGCCGTAGCCCGATTGATGGCGCAACGCCCGGTCGCGTGAGCGCATCGACGCGGCGTGCCGCCTCACCGTGCGCTGCCGCGTCCTCCACGCTCGCTGCTCCGGTGCCCGTGCCCCGGCGCATGACGGTTCGCTCGCTCCGTGGCAGCCTGATCGTCGCGGGGCTGCTCTTCACGTCGGTCAGTGAGCGCGCCAGTGGGCAGGGCAGTCCGGCGGGCTCACTCGCCGATCAGGTGGTTCACGTCACATGGACGCGCGGACTGCCCGGTAATCTGGTGCGGCGCGTTGCGCAGACGCCTGAAGGCTACCTCCTGCTGGCCACGGATGCAGGGCTGGCGCGATTTGATGGGCTGCGCTTCACCGTGCACACCGCGTACGGCGCCGCGTACCCGGACAGCCTGCCGGACCAGTATCTCAATGACGTGCTCGTTGCGCGAGACGGGTCCACCTGGATCGCGACGATGCACGCTGGCGTCGTGCACTACGCGAACGGCCGTTTTCGCACGTACGGTGTGACGCAGGGCCTGCCGGATGCCGACGTGAATGCCCTCTATCAGGACGGACGGGGGCGCATCTGGGCGGGAACGCGCAGCGGGCTGGCGCGATTGTCTGGCGATCGATTCACGCTGGTGCGAGGGAGCGGGCCGCACAATGTGAATGCGCTCGCGGAAGACGCCGGCGGCGAGTTGTGGGTGGGCACCGACCTCGGGTTGTTCCACCTGCGAGACGGTCGGCTGGTGCACTCCGACGTGCCGTGGCTTGCCGTCGCACGCATGCTCCGCTTGTTGCGCGCCCGTGACGGTTCGATGTGGCTCGCGACGGGTCAGGGGCTCGCGCAGATGGAGCGCGGCGCGGGGGACCGGTATCGCGTGGTGCGGCGCTATGGCGCGCGGGACGGCCTGCGTTCGGTCTTCGTGTCCAGCATTGTCGAGCAGCGCGGCGGCGTGATCTGGGTGGGTACGCTGGGTGGCGGTGTTGCTCGGCTCGAGCCCAACGGGCGCTTCCGGTCGCTTGGAACGGCGGAAGGGTTGGCCGACAATAACGTGTCCGACGTGTTCATCGACCGAGAAGAAAACGTCTGGGCGGGAATGGTCGACGGCCTCACCCGCGTGCGGGTGCCGACGCTGCAGAACTGGCGCGGCGCGGGCATCTGGACCACGTCGATCGTCTGGTCGGCGCGCGCCGACCGCGATGGATCGGTCTGGGTGGGGACGGGCGGCGACGGCGCAGTGCGCATCGCAGCGGACGGGAGCACGCAGTCCTACTCGACGCCCGACGGCCTGCCAAGCGAAGTCGTGCTGACGAGCTACCGGAGTCGGCGTGGCACGTTGTGGCTCGGGACCAAGCGCGGACTCGCTCGGTTGGCCGGCGACCAATTCGTCGACGAAACGGCGCGGCTTGGGATTGCGCCGATCGGCGTGCGTTCCATCATGGAAGACGACGCTGGGCGGTTCTACGTGGGCACCGATACGGCGCTCATGGTGCGCGGCCCGCGCGGGTTGACCATGGTGCCCCGCCGAAAGGGGGTGCTCTCAGGGCGCATATACTCGGTGGCCCAAGATCGCCGTGGCACCGTCTGGGTGGTGGGCGCGCAGCTCGCGCGGCTGGAGAACGACTCGTTGCGGGTCTTCATCGCGGCGAACGGCGATAGCGTCAGTCAGGCGATGGACGTGCTTCCCGACACGATGGGCGTCTGGAGCGGGCAGTTCTACGAGGGGCTGTCGCTGATTCGCGGAGATACGCTGTTTCGGTTTTCGCCGACGAAAACCGGGATCGTGAGTCAGGTGCTCAACATCATTGACGACGGGCGAGGGCATCTCTGGTTGATGTCTGGCCAGGGACTCCAGCGCGTGCGCAAGGCGGACCTGCTGGCGTTTGTCGACGACAGCACACGCGATGTGCCGTCTCGCCTGTTCACGCGAGAAGACGGCCTGCGCAGCCATGACTTCGCCAAAGGGGGAAATTCCTCCGGTTCTCGCGATGCGTCGGGACGGCTCTGGCTGCCGACGACGGCCGGTCTGGTGCTGCTGAACCCACGTGACATCCGCACGGACTCTACGGTGCCGCAGGTGTTCGTCGAACGTGTGCTGGCCGACGGCGTGTCGATGCCGCTGGGCGGCGACGTGCGGTTGCCTCGCGGAACGACGCGCGTGCGCATCGAGTTCACGGCGACACTGCTGGCCTCACCCTCGCGGGTGCGGCTGATGTACCGACTGGAAGGCGTGGATCGCGACTGGCGCAGCGTAGACGACTCGCTGCAGCGCGTCGCCGATTACGAGCGCGTCCCTCGCGGACGCTATCGCTTTGTGGTGCGCGCCGTCAGTGCCGACGGCGTGCCGTCGACGGTTCCGGCCGAAGTCACCGTCGTCTCGACGCCCTCGTACACGAGCAGTCCGTGGTTCTGGGCGCTGCTGGCGGTGCTCGCGATGTTCATCGGCACGGTCGCGTACCGCTGGCGCGTGGGCATCCTGCACCGCCAAGCGGCGCGTTTGCAGACGCTCGTGCACGAACGCACCGAAGCGCTGGCCGCGCGCGAACGGCTGGAGCAGCAGCTGCTGCACGCGCAAAAGCTCGAAAGCGTCGGCCGTCTGGCCGGCGGCGTGGCGCACGACCTGAACAACCTGCTCACCGCGATCCTTGGACACGCTGAACTCGCCCTCTCCGAGCCGGACGTGCCCGAGCACCTGCGCGCCGATCTCGACGAGGTGCGCACGGTCTCGATGCGCGCGGCCAACCTGACACGCCAACTGCTGGCCTTCGCGCGCAAACAGGTGGTGCAGCCGCGCGTGCTGCGGCTCGGCGACCTGGTGGCTCACACCGACGTACTGGTGCGCCGACTGCTGAGCGAGAACATCGTGCTGCACGTCGAGGCGCTGGAAGGGGATTGGGCGGTGCGCGCCGATCCCAGTCAGTTGGAACAGGTCCTGCTGAACCTCGCATTGAACGCGCGCGACGCGATGCCGCAGGGCGGACGACTCACGATTCGTACCCGCGCGGTTGCGCTGGATGCGGCGTTTGTCGACGCGCACCCGGGCTTCGCCGTGGGCGACCACGTGGTGCTCGAGGTGGCCGACACCGGCGTCGGCATGTCACCCGAGGTGCAGTCGCATCTCTTCGAGCCGTTTTTCACCACCAAGGAACCGGGGAAGGGGACCGGGCTCGGCCTCGCCACGGCCTTCGGCATTGTGTCGCAGAACGGCGGGCACATCGTCGTCGACACGGCCGAAGGCGAGGGGTCGACATTCCGGGTCTACTTTCCGCGCGTCGAGGGGAGCGTTGCGCCATCCGTAATCGCTGCGCCCTTGGTGGCGCCGCACGGGAGCGAACGGGTGCTGCTGGTGGAGGACGAGCAAGCGGTGCGTGACACGGTCGAGCGCACGCTGCGCACGCTCGGCTATTCCGTGGTGACGGCGCGCGATGGCCTCGAGGCGCTTCAGGTACTCGAGGCGGAGCAGGCGCGCATCGATCTCGTGCTCACCGATGTCCGGATGCCGCAGATGGGTGGCATTGCGCTCGCCGAGGAGGTGCGGCGGCGCTGGCCCACGCTGCGTCTCGTGTTTATGTCGGGACATTCGGAAGCACTGGTGAGCGGCGCTCCGATGCTCGCCGGGACGATGCTGCTGCGCAAGCCCTTCGTGGCAGCGGAGCTTGCCGTGGCGCTGCGCGGCGCCCTCGAGGCGCCGACCGGATAACGGGCGCGGGACACCCTCGGGGCGACCTTGCCCCATTCCCCCCGCGGCGCAGGCGTGCGATTATGCACGTCAGCCATGACCAAACCCTTCGACGTACGCGGCCAGCTGCTCGGCATGGCCCAAAAACTCCTCACCGATGGGGCATCGGCAGCGCCGGCCCCCGTCGCGTCCACCGACCCGCCGCGGCTTACGTCGGCGACCCTGGAGAACCTGCGCATGTCCCGTTCCCGCGAACGCATCCTCGCCAATCTCGATGACATGTACCGCGAGGCGTTCGAGCGCGCCAAGGCCACCGAGGACGAGGCGGGAATGAAGGCGCTCGACTTCTCGTATCGCCGCGAGCAGCTCTACTTCGAGATTCTGCTCGACGTCCGCGACGCCGTCGAGCGCCGCTGATGATCGACGGACGGGCCGTCACGTGACGCGTTCCGTCGGGTCCCATCTGCCGCGCGGCGGGCCGCCCGCCGCGCCGAGGCATCTATGCACCTGCTCGCCCAGACGGCCGTGATCAGTCTCGCCATCGTCAACGCCCGCGTCTGGACCGGCGACGCGCGCCGGCCGTGGGCCGACGCCGTGGCCGTGGACGGCGCGCGCATCGCCGCCGTTGGATCGGGAGCCGAGATCCGCAAACTGGCCGGCACGAGCGCGCGCATCATCGATGCGCACGGTGCGATGGTCGTCCCCGGCTTCACCGACGCGCACGTGCATTTCATCGAAGGAGGCTTTGCCCTCCAGTCGGTGAAGCTGCGCGACGCCCAGACGAAGGCCGAGTTCATCCGGCGCATCGGCGAGTACGCCAAGACGGTGCCCGCCGGCACGTGGATCATGAACGGCGACTGGGATCACGAGAACTGGGGCGGCGAACTCCCCACGCGCGCGTGGATCGACGCGGTCACGCCTGACCATCCCGTCTGGATCAATCGGCTCGACGGACATATGAGTCTCGCCAACACGGCGGCGCTCAAGGCCGCCGGCGTGACGCGCGAGGTCAAGGATGTGGACGGTGGCACCGTGGTGCGGGACGCGCAGGGCGAGCCGACGGGGATCTTCAAGGACAATGCGATGGGGATCGTCGATCGCGCCGTCCCTCCGGCGAGCCGCGAAATGACCGACCGCGCACTGCGCGCGGCA
This sequence comes from Gemmatimonadota bacterium, assembly GCA_031127085.1. Classification (GTDB taxonomy): domain Bacteria; phylum Gemmatimonadota; class Gemmatimonadetes; order Gemmatimonadales; family Gemmatimonadaceae; genus PNKL01. The sequence continues at coordinate 31,828 of JARIEY010000001.1, read as the reverse complement.
ATGCAGCACGTCAACGCGCAGGGCGTCACCGCGGTACACCACATGGGCGGGTGGGGCGATCTGGCGACGTTTGAGCGCGCGCACGCGGCGGGGGCCCTGACGACCCGCATCTACGCCGCCGTCCCGCTCTCCACCTGGAAGCGGCTGGCCGACACCGTGAAGGCGCGCGGACACGGCGATGACTGGGTGCGCATCGGCGGACTCAAGGGGTTCGTGGACGGCTCCATTGGATCGCACACGGCGGCGATGCTCGAGCCCTTCACTGACGCGCCCACGGACCGCGGCCTGATGGTCAACACCGAGGCCGACCTGTACCAGTGGGCGTCATCGGCCGACAAGGCCGGCCTGCAACTTCTGGTGCACGCCATCGGCGACCGCGCCATTCGCGTGCAGCTCGACATCTTCGAGCGCGTCGTACGCGAAAACGGCCCCCGCGACCGCCGATTCCGCATTGAACACGCGCAGCACATCGCCCCCGCCGACATGGTGCGTTTCGGAGCGCTCGGCGTGATTCCGTCGATGCAGCCATACCACGCCATCGATGATGGGCGCTGGGTGGACCGCGTGATTGGGCCCGAGCGCGCCAAGGGCACCTACGCCTTCCGGTCGCTCCTCGACGGCAAGGCGACGCTCGCCTTTGGCAGCGACTGGTTTGTGGCGCCGCCCACGCCGCTGATGGGGATCTACGCGGCGGTGACGCGCCGCACGCTCGACGAGAAGCGCCCCGGCGGCTGGGTGCCCGAGCAGAAGATCACCGTTGAGGAGGCGCTGCGCGCGTACACGGGGGGGGCGGCGTACGCCGGCTTCGCCGAAGCGACGCGCGGGGTCATTCGGAAGGGGATGCTTGCCGACCTCACGATGATCGACCGCGACCTCACGCGCATCGCGCCAGAGTCGATTCGCGACGCGCAGATCGTGCGCACGATCGTGAACGGTGTCGTCGTCTACGAGGCGCCGCCCGCGAAGTAGCGGCGGCGCGCGCGTCGTCCAGGCATCACGCACCGCGGTGCACGCGCATTGCTTATCGCCCCCGTCGTGGGATGCTATCTTCGACGGTATGCGTATGCTCCTTCACACGACCATCGCGGCGCTGACGGTCTTCGGCGCGCCGACACTGCGCGCGCAGGCCAGCACGCCGGGCTTCTTCGTGGAGACGCGCATCACGGCGGTCAGCCGCGGTGGATCCAATGCGAACACGCGCACGCGCGTGACACGCGCCTGGACCTCCGCCGGCTGCTCGCGCACCGAGGGTGAGCCGTATCGCGGCGATTCCACCGCGTACCAGCTGGTGATCGGAACACCGCGCACCTTTCTGAACGTCGTGCCGCGCGACCGCACCGTGTTCACCGTGGGCGCCAGCACGGCGAAGCCGCTCGTCGCCGACGCCAAAAAGGTGCTTGGGCCAATGCCGGCGGTCTCGCCGTGGCGCCTCGTGGGTGATGGGGGAACAGTGCTCGGTCACCGCACGCGCAAGTTCGAGATGAAATCCACCACGCGCACGCGCGCAGGCGGCACCGAGGTCGCCAGCGCTCCCACCGTGACGACGTATTGGGTGGCCGACGATGCGGCCGATCCCATGGTGGTGGCCTATCGCGCCCTGCGCCCCGCCATCCTCGCGGGTGAACCGGGAGCGACCGGTGCCGGGATGGTGCTCCGCTCCGAGACGCATCGCCAGTGGCAGCGCGATGTCACGCAGGTGACCACCCGCGAGGTGACGGTCTGGCGTCAGGAGCAGGTGCCGGCGTCGCGTTGCGACATTCCCGCGGGCTATCGGCGTGTCGACCTGGCCGCCGATCTCCGCGCCCAGCAGGCCGCCAGCGCGGAGCTGCGCCGCCTGTCACAGAGCCCCAAACCGGCCGATCAGGCCCGCGCCCGTGCGCTGGGTGACTCGTTGCTCAAGGAAATACGGCGTACTGCGCCCGCCCCACGACCGCTCCGGGAGGATCCCCGCGCGGTGCGGATCGACGGCACCGGTACGAAGAAGCCGTAGCCGACCACGCGGCGGCGTGACGGAGGCGCGGTGCCGGCGAGTGGGTCAGGCCGGCGGAATGGCCACGCCGCCGCGCCCGATCTTGGTGCTGACGTAGATCGCGCCAGCGCCGTGATCGATGCCCCATTTGGCCGTCGCATCCTGCGGAGAGTAGAAGCGGATGTACTGGATGGGCGGCGCGGCGATGCTGGGCAGTGTGGAGACGTCGCCGAGGCGGACGCCGTCCAGGTAGACCTGCACCGCGGACGGATAGCGGAAGCTCTCCGGCCCACGGACGGTCAGCCACGTCGCACGCAGCGATTTCACCGCATCATACGCGGTGGTCACCTGCGTCTCGAGAATCTGCTCGCGAGTGATCAGCGAGGCGTCGAACTTGGGGCGGGGCGGTCCGGACGCTGCGCTGGCGCAGCCGGCGGCGAGTACCACGGCAAGCGTACTCAAGCGAAGAACGGCAAGAGGGCGGCGCATAAAAGACCCGGGGCGGCAGGGGGCACGGGAGGAGACAACGTTTCCCTCAGCATGGGCAGCGCGCGCGCCCCCGGCAAGGGGCGCGGCGGACTCAGCGCTTGAGCGCCGCCTCCAGCTCCGCGCCCCTGGCGGCGCTGAACGGGCCTGTCGTGCGCCAGAGCACCTGCCCCTCGCGGTCGATGATCAGCACGTGCAGCACGTTCTCGTCCGTGATGGCGAGCGACCGCTTGAACGGCGTCTTGTCGATATAGAGCGTGATTGTCCGCTCGCGCGCGCCCAGGTCATCAATGCCGCCGCGCATGCCGTTGTTGATCATCCACCGCATCGGGGCCACCATGCGCTTGATCGTGGGGAGTTCGTAGAACTCCGTCCCCGGCGTGCGCCCCACGAGCGGCTTCACGAACGGCACCCAGCTGTCCACATCCTTCTGCTGCTTCTGCAGAAAGGCAATGAATACGACGTTGCGCTCCCCCGCGAAGTCGCGCGGCAGCGTGAAGCTGGTCCGCTCGAGGTTGTCGGAGGTGACGGTGGGGAACTTCACGCTGTCGGCCACGAGGGCGAGGGAGAGCAGGAGAGGAAGCAAAGCGGCAGACGGGTAAGGAGAAACGGCAGACGGCAAGCCCTTAATCAACGACCGAGGGCCGGGATCTCGTTCCCCGGCCCTCGCCCCATCAATCGCCTCGCGGGCCTCAGTACTTCACGATCTCCCCGTACGCCTCCAGGAACGTGCTGGCCTGCGGCAGGATCACGTCCTCCAGCGATGGCGCGTAACCCACCCACACGTCCTGCGAGGCGATGCGCTTGACCGGCGCGTCGAGCCACGCAAAACAGTCGTCGGCAATACGGGCCGCGATCTCGGCGCCGTACCCCCACGACAGCGAATCCTCGTACGCGACAATCGCACGCCCGGTCTTCCGCACCGAGGCGTAGACCGCCTCCTGATCCCACGGCGACAGCGTGCGCAGGTCGATCACCTCCACGCTCGGCCCACCGGCGTCGGCCGCCTGGTTGGCCGCGGCCAGCGCCCGCTGCACCGTGGCGCCATAGGTCACCACCGTGACGTCCGTCCCCTCGCGCAGCACCTTGGCCTTGCCGAACGGAATCACGTAGTCCGGGCCGGGGTTCCGTCCCTTGTTGTACGTCTGGCGGTACAGGTGCTTGTGCTCGAGGAAGATCACCGGGTCGTCGCAGCGGATCGCCGTGCGCAGCAGGCCGTTGGCGTCGAGCGCGGTGCTGGGGCAGACCACACGCAGCCCGGGGCAGTGCGTGAACAGCGACGCGCCGGTCTGGCTATGGTAAATGGCGCCGCGGATATACCCGCCGTACGTGGTGCGCACGACGATCGGTGACTTGAACGCGTTGTTGGAGCGCCACCGCATCGTGGCGAGCTCGTCGCGCAGCTGCATGTAGGCGGTCCAGATGTAGTCGAAGAACTGGATCTCGACCACGGGCTTGAAGCCGCGATGCGCCAGCCCAATCGCGCGGCCAATGATGTTCGCCTCGGCCAGCGGCGAGTTGTACACGCGGGCGCCGCCAAACTCGGTCTGCAGCCCGTGGGTCGCCTTGAAGACGCCACCCTTGCCTTTCACCTTGCCCAGATATTCCTCACGCGAGACGTCGGCGACGTCTTCGCCGAAGACCAGGATCCGCGGATCGCGGCGCATCTCGTCGCGCATCGTGGTGTTGATGAGATCCACCATGGTTGTCGGCTCGCCGGTGAACTGCGGGGCATCCTCGGTGTCGAAGGCCGCGCCCGTAGGATCCACGTCCGGCGAGTAGAGCGCCCAGAGGGCGGTCTCCGGCGCAGGCTGCGGCTGGCCCAGCGCGTCATCCGTCGCCGCGAGCACCTCGGCGTCCACCGATTCCTGCACCGCGGCGATCTCCGCCTCGGTGGCGTGCCCTTCGGCCACGAGCCAGCGCGGAAAGTTGGTGATCGGATCGCGCGCCGCTTCGGCCTCGCGCTCGTGGGCCGGCTTGTACAGGATCTCGTCATCCGAGAGCGAGTGCGAATACGGCCGAATCACATGCGCGTGCACGAGCGCCGGCCCCTTACGGGCCCTCGCGTAGGCGACCGCTTTCTTCATGGCGTCGAGCGACGCCACAAAATCGCAGCCGTCCACTTCCTGGATGTACAGCCCCGGGAACGACGAGACGAGCTTGGAGATGGAACCGCCGGCCGTGTTCACTTCCACCGGCACCGAAATCGCATACCCGTTGTCCTCCACCAGGTACACGACCGGAAGCCGCAGGTTGGACGCCGTGTTCATCGACTCCCAGAACTCGCCCTGCGACGTAGTGCCGTCGCCGGTGGAGACGAAGACCACTTCGTCGCCCGCGAAGCCGTCGGTGATCCCCAGCAGCGAGGCGCGCATCGACCCTTCGGCGGCGCCAACACCCTGCAGGAACTGCGTCCCCGTCGGCGAGGCCGCCGTCACGATGTTGCTCGGCTTGTGCCCCCAGTGCGACGGCATTTGCCGGCCGCCCGAGTTCGGGTCCGCCGCGGCGCCCACCGCGCTGTACAGCATCTCCGCCGCCGTCATCCCGAGTTGCAGGCAGAGCGCGCGGTCGCGGTAGTACGTGTAGAACCAGTCGTAGCCCGACTTGAACGCGATGCCGGCGGCCGTCAGTACCGCCTCATGGCCGGCGCCGGAAATCTGGAAGAAGATCTTGTTCTGCCGCTTGAGCTGGATCTCCTTGTCGTCGATGCGGCGCGACAAGAGCATCGTCCGGTACGCGGCCAGCAACTGGTCGCGCGTCAGTCCGTGGGCCGCGCGGCGGTCCGTCTTGGAGGAAGCAGCCATGATTTGGGGCGTTCGGGGGCCATCGATGGGCCGTGGGGCCGGGTAACCCATAAAAATAGCCCCGACGAGAGGAGAGGGGGAGCCACTGTCAAACGCCATTAGAAATGTCCCCGACCCTTGACCACGGCCGCGCACGGCCGAATTTGAGCGGATCCCAAGCCCCCCAGGCGCACCATGCGATGCTTTCCGTTCGTTCTGCTGCTCGCGACCGCCACGAGCCTCGGCGCCCAGTCCGCTCCTGCGCCCACCGGTTGGCAATGGCGGCTCGATGCGCCGGCCACGCTGCAAAATGGCAGCCGAGCCCCGATGACCGACTCGGGATGGGTCTTCGTCGATATGGCCCCCGGCTGGCACGTGACGATGGGGCCGGGCGGCTTCCTGTTCGATGGTGCCAACTCGGCCGCCGGCCGCTTTTCCGTGCAGGCTGAGATGATTCTTTTCCCGTCGTCGAGGAACGAGGAGTTTGGGCTCTTCGTTGGCGGGTCCGGCGCCCCCGGGAGTGAGTCCGCCACGGCCTTCGTGGTTCGCCGGGACGGCCAGGCGGCGGTGCACGCGTTTCAGGGTGGCCAGCGGCGCGTCGTCAGCGACTGGGCCTCGTATGAGGGCGTGAAGCCGCTCGAGGCCAACGGCAACGCGCGTACGCTGGTGCGCGTGCTGGCCGAGCCCGACTCGGTGCGCTTCTTCGTCGATGGCGTTCGCATCGGCGCCTGGGCGCGCGGCGCGATGCCCGTGGACGGGACGTTCGGCTTCCGCATCGGTCGCGGCGCCAATATGCACATCACCAACCTCGACGTGACGCGACGCCTGGCGCCGTATCCCGCGCGCCGCTGACGGCAAGCCATCGAGGGTCGTGCTGCCGCCGCGCCGGGCGCGCTTGACCGGGGAATGCACGGCCGCAAATTCTTCGGTGCGTCGCACGATATCCGATGACCAGGGCGACCCCGCGACGCCGCCCGCGCACCATTCGATGCCGAATGCTCGCGGAATTTCCGGTAGAATACGAGATCGACGCGCAGGATCGTTTGGCGCGTGTGAATACGGGCTGGTACGACGAAGCCAGGACGTCCTTTGATGCGCGCCTGCAGGACCCGCGCCTGATTGGGCGCGGGCTCTGGGATCTCATCCGGGAGTCGACGACGCAGCAGCTCTATGAGCCGCTGATCGCCCGCGTGCGTCGCCACGCGGTGCGCGTGGATTTTGCGTTCCGCTGCGATACGCCGGACGAACGCCGACTGCTCCGGATGCGCGTCGTCCCCAAGCCGAACCACCACGTGGCCTTCCAGGTGCGGCTGTTACAGTCGCAGTTCCGCGAACCGGTCGAACTGCTGCGCATTGACCGCGCCTCGAGTGATTCGTTCATCCGGATGTGCGGATGGTGCAAGCGCCTGCCGATCGCCGGGGGCTTCTGGGTCGAAGTGGAAGAGGCGCTACAGTCGTTCGGCTTGTTTGACGCCGATGCGCTGCCGGCCATCAGCCACGGCATCTGCCCCGAGTGCCGCGAGAAGGTGACCCGCGGACTGCTGGATGATGAGTGGGGGGTGGACAACGTCATTTGCGGCGTGCTTCCCGCCGCCTGACACGCTCCCGCCGCCGCGCCCGGTGCAGTACCGTTGAGGGATGCCGAGCAAGGGACGCGCGTATCGCACTGTGACCGTTGAGGGCTTTGAGGTCCTCGTGGGCAAGGCGGCCAAGGACAACGACTACCTGACGCTCAAGGTCGCCAAGCCGCTCGACCTCTGGCTGCATGTGGCCGGTGTGCCGGGGAGCCACGTGGTCGTTCGCAATCCCGACAAGCTCGCCGAGATTCCCAAGCCGGTCATCGAGCGGGCCGCGGAGTACGCCGCCTACTACAGCAAGGCGCGGGAAGCACGCGGCAAGGTTGAGATTCACGTCTGCTGGGCCTCCGACGTGCGCAAAGAGCGTGGGGCGCCGCCGGGCGAGGTGCAGTTGCGACGGTGGGAGAAGGTGAAGGTCTATCCCCGCGCGCTCGCGGAGGGTGACGATGCGTAGACGCGTGATGACCGCGCGATCGTCGGCGCGGGCGACCGTGCTGGCGACCGCACTGGCCGCTGTACTCGCGGTCGCGTGCGGCCCTGCACGGACGGCCGTGGTGAAGCCGGCCCCGGAGGCAACGCCGCGCGCCACTGCCACTGCCGTGCCGCGAGCGCCAGCTCCCGCCGCGCAGAATCCGTCGCCCATGCAGGAGCACACCCGCCGTCACGAGCGGCTCGAGCAGCCGCGACGGGCCGATGCCGGCGTCAATCTGTCCATCGACAGTCTGCTCCCGCGTCCCATCGAGATCTTCATTCCCCAGCGCGCGCTGACCGCCGATGCGGCACCGCTGCTCATTCACTTCATGGGTGCGACCTGGGTTCCGCGGCGGGCAATCGCCACGATGGAGCAGCCGGTCATCGTCGCGGCGGTCTATCTGGGGGCAGGGTCCGCCATCTACGCGCGTCCCTTCGCGGCAGACTCACAACTGTTCGCCCGGATGCTCGACACGGTGCGCGCGCGTATTGCACAGGTCACCGGGGCACCGCGTATCGCCGGTGTGTACCTGAGCGGTTGGAGCGCCGGCTATGGCGCGATCCGGGAGATCATCAGGGATCCGGCCAACCTGCCGCGCGTCGATGGAGCGCTGCTGCTCGACGGGCTGCATACGGGCTACCTCCCCTCCGGCAAGCCGTTGGCCGACGGCGGCGTCCTCGACACCACCGAGTTGGCGCCGTTCGCCGACTTCGCGCGGCTCGCAGCCGATGGGCGCAAGCGTTTCATCGTCACGCACTCGGAGATCTTCCCGGGGACTTTCGCCAGCACCACCGAATGCACCGATTGGCTGCTCGCGGCACTGGCCTTGAAGCGGGTGCCCGTGCTCGAGTGGGGGCCAATGGGCACGCAGTTGCTGAGCCGCACCACCAAGGGGCGGTTTGAGGTGCTGGGCTTCGCCGGCAACTCGGCCCCCGATCACGTGGATCTGTTTCACGGCATGGCGACCTACGTCGCACGCCTGATCGCCCCGTAACCCGGAGTTGCCAATGTCATTGCTTCGACGCGCCGTGACGCGCCTCGCGGTATTCGTTTCCCTCGCGCCCTGCACGATGCACGCACAGGCCGCCGCAGGGCTGGGCCGGCAGGGCGATTGGGTGGCGCGCAACTTCGTCTTCACCACCGGCGAGACGCTGCCGGAACTTCGGCTGCACTACACCACGCTCGGTGCTCCGCGTCGCGACGCGGCCGGCGTTGTGCAGAATGCCGTGATGATTCTGCACGGCACCGGTGGGACGGGACGCGCCTTCCTGTCGGCCACGTATGCCGGCGAACTGTTTGGTCCGGGGCAGCTGCTCGACACGACGCGCTACTACATCATCCTCCCCGACGGCATCGGCCACGGTGGGTCAAGCAAGCCCAGCGATGGGCTGCGCGCCCGCTTCCCGCGGTACACCTACGACGACATGGTGCGCGCGCAGCACCTGCTGCTCACGAAGGGGCTCGGCGTGAACCATCTGCGGATCGTGATGGGGACGTCGATGGGCTGCATGCACGCCTGGGTCTGGGGCTACACGTATCCTGCCTTCGCCGACGGTCTGGTGCCGCTCGCCTGCGCGCCGGCGCCAATCGTCGGACGCAACCGGATGATGCGCCGTATGATTCTCGACGACATCCGCGACGATCCGGGGTACCGGGGTGGCGACTACACCGAGCAGCCCAAGGGCGTATTGGCCGCTTCGCAGTTGTTGTTCATGATGACGAGCGCACCGCTCGTGCAGCACCGGCAGGCCCCCACACGCGAAGCGGCCGACAGCGTGATTACGGCCTATCTCGCCAATCGCGTGCGCGTGACGGACGCCAATGACATGCTCTACCAGTTCGATGCGTCACGCGACTACGACCCATCGCCCCATCTCGCGCGTATTAGCGCACCGGTGCTGGCCATCAACTCGGCGGACGATCTGGTGAACCCGCCGGAGCTGGGGACGATGGAGCGGCTGATGCCGCAGGTCGCGAAGGGGAGGTATATCCTGCTTCCCATCACACCACAGACGCGCGGCCACGGCACGCACTCAGTGCCGGCCATCTGGGGCGGGCATCTCGGGGAGTTCCTGAAAGCGCTCCCCGAGCGCTGACCCAATGGAAGCGCGCTGGGCGGCCCACAAGGCCGCCCAACGCGTTCGTGTCCCCCTTCCCCCGCCCTGCTCCCTTCCCCTTCCCGCCGTTGGGAGCGCTATGTCCCCACCATCAACCCCTGCAGCGCCCGAACAATCCCCTCCGGCACCTTGTCGAGCGGCAGGATCTCGTCCACCGCGTCGGCCTTGATCGCTTCCTTGGGCATGCCGAACACGACGCAGCTGTCTTCGTCCTGCGCGATGCAATACGCGCCGGCGTCACGCATCTGCTTCATCCCGGCGGCGCCGTCGGCGCCCATTCCCGTGAGAATCACTGCCACGGCATTGGGGCCGAGCGACCGCGCGGCCGCCTGAAAGAGCACGTCCACGGCGGGGCGCTGATGATGCACCGGCGGACCCGTGCGCACGCGGACCTTGTAGCGGCCGCCATCGCGTTCGATGAGCATATGCTTGTCGCCGGGAGCAATGAAGACCGTGCCCGGCACCACGATGTCGCCGTCCTGCGCTTCGCGGACCGTTTGCGGGCAGATCCCATTCAGTCGATTGGCGAACGGGCCGGTGAAGCCGGCCGGCATATGCTGGACAATCACGGTGCCCGGAATGTCGCGCGGCAGGCCGCGCAGCACTTCCTCAATGGCGCGTGTCCCGCCGGTCGACGCGCCGATGCATAGCACCTTGTGCGTCGTGCGCAGCGGCCCGAAGCTGGGCACCGGTTCATCGGCCTTGGGGGCTTCGCGCTTCTGGATGTGGGCGCGGGCCGCCGTGCGGACGGCGCGCACCAACTCCTTGCCAATGTCGCCAACCGACACGGAGGAACCTGGCTTGGCCAGCACTTCCACGGCGCCGAGCGCGAGCGCCCGCACCGCCGTCTCGCTGTTGCGCGGCGTCAGCGAACTGAGCACGACCACCGGCAGCGGGTAATGCCGCATCAGCTTCTCGAGGAAGCTGATGCCGTCCATGCGCGGCATCTCGACGTCGAGCGTCAGCACGTCGGGCTTGAGCTGCACGATCTTGTCGCGCGCGACATAGGGATCGACGGCCGTCCCCACCACTTCAATGTCGCTCTCCTTGGAGAAGATCTCCGTGAGGAGCTTGCGCACGAGGGCGGAGTCGTCGACGACGAGAACGCGAATCATGACCGGTGAACCGGTAAGGGACGGCGGCGGCTGCGAATCAGCGGCTGCTCAGGAAGAGGCGCACCTGCGCACGCCCTTCGTCGAATCCGATGTTCACGCACTCCTCGTTGGGCTCGAGAAGCTCCGAGAACTGGGCCGGGTCCATCGGACGCGGTGGATGGAGGTGAAAGACCCCGATGCCGTTCGTCATCGCCGAGACGACGTTGCCGCAGAGCACGTTGCCGAGCTCACCCAGCGCGTCCGTCTGCAGCTGCGGATCCACCGCGCCGTCGGCGCCGAGCATGTTCTCGGTGATGGCCGGCACGATGCCTTCGCTCGCGCGCACTTCAAGGCGCCCCGACTTGGGGCCGTAGAAGCGCACGCTCACGCCGACGGTGAACGGCAGGGCCAGCTGCTCTTCCGTCAGCACATCGGACGGAAAGAGCATCGCCAGCTCCTCAAAAGTCGCTGCTGCCGTTGGATACAGCTGGAACTGCGTCGAAGGTGTCATCGGAGACTCCGGTGAGATCGCGAATGACGGCACGGAGCTCCTCCGGCCGGAACGGCTTGTGGACGAACTCGGCGCCCAGATCCTTGATGCGCTTGATGCGCGCCTCACTTCCCTCGGTCGACACGACGATGACCGCCACCGATGCGGTGTCGGGATGCGAGCGGATTTCGGCGAGCAGTTCCTCGCCGTTCATCTGCGGCATGTTCAGGTCGAGAAGCACGAGGTCCACCCAGTGGTCGCGCAGGCGTTCGAGCCCCTCCTCGCCGTGCGCCGCCTGGTAGACCTCGCCTACCGGCACGCCCGACAATCGGAGCGTCTTGATGACCATTGCGCGCATGACGGCGCTGTCGTCGACCACGAGTACGTTGAATGCCATTGGTCTCGTCCTCCTCAGAGCGCCGTTTCGACGCCGTTGCACTTCACCGTCACATCACCGGTTCCCATCGCCAGCGCCATCGTCCGCGACCGCTGAATGCCGCCCACATCGGACGCCTTGATCATCACGCCGTTCTTCCAAAGCAGCTTGCGGAGCGCAATGAAGTTGCGCTTGCCGATCTGGAACCGGTCGGAGTTCTCATCGCCGCCCTGATACGCGCCACCGGCAACCCGCACTTCAATCCGCTCCTTCTTCGCCCCCAGCGCGTAACACTGGCGAAAGAGCTGCGGAATGCCGGTGTCGACGAACATGTACGGATTCGCCTCGGCTTTTCGAGGATCGATCTCCGACTCGGGCATCATCACGTGCAGCATGCCGCCCACCCCCGCCGACGCGTCGTAGATCACGACACCGAGGCAGGAGCCCAGCGCATACGTGATGATGCGGTCCGAGGGAGAGGCAGAGACCTTGAGGTCGGCCATTCCTACGACCTGGTCGACGGTGGGCGTGGCGGTCGTGCTCATGAAGCCGCCTTGGCGTATGCCGCCGGGGCCACGTACCGGAGGTCGTGCTTCAGCGAGTGAAGCGTCTCCGAGTGACCGATGAACAGGTAACCGTCCGGGGCCAGCAGCTTGCTGAAGCGCTGCACGAGCCGCTCCTGGGTTTCCCGGTCGAAGTAGATCATGACGTTTCGACAGAAGATGGCGTCGAAGGCCCCCTTCATCGGCCAGTCGCCCATCAGGTTCAGCTTGCCGAAGCGGATGATGGACCGGAGGTGCGGCTTGGCCACCCACCGATCGTGCGCGCCGTCGCGCTGCCGCTCGAAATGCCGGTTCAGGGTCTGCGGCGGAATGTCGCGCACATTCTCCGCCGTGTACGCGCCCTCTTTCGCCTTGGCGAGCACGCGATGCGACAGGTCCGTGGCCAGAATCCGCCCGTTGACGTCGCCGCCCTGCGCGAAGTCGTACATCACCGTGGCGATGGTGTATGGCTCCTCGCCCGACGAACAGCCGGCGCTCCAGATCGTGATGTCGCGGCCGCCCCACGCAGGCAGCGCCGTGCGCGCCAGAAAGTCGAAGTGCGCTGACTCGCGAAAGAAGCTTGTCTTGTTCGTCGTGAGCCGGTCGATCATCTCGCGCATCTCGGCCGGATCTTCCTGCACGCGCTTGATGTAGGCCTTGAACGTGAGCTCGCCGACTTCGCGCATCCGCTTGCCCAGCCGGGAGACGACCAGTCCTTCCTTGCCGTCGTTCAGCTTGATGCCGGCGATGTCGTAGAGGATCGCGCTGATCTTCACGAAATCAGCGTGTGACACAGTCGCGCCGACCATCGGAACGTCGGACGCGGGGGAGAGAGCGCTCATCGTAAGCTCAGGTGGCCGGCGATGCGTCGTCGCCAGAGGCGGAACCGGCCACGGCCGACGCGGCCTGGACGATCTCGGTGCCCGTAAGCACATGATCGATGTCGAGGAGCATCTTGACGCGGCCCTGAGACTTGCCGATGCCGAGCAGGAAGTCGGTGGGGACGTCCACGCCGAACGACGGCGGCGGTTCAATCTCCTCGGCGGCGATGTTCACCACCTCGGACACGCGGTCGACGACGATCCCCATCTGGATGCCGCGCACCTGCACGACGATGACGCAGACGTCCTGCGAGACTGTCACGTCCATCGCGAAGCGGATGCGCAGGTCAACGACCGGGATGACCTTGCCGCGCAGGTTGATGACGCCGAGGATGAAGTCCGGGGTGCGCGGGACGCGCGTCACGGCCATCATCCCGATGATCTCGTGCACCGTCAGAATCTTGAGCCCGTATTCTTCGGTGCCGAGGAAGAAGGTCAGATACTTGCCGGCGTGCTCGCCCTTCTGCGAGGCGGTCGGCTGGGCGGTGGTGCTCATAGCGGCTCCGAAAGTCGGAAGAAGGGTGCGAAACGGCGGACTATGCGACGGCGCGGCGGTCGCCGCGCGGGCCGTCATCGGCTGAGGGGCCGTTGCGGCTGAGGTTCACGATTTGGCCGACATCGATGATCAGGCCCACGCGGCCATCGCCGAGGATCGCGCCGCCCGAGAGGCCGTCGATGCGGCCAATCCCCTGACCCAGCGATTTGGCGACCACCTGGTGCTGGCCGAGCAGGTCGTCGACCATCAGCGCAATGCGCTTGTCGCCGTCGCCCACCAGCATCAGCAGCGATTCGTCGATGCGCTCACGAGCCCCGCTCACCGCGAACAGGCGGTGCAGGCGCACGATGGGCAGCGTCTCGCCGCGCAGCACCACCATCTCGCCCTTACCGGCCACCGTACAGATCTGCTCGGGGCTCGGCCGGAACGAGAGTTGGATGCTCGTCGTCGGCACGATGTAGCGTTCGTTGCCGACGCGCACCAGCATGCCGTCGGTGATGGCGAGCGTCAGTGGCAGGCGCAGCCTGAACGTGGTGCCCTGGCCGGCCGTCGAGCTGATTTCAATCGTGCCGCGCGCGCCCTCGATGTTGCGCCGCACCACGTCCATCCCGACGCCGCGTCCGGAGATGTCGGTCACCTGATCGGCGGTCGAGAAGCCGGGCGCGAAAATGAGGGCGAAGACGTCCTGGTCGCTCATCGGCTTTGCCGGGTCGATGAGTCCCTTGGCGGCGGCCTTGGCGAGGATCTTCTCGCGGTTCAGGCCGCGGCCGTCGTCGTGGAGCTCAATGACCACCGCGCCGCCGGCGTGGTACGCCGACAGGCGCAGCACGCCCGCTGAACGCTTGCCGCTGGCGGTCCGCTCGGCCGGCGTTTCGAGGCCGTGATCGAGCGAGTTGCGCACCATATGCACCAGCGGATCGGCGATCGCATCCACCATGTTGCGATCCAACTCCGTGTCCTCTCCGTGCGTTTGGAACTCCACCGCCTTGCCGCTGCGCTGCGAGAGGTCGCGCACCAGCCGCGCCAGCTTCTGGAAGACCGGCTTGAGCGGCACCATGCGCATCGACATCGACAGATCCTGCAGGTCGCGCACGATCTTGCCCGCCATCGACACCTTGCGCGTCAGTCCCTGCATCCCGGACTGCTGCAGTTCTTCGTCGGCGACGATCATCGCCTGCGCGATGACGAGTTCGCCGACCATGTCGATCAGGCGGTCGAGGCGATCGGTGCGTACGCGAATCGAATCGGCAGCGGTCGTCGTTTCCTGGCGCGCCTGCTTCTGCTGCTGCGATTGCTGACGGAGCGCCTGCGCCACGTCCTTGAGGGGAGCCGCGTTGTGCTGCACCAGCGCCTGGCCCAGCGGCACTGCGGGCTCCTCGGCGTGCACGGCTTCCACCGTCGCGCGGTCGACCACGCCGCGATCCACCAGGATGTCGCCCAGCCGGGCGGCGGGAAGCGGCGCAGCGTCCGAGACCACCACTTCGGGCTGCTTGCCCGAGGCGGCCACTTCCAGCTCGGCCGTCAACTCACGCGTCCCTTCGGGCAGCAACAGGGGTGACCCGTCCGTTGCAATTTCTACGGCGTCGAGGAACTCGCGCAGCATATCGGCGCTTTGCAGGGCGAGATCGGCGGTGTGCGCGCTGTAGGTCAGTGCACGGTCGCGCACCTGGCTGAGCAAGGACTCGGCCTTGTGGGCGAACTTGGACAGTCGGCCTAGGCCCAGAAATGCCGCGGTACCCTTCACGGTGTGGAAGGCGCGAAAGACGGTGTTGACCGCCTCGTCGTTGGTCGGGTCGGTCTCGAGCTGCAGCAACGCCGCTTCGGCGCCAACCAGCATATCGCGGCTTTCGTTGATGAAGTCGCGCAGCAGGTCGAGGTCCACGTCGTCGGCGAGTGCCTCGGGCACTTCGACTTCTTCTTCCACAGGGGCAGGCTTGGCCTCCTCTGCACTCGTCGGGGCCGCCGCCGCAGCGGCAGGCGCAGCCGCACTCGCCGACGGGGTGACCCACGCGAGCGGATCGCCGCGCATCCAGGTCTCCAGCAACGTGCCGGCCGCGACCAGCACCATCTCGCGGTCAGCGGCCGGGCAGTTTTCCACGGCATCCGTGCACTTGAGCACGGCGATGATCGAGGCGGGAGCCAGCCCGGCGGAGGTGTCGGCGGATTCGCGCATGGCTTCGGCGAAGCGTCGGGCACCAACATCGTCAGCGGGGTCGAGCTGCATAAGCAGCAGGGCAAGTTCGTCGAGCGACGGCTGCGGCATCTGTCTGTTCCGGTGGTGGAGGCGAACGACCTGCAGGGCCGCGGTGGACGCGAGCCTGAGGCTGATCACAATTGGAGTGTCGGCGCGGCGTCCGCGGACTTGACCCCCCAAACGAGGCTTAGCCCCTTGCGGGAATTCGTGTTACGCTGAATTCATTGAGGCGTCCATTAGACGTATGTCGGTTCCCGCGAGGGAGCCCCCCGTCCATGGAGGCAGATGGCCGTTCCACACGGACAGCCAATCCAGCGACGACTGCCGCGTCCTTATGCTCAGGACGCGCGCTGGAGCCTCCTCCCCATCCGCCACGCCCCGTTCGGGACCAGTGTCCCTGAACGGGGCGTCGTCTTTTCCGGCGAGGTGCAATGTCTCATCGGAGCGTGTACCGGTTCGCACTGGCCCGTTCGCCCCGCGGCCTTCCCCGGCGTCATGACTACGGCGTGCCCCACCAGAAGCGCCACGTCAAGCGCGCCACGTTTCGCGACTGCGGTCGCCGCTGCGTGTACTGCGCGGCGCGACTGGGACTGGAGGCGGCAACGCTGGACCACGTGATCCCGCTCTCGCGCGGGGGCAACCACGCGCCGGGCAACCTGGTGGCGGCCTGCATCGCGTGCAATCAGCTGAAGGGCTCCATGCTTCCGGTGGAGTTCTTCACCCGCTTCCCGTGGGCGGGGCAGAACTTCATGCGCTACGCGCGGGCCGCGCATCGGAGCGTCAAGCGCGGGGCGCGCCGCGCGGTCAGTCTGGCGTTCGCAGAAGCCGCGTAAACAAACGATTTTCAACGGCGACGGTGCATAGCACCGTCGCCGGATCAGGCACCGCGCGCGGCGTGCTCCGCGCGCAGGATCACGGCCTTCCGCGGCAGTCCCCAGGCATAACCGCCAAGGGCGCCGCTCTTGCGGATCACCCGGTGGCAGGGGATCAGCACACTTACCGGGTTGCGCCCCACGGCGCTGCCAACCGCCCGAACCGCCGCCGGCCGGCCAATGGCCCCCGCGATGTCCTCATAGGTAGCCACCTCGCCAGGCGCGATACCAAGCAGGGCATTCCAGACCTTCAGTTGGAAGTTGGTCCCCCGGACGTGTACGGCCACAGGCCCGCGGGCGCGCCCCAAACCGCCCAGCGCCTGCCGCGCCGCTGGCCCCGTGCGGCGCGTGGATTCGATCAGCCGGGCGGCCGGCCACTCGGAGGCGAGGCGCTCCACGGCGGCCTCCTGCTCCTCGCTGGAATCGGCGAACTGGAGCGAGCAGATGCCCAAGGGCGTCACCGCCACCAGCGCAGTCCCCAGCGGCGTGTCGTGAAACCCCCACGCGATCTCCACGCCAAAACCGCCGCGCTTCACCTGACCCGGCGTCATCGCCTCGGCGTGCACAATGAGTTCGTGCAATCGCGACGGGTTGGAGAGGCCGGCGTCGAACGTGGTCGACAGCGCGGCGTGATGCTCCCGCAGCAGATCTCGTGCGAACTGCGCCGTCGCCTGCTGGAGGAATCGCTTGGGACTGATTCCCGCCCAGCGCGTGAACACGCGCTGGAAATGCGACTCGCTGAGCCCTACGTGCCGTGCCACGGCCGCCAGTGAGGGCTGCTCCCGCCAGTGGTCGTCCAAATAGGCAATCGCGCGCGCAATGCGCTGGTAGTCCGTGAGCGGGCCGTCATGCATGCAATGAATTGAATACAGCTGCAATGAAATGGCGACACACCCTGTGAGGCGGCCGCACATCCTGCCGGCGTGAACCACGCGACCGGGCCATGGCGACGCGATCCCTGAGCCCTGCGATCACGTGGTTCGAGGATGTTCAGCAAACCCAGGGAGTTCCATCGTATGCCAACCCTCCAGACACCAGCTCGCCGCATCCGGCATGGCGCCTCGCTGTTCGCCGCCGCCCTGCTCTCCATCGTGGCCGCCTGCTCCGACGCCCCCTCCGGCCTCTCGGCCGGCAGCACGGTTCGGCCGACGTCAAAGATCCCCGATAGCCGCGACCCAGCGGAGATCGTCTCGTTCCGCTCGAGTCTGGTGACTTCAGGGAACGCCGCGACCGCCGATGCATTTACGGCCACCGCCAACGGTGGCATTGCGATGATCGACCGCCGGTACCTTGCCCCCGTGGCCGATGACGCGGCGCCGTCGCTGGCCCTGCGCCTGTGGGATACCGGTGGACCGCGTGTCGCGAAGGTGCGGCGTGCGCGCTCCACGCTGCGCCTTCCGGATGGACGCCTCGCCGTAGTTGAGCGGGAATCGCTCGCCGACGGCACCCCGACGACCCTTCGCGCGCGCGTTGGCGACGCCGAGTTCGTGTGGAGCCGCACGTGGACGCGTCGCGGGGGGCGCAACGAGCTGCTGAGTTCGGTCGCCGAGAGCCGCCTGCGCGGCGCCGTGGTGTCACGGTCCGTGCTGAACGTGCAGAGCCGGCGCGTAGCCGCACTGCGCTCGGGATTCGGGCCGGGGTCGTCGAAACGGATGCTCGAACTGACCCGCCGGTACGGCGCGCTCGCCGGCGCGCTCCTCCTGCCGCGCATCCTGAATGCGCAGACGGACGGTATGGTCTGCTCCACCGCCGCCAAGTCCCTGACGGCGGCGTGGACCGCCTGGCGCGTCGCCACGGTTGCCTGGTTCGTCTCCTTCGCTGTGGGTGGCGTGACCAAGGCCACCGCGGCGGAGCTCACCGCCAGCGCCGCCGTCGACGTGGCGGAATCCAACTACATCGACTGCTACGTCGCCGCCACCAGCGCCGGCGTCCCGGACTACCGGATTGCGCCGCCGCCGGTGGAGGATGAACCGTAGGCTGTGGTGCCAGTACCGGCCCAACGGCGGCTCGACAAATGCCGCGGTTGAGACACATTTTCCCATTCTGCGAACCGCGAAGCGAGGACACGTCCCATGAAGCGTCTCACCGATCTGGCCGGCCTGGCGGCGTTGTGTTGTTCGTTGCTCTACCTCTGGCGACCAGACACCGCGGCGCTCTTTATGGCCGCCAACGTTCTGTTCACGGCGGCGATGATCGCAAGCGCCGTGCGCGCCACCTCCACCGACCGCGAGCGACTTCGGAAGACCGCATGGCTCATTCCGGCCTGCACGTCGCTGGTCGCGATCTATATCGTGGTCGCATCGGTGGCGGAGGATCGAATGCGCAATGCCGCGCTTGCCGCCGCGCTGGTGGCGTCGGGTGGGGTGCTCTTCTGGGCCCGGCGTCGCGCGACCTGAGAAACACTGCGGCCCTCGGCGTTGCGCCGAGGGCCGCGGTGTCTCGTGATCGGCGTCAGTAGTCGACGGGGCGCAGGTAGCTCTCGCCAATTGCCGCACCGCTCAACATCGCCACCGTCGGCAGCCGGCGCTTCCAGTGTGTGCCATCGAGCCGTCGGCGCACCGTCTCCACATCGGACGCGTCAAATCCGTGCGTCGCCAACTCGGCTGGCGTCCAACCGTGCAGCAGCCAGTTGAGAATCGCATCGGCCTTGGCGTAGGTGATGCCGAAATCACCCTCGTCCGTTTGTCCCTGCACCAAGTCGGCGCTGGCCGGCTTGTCGACGACCGTTGCCGGAATCCCGAGGTGCCGGGC
Organism: Gemmatimonadota bacterium; assembly: GCA_031127085.1. Lineage (GTDB taxonomy): Bacteria > Gemmatimonadota > Gemmatimonadetes > Gemmatimonadales > Gemmatimonadaceae > PNKL01. Next base: position 12,728 of record JARIEY010000001.1, on the reverse strand, counting down.
CAGTGCCCACACCTGCGTCTTGTAGAGATCGCCCAGCGGGTTCACCGGCGGGGAATCGTCGGCGTGCCACGTGAAGTAGCCCAGCAGGCGTTCGCTCTTGTTCCCGGTGCCGAGCGGCAGGGCGCGGTATCGCGCACTCAGATCAAACAGCGCGATCATCCGGGTGCGCGCCATCACATTGCCGCGCCGCGCGGCGTCCGCATCGGGCTCGTTGGCCAAATAGCCGTCGACCGCCGCGGAGATGTCGAGCGTGCGCGCCTCGATCCCCAACTGGTCAATCACCAACTGCGCGTGCGACAGCGAGTCGGCGCTCGAGAGACGGTACGGGAGTCGCACCCCCACCACGTTGTCGGGACCAAACGCTCGCGCCGCCAGGGCGGCGGTCACCGCCGAATCCACCCCGCCCGACATGCCGACGATCGCCTTGGTGAAGCCGCGTCGTGCGAACTCGTCGCGCAGGAACTGCACCAGCCACCGCTCGACCATCGGCGCATCGATCCCCAGCGGTGGCGGCGCCGCCCGCCCGCCATCGGCCGGCGCCACCACCGGTAGCGTGCCAGCGGCTGGGGCGGCGCTGGCGCGCGTCTCCGATGCGACGCCCGGCGCCATCCGCGGCACCACGCGTGTCTTGGGCGACAGCCGAGGAGCGTAGACCGCGCGCTTCATCTCAGCGGCGAGGTAGGGAATCGCCACCTTCAAATCGCTGAGCATCGGGGCGTCGGCGCGGCTGCGGCCGATGTCGCCGAGTTCGAGCTCCGTGACGAGCAGCGCCTCGTCCCACACCGGCGCGCGCGACCGAACGTCACCGCGCGGCCCCGCCACCAACGATCCGCCCTGGAACATCTTGCCGCCTTCGCTCCCCACGAGGTTGGCCAGGGTGCAGAAGACGCCCTGCTCTTCGGCGATGTCGCGGATGAGCCGCTCCCACCGCGCAATCGTCCCGGGCCCCTCAACGCCGTCGCCACGCGGGTGCGTGCCCCGCGCCACCGCGGCGGCGCTGACGAAGATCACCTGCGCGCCGTCCAGCGCCGCGATCGTCCCGGTGAGCGAGTGCCAGGCATCCTCGCACACCAGCATCGCCGCTCGTCCCCACGCCGTGTCGAAGGCGCGAATGTCGAAGCCGCGTTCCATGAAGCGCTCTTCATCGAAGAGCGAGTAGGTCGGGAGGAAGTTCTTGCGGTGCACGTGTAGCAACACTGGCTCCGCGCCACCCAGCCGCGCATAGAGCGCGCTGTTGTACAGCGTGCCGTCGTGCCGCTCGTAGAAGCCGGCCATCACGTCGATGGTTGACCCCGGGCGCGACGCGGCGCGCCAGTGAACATCGAGCGCGCGAACCACCTCGTCCGGCGTCATCGCGCTCTCGCGGATCCCGCCCTCGACGAAGTAGCCCGAGAGGATGGCTTCCGGGAACTGCACCACCTGCGGCGGTGGATCCATGGCCGCGGCCTGCGCCAGGATCTCGCCCATCCGGGCAAGATTGGCGGCCACGTCCCCCTTCTTGGGGCGGAACTGCGCGATGGCAAGACGAAGCGTGGACATCAAAGAAGAATCGCACCGGCCCTCTCCACTCGGAAGGGCGTCCATCGGCACCCCCTTCCTCATCCCCTTCCCACACCCTGCTCCCTTTCCCTTCCCACACCCTGCTCCCTTCCCCTTCCGCCCGTTTCAGGTGTATCACTCCAGAATGCTCCGCCGCGCCTTCCTCGTCCTCCCCTGCGCGGCCACCCTCGCGGTGGCCCAGGCCCCGGGCGCGCCCAAGCCGTCCACCGGCGAGGTATGGCAGATTCCCGCCCTTCCACAGTCATCACAGGTCTACGCCCGTGACGGCTCGCTGATTGGCGAGATCGGCCGCGAGTGGCGCACGTCGGTTTCACTCCGGTCGCTGCCCCGGTATCTGCCCCAGGCTTTCGTGGCGGTGGAGGATCACCGGTTCTATCAGCACGACGGCGTCGATCTCTACGGCATCGCCGGCGCGGTGAAGGACAACATGCTCGGCGCTCGCCGCGGCGCGTCAACCATCACGCAGCAGCTCGTCGGCAACCTGCACCCGGACATTATCGATCGGCGCGATCCCGGCCTGGGCCGCAAGCTGCGCGAGCAGCGCGCCGCCCGCGAAATGGAGCGGCACTACACCAAGGAACAGATTCTCGAAGCGTATCTGAACGCCATCCTGTTCGGCCACAACTGGTACGGCATCGAGTCCGCGGCCCGGCATTACTTCGGCAAGAGCGCGACGCAGCTCTCGCTCGCCGAGGCGGCGTCGCTCGCCGCCATCCCCAAGGGGCCGGCCATCTACGACCCGGCCCGTCACCCGGAGCGCAATCGGAACCGTCGAGACGCGATCCTCGACTTGATGGTCGACCAGAAGTACATCACGCGCGAACAGGCGGCTGCCGCCAAGGCGCGGCCCGTATCCACCGTCGCCAATGGTGGGCTGGCCGCGAGCGCCCCCTGGTTTGTGGATGTGGTGCGCACGCAGCTGGAGCGCGCTGGTGTTCAGGTGGGGCAGGGCGGGTATCGCATCCACACGACACTGGACGTCTCGCTGCAGCGCGCTGCCTTTGTGGCTTTGGTGGAAGGGACGGCGGCCGTCGAGGCGCGCCCAGGATATCGGAACCCGACGTACGCCAGCCACCCCAAGGGAAGCACGGACTATCTGCAGGGGATGGTGGTGGCGATGGATCCGCTCACCGGAGACGTGCGCGCGCTCGTAGGCGGGCGCAACTACAGCGAGGCGCCATTCAATCGCGCCATCAATGGGGTGCGGCAACCGGGCTCATCGTTCAAGCCCATCGTCTATGCGCGCGCCATCATGGATTCGCTGCCGGCCAACGCGATCGTCCCCGATACGTCGCTCGAACTGACCGTGGATCGCGGCGTGGTGTACCGTCCGGGCAACGCCGACGGCGAGTTCCTGGGCAACATCACGCTGCGCGAGGCCCTCACCCGCTCGCGCAATCCGGTGGCGGTGCAGCTCTGGCAGCGCGTCACCGGTGATTCCGTCATCGCGCTGGCGCGACGCCTTGGCATTCGGTCGTACATCGCGCCGTGGCCCTCCAGCGCCATCGGCGCGTCGGCGCTGCAGCCGCTTGACCTCGTCGCCGCATTCACCGTCTTTCCAAACCTCGGTGCGGCGGTCGAGCCGCGGTTCGTCTATCGCGTCGATGACGCGAACGGCCGCTCGGTCTTTGGGCAGTCGGTGCGCACGCTCCCCCCCGCGATGACGGCCGAGGCGGCCTTCATCGTGCGCGAGTTGATGCGAGACGTCGTCGACCGCGGCACGGCTACCGCCGTGCGCCGCTACGTGCCGTATACGACGCCCGTCGCTGGCAAGACGGGAACGACCGACGACAATACGGATGTCTGGTTCATCGGGGCGACCACAGATCTTGTGGCCGGCGTCTGGCTCGGCTTCGACCGGCCGCGGCCAATCATGGCCGGTGCCGCGGGCGGCACCCTGGCAGCCCCCATCTTCGGTCAGATGCTCGCGCGCTCGGGCTACGGCCGCAGCGGGAGCTGGGCACCGCCACCCGGGCTGGTCACCGCCGAATTGGACCGAGAGACGGGGAAGCTGGCCGAGGCGAGCACGCCAACAGAGCGCCGCTATTTGGAGTATTTTCTGCCGGGGACCGAGCCTGGTGCGCTGCGCGTAGACGCGCGTCGCCTGTTTGGCTGGGGCCCGCTACCCTGAGCGGGAGCCGCTGATGCAGTTGTCGCCACTCCAGAAGATGTCGGTCACGGTCGGCGCGGCGCTCGTGGTCCTCGGACTCTTTGCGGGCGTTGCGTATTACTACGCGTCCCGCCTGGTCGCCGCCGATCGCGCCGTCGAGCGCGCAAATATGAGTATGGCCGAGGCCTTCCGCGTGGTGGTGAGCCGGCAGGACGCGGAGCGGGCCACCAAAGCCTACGTGGTCCGCCCCGACAGCGCGGCCCGTGCGTCGCTGCAGGACGCGCAGCGTCGGGTGGAGGACGCGCTCGATGCGATGGGGCGCAGCACCGAGGATCATCCGCGCCAGCGCCAGTTGCTCGGCGAACTCGGGCGCCGCGCCGCCGCCAGTTTTGAGTCGTATCGCACGGCGGTGCTCATTCGCGACCGCGCCGGTCTCGACTCGGCCAAACGTTACCTGAGTGGCGAGATCCCGGCGAGCGCCGCCGATTCGCTGATGGGCATCGTGACACAAATGCGCGATGAGGAACTGCGCGTACTCGCCGAGAGCACCCGGCTGCAGAGCGCGCACGGGGCGAACGCGCAGCGCCTGATTCTCGTCGGTATGATACTGACCTTCCTGCTGGCAGGTGTCGCGCTGCAGCCGATGCGTGCAGAGATCGCCTCGCGCATTACGTCGCATCTCGTGCGCGATCACGTGGCCAACGCGCCGGAACTCGCCGAGGCGGCGACGGCAGCGGCCGCGGCGACGTCGGCTCACCTGCACGCGCTGCAGCATCTGATTGCGGACCTGGAGGGGACACGTGATGCCGCGTCAGCTGCCCGGGCACTGGTTGCCGTCGCGGGGCCGGCATTGCAGACCGCGATCGCGAGCGTCATCGTCCCCAACGGCGCGGGCGGCTTCTCCGTGCTCGCTGCCACATCATCGACGTTCGATGCAGTTTCCCCTGAGCTGGCGCGTCCCGTCGCCGACACGCTGCGCACGGGTGAGGCCGCGATGGCTGAGTCGCGTGCCGAGCGTGACCGGCTCTGGGGGAGTCTCGCGGTGCTCGACACCGCCGGCGCGCGCGGAGCCGCGCTGTTCGTGCCATTGCGCAGGGAAGGCGCCGTCAACGGTGTCCTTGTGATTGCACTCGCCGCCGACCACGTCTTTGGCGACGACGAACTCGTCTTTGCCGCCACGCTGGGCCGGCTCGGTGGCCCCGCGGTTGCCGCACGTCTCCTCACCTCCTGACTCAGGGTTCATGATGCGCCACCACACGCCGCGCAGGGCACTCTCGTCCTGCTTTGTTCTCGCCGCGCTCGCTGCGGCCGCTTGCTCGGGTGGCGACGGCGCGTCGCCGCCCAAGCCTGCGGCGATGCAGGCGGTCTCAGGGTCGGGGATCTCCGCGACGGTGGGCACGGCGCTCACTGCGTCGCCGACCTTCACGGTGACCGATGCCTCCGGCAACGCGCTGGGAAACGTCGCCGTCACGGTAACGGTCGGGAGCGGCGGTGGTTCCCTCATTGGCGCCCCCACCAAGACCTCGGCAGGGCCGACTTCAGTCGGCACGTGGACGCTTGGCACAATGGCCGGCGCCAACACGGTCACCGTCACGGTCGCCGGGCTTACCCCGCTGATCATCACGGCGACGGGCGTGCCCGGCGCACCGGCCCGCATTGTCGCCTCCGCCGGCGATGGCCTGTCGGCGCTCGCCGGCGCGCAGATTGCCACGCCGCTGGCCGCCTCGGTGCAGGACCAGTTTGGCAACGGCATTCCCAACGCGCAGGTCACGTTCCAGACGACGGCTGGCGGCGGCTCTATTGCGCCGGGGCTGCTGACGACCAACGCCAGCGGCGTTGCATCCGGTGCCGTCTGGCGTCTCGGCAATCGCGGCGGCACGCAGTCGGCCACGGCCACGGCCGGTGGTTTCAGCGTGGCGTTCTCTGCGTCGGTCCAGAGCAGTTATTCGGTGGACCTGCGTTTCTTCGGTCCCGCGATGTCGGCTGAGGCGCAGACGGCGTTCACCAACGCCGCCAATCGCATTCGCGCAGCCATCGTCGGCCAGATCAACCCCGTGCAGCTCGCAGGCGCGAAGCTCGAAGACTGTGGCGTGAGCGGCCTCACCGGAACGCTGCAGGAAGTCGCGCAGGGCGTCATCATCTACGCGGCGGTCGCGCCCATCGACGGGGCGGGCAAGGTGCTCGCTCAGGCGGGACCCTGTTATGTGCGCAACAGCAGCATCCTCCCCGCCGTCGGCGTGATGCAGTTCGACGAAGCGGACATTCAGTCGTATATCACCTCCGGTCGCTTCGAGTCGGTGGTGCTGCACGAGATGAACCACGTCGTCGGATTCGGGACGATTTGGATCGACAAGGGGCTGTTGCAGAACGCCGTCTTCACCAACGAGCAAACGCCGAAGCCGACCGGGAACACCAATCCGCGGTTTACGGGCACGCAGACGCTCGCGAACTGCCTGACGGCTGGCGGCACGGCAACCCATTGCGCGGCCGGTGTGGGCGTTGCGGTGGAGCAGTGCGGTAATGTCGGCACGGCCGATGGTCACTGGCGCGAGATGTTCACCGCCACGTGCGGCGGTACGAACAACGGCCCGGTGGGTGGGACTGCGTCGTTCGACACGGAGTTGATGACGGGCTTCGCCGAAGGGTCGGCCAGTATGCCGTGGAGCGCGATGACCATCGCGCAGTTCCAGGACCTCGGGTACGGCGTCAACGCGCTCGCCGCCGATCCCTTCACCGTGCCCAGCCTGATGTCGCTCGCGCGCCTGCGTGTCCAGGCGGAAGCCGATGCGGCCGCCGGCGTGGCACAGACCGAAGTCGTCCTGCGTCCGCGCTTCACCATCGGCGGCGGCCGCATCCAGTCCATCAAGCGGGAGATTCCGTGATGACGCGTCACTGCCTCAAGCTCCTCGCACCGGTTCTCATGCTCGCCGCCTGCGGCGGCAACAAGGAGTCGGCGGCCACGCCGGCGGTGGATTCCACCGCGGCGCCAGCCACGGAGTCGCCCGTCGCGGCCCCGCCCGTCGACACGGCGGTCGCGCCAGACTCGGCAAAGGCCGCGGCGCCGACGGTCGCACCGGCGGCGAAACCGGCGGCCAAGGCAGAAACGGGTGATCACGACATCGCCATCAAGCCCCGGTTCAAGATCGACGAGAAGACGGGGAAAATCGACACCATCAAGCGGCCGTGATGCCGCGAAACGACGCGAGGCCCGGGAGATCTCCCGGGCCTCGCGTCGTTTACACCCCGACCAGTTCGCCTTCCCGTTCCGCCGGATCGGGCTCGGCGACCAGCGCCAGTTTCAGCACGTCCTGCAGATTCTCCACGAAATGGAACGTGAGGGCGTTCTTCGCCTCCTCGGGCACGTCCTCCATATCCGCTTCGTTGTCGAGCGGCAGAATCACGTGCGTGATGCCCGCGCGCATCGCGCCGAGCACCTTCTCTTTCACCCCGCCAATCGGGAGCACGCGGCCGCGCAGCGTGATCTCGCCGGTCATCGCGAGATCTTTGCGCACCGGGCGACCGCTGAGTTCGCTGGCGAGCGCCGTGGCAATTGACACGCCCGCCGACGGGCCGTCCTTCGGGATGGCGCCGGCCGGCACGTGGATATGCGTCTCCACCGATCCCAGGCGTGAGCGCGGAATGCCAAGTTGTTCGGCGTTCTTCGTCACGAACGAGAATGCCGCGCGGGCCGATTCCTTCATCACGTCGCCGAGCTGGCCGGTGAGAATGAGGGAGACCGGCACGCCGCTGCCGTTGCCGCCGCTGGTGCCGTCCGTCGCGGTGGACGTCGTGAGCGCGCGGGTGGACGCTTCCACGAACATGATGTCGCCGCCCATCGGGGTGTAGTACATCCCGGTGGCGACCCCCACTTCATGCTGCGCGGCGGCCTTCTCGGGACGCACGCGCGGGCGGCCGAGCAGTTCACGCACTTCGTCAGCGGTGATGACGCCGTCCCCTTCGATCATCGTGTGCTCTTCGCCGGTGGCAATGCGACGCGCCACCTTGCGGGCCACCTTGCCGATCTCGCGCTCGAGCTGCCGCACGCCGCTCTCGCGCGTGTAGTTCGTGATCAGCTGCATGATCGCGTCGCTGTCGAGCTTCACCTTCTTGGTGGCGAGTCCGTTCTCCTCAAGCTGCCGCGGAATCAGGTACGCCTTCGCGATCTCCGACTTCTCGCGCTCTGTGTAGCCCGAGAACTCGACTTCTTCCATGCGGTCACGGAGCGGGCCCGGGATGTTCTGCACGAAGTTCGCCGTGGCGATGAACAGCACCTCGCTGAGGTCGAACGGCACGCCCAGATAGTGATCGGTGAACGAATCATTCTGGGCCGGATCGAGCACTTCGAGCAGAGCGGCCGATGGGTCGCCCTGAAACGAGACGCCGAGCTTGTCCACTTCGTCGAGCAGGAAGACGGGGTTCTTGGTGCCGGCTTGCTTCATCCCTTGGATGATGCGCCCGGGCATCGCGCCCACGTAGGTGCGTCGGTGGCCGCGGATGTCGGCCTCGTCGCGCGCGCCGCCCAGCGAGACGCGGACGTACTCGCGGCCGAGCGCGCGGGCGATCGACTTGGCAATCGACGTCTTGCCCACCCCCGGCGGTCCGCTGAACAGGAGAATCGGCCCCTTCGCCATCGCGCGCGCCTTGGCTTCGCGCTTGTCGGTGATCGTGCGATCGTCGTCGGCGGCGCCCTTGGTGAGCAGCGGCGTCGCCTCCTCCTTCTTCTCCTTCAGCTTGGCCACCGGAAACTCGCCCGTGCGGTCCATCTCGTCGCTCAGTTGCTGCGCGCGCAGCTGGCGCACCGCGAGAAACTCGATGACGCGGTCCTTCACGTCCTTCAGGCCGTAGTGATCCTCGTCGAGCACCGTGATGGCGCGTTTGAGGTCGAGCTGGTCGTCCGACCGCGTGCTCCACGGCAGCTCCGCGATCCACTCCAGGTAGGTGCGGATCACCTGCGCTTCCATCGACTCGCGCCCGGCGCGCTCCAGGCGCCCGAGCTCACGTTCGACTTCGGTGCGTGCCTCCTTGGGAAGCTCAAGCTTCTGCAGCTTGGCGCGCAGCTCCTCGATCTCCTTGGAGCTGTCGTCATCGCCGAGCTCTTTTTGGATCGCCTTCATCTGCTCGCGCAGGAACATCTCGCGCTGACGCTCGCCGAGTTCCTCCTGCACCTGCGACTTGATGTCCTCCTGCGCCTCGAGCAGCGAGATGTGGCGCTGCACGTGGACGAGCACGCGGCGCAGGCGATCCTCGACGGAGAGGTTCTCCAGCAGCCCCTGCTTTTCGGCGACGGTCAGTTCCAGGTAGCCGGCCACGAGGTCGGCAAAGCGCCCTGGTTCCGTGACCGAGTCGAGCACCTGATGCACCACTTCCTCGGGGAGTCCGCGGCGTTCGCCCAGTTCACCCGCGCGCTCACGGATTTCCTTGTACAACGCCTCAAAGGCCGGGTCCTTTTCGTCGAGCGGGGCCTGCTCTTCGATGTGGGTCACCACCGCCGACAGGTAGCCTTCGGTGGTCGTGTACTGCAGCGCCGTGGCGCGCAGTTCACCCTGCAGCAGGAGCTGGACGCCGCCCAGGCCGCGCTGGATCTGCCCGATGCGCGCCACCACACCCATCGAGTACAGGATCTCGGGGTTGGGTTCGTCGGTATTGTCCTTTTGCGCCACGGCGAAGACGAGGCGCTCGCCCTTGAGCGCGGCCTCAATCGCCCGCAGCGTCCCCGGGCGGCCCGCGGCGATGGGCGCCGTGAGTCCCGGGAAGATGACCGTCCCGCGAAGCGGAAGGACGGGAAGTGTCTGTCGCGTACTCATGAAGATTCCTGGGTGCCTGCGCACCCGAACGTGGGGGGGCTGCATAGAGCCAATGGCTCCTGTCTACAGCAACTGGCGTACCACAAACCGCACGCGCGGGAGCCCGAGGGAACGGCCCGCGGGCAGTCATACCCCGTACGCTGAGATACGACATATCGGCGGGTCCTGCAACTTTCGACTGCCTCCCTGACGTAGGGAACCTGACAAAACGCGGTCCGGCACGGCGCCGTGTGGCAGAGAATTGTGGATCTTCTGCCCCACGCCGCCTCGCGCTGGGGCGCGGCGTTTCTTACTTTTCCCCACCCCCGTGGAAGACTCCCTCCTCTCCAAGTCCGACGCCGAGCTGCGCTCGCACATCGCGAGCGTTCTCGATAGCGCGTACGAACTCGACAAGGAGATCGGGCGCGGCGGCATGGGGATCGTCTTCAAGGCCCGCGACCGCCGGCTCAAGCGCGCCGTCGCCGTCAAGCTGCTCCCGCCCGAGCTCTCGTTCCGCTCCGAAATCCGCTCGCGCTTTCTGCGTGAGGCCGAAACGGCGGCACAGCTGAGCCATCCGAACATCGTCCCCATCTACTCGGTCGATGAGAAGGGAGGGCTGGTCTTCTTCGTGATGGGCTTCATCGACGGCGACAATCTGGCCAAGCGCATTCATGACCGCGGGCCGATGCCGCCCGACGACGTGCGCCGCATCCTGCGCGATGTCGCCGACGCACTGGCCTACGCGCACGCCAACAAGGTCGTGCATCGCGACATCAAGCCCGACAACATCCTGCTCGACGCGGCGTCGCAGCGGCCGATGGTGACCGACTTCGGCATCGCGCGCGCCATCAGCGAGGGCGGCGACGCTCGGCTCACGGCGACGGGCATCGCCATTGGTACGCCGGCCTTCATGAGTCCGGAGCAGTCGGCGGGCGACCGCGACGTCGATGGCCGCAGCGACCTGTACTCGCTGGGCGTCGTCGCGTACCAGATGCTCTGCGGCGACCTGCCGTTCATGGCCAACAGCACGCCGGCGCTGCTCGTGAAGCACCTCTCCGAGCGCCCGGTGCCCATCGAGCAGCGCGCCTCCGTGCCGCCCGACTTGGCGCGCGCGGTGATGTTGCTGCTCGAAAAGGACCCGGCCAATCGTTTTCAAAGCGCCCTCGAGCTGAAGTCGGCGCTCGAAACAGGTCAGGTGCCGGCGCTCCCGGCCGCCGCGGGCGCCGCCTATCCGCAGGCGCCGTCGGGGTATCCGGGGGCGGCGCAGACCTCGCCTGCGTTCACGCCGCAGCCGCTCACCACGATGCCGGGTGGCGAACGGCTGCCAACGCCCGACGAGCTGGCGCGCTGGAACGCACCCGTGGTGGTGGAGTTCCGACGCCGCATCGCGCCGTTCATCTGGGTCAACGGCGCCTTTATCGCCGTGAACCTGCTGGGCGGACCGAACATGCTGTTCGTCACCGCCTTCTGGAGCATCAGCATCGCGTACAAGTACGCCAAGCTCTGGAGCGACGGCTACGACTGGCACGACGTCTTCCGCCAGCCGCGCGAGCGGATGGTGGGCGATGTGCTGCAGGAGATGGGCGAGGATGTGCGCTCGCTCTTCGACCGCAACACGCGCGAACGCGTGCGTACGCGGCATCGGATGCGCGCCGAGCGCCCAGACTTGTTGCGGTCTCCGGCGGCGCCTGCGGCACTCACGGCGCGCGATGCCGCCGCGCTGGGGAGCGGGCCGTACGCGGCCGCGGCGCGCGATGCGCTGGTCGATCGCGACGAGATCATTCGCCTCATCGAGAGCATGTCGCGCGGCGACCGCGCGCGCATCCCCGATGTCGTCGGCAGTGCGACGACCCTCGCCGACACCGTGATGGCGCTGGCTGCGCAGTTGGCCGATCTCGAACGCTCGTCGCAGGGGCTGTCGGCGGCGGCGATCGACAAGGAGATCGGCGTGCTCGAGGCGGCGGCCAACCCGCTTGATCGCTCGGCGAGCGAAGAGCGCGTCCGGCGGCTCGCGCTGCTCAAGCGGCAGCGCCGCACGGTGGTCGATGTCGACCGCCGGCGCGAGACGCTCGCCGGCCGCCTCGACAGCTGCGCGCTGGCGCTCAAGAACATGCGCTTCGACGTCCTGCGCCTGAAGACCGGTGCCCAGACGTACCAGCACGTCACCACGGTGGCGGAGCAGGCGATGCAGCTGGCCCGCGAAGTCGACAGCGCCGTCTATGTGGCCGACGAGATGGCCCGCCTGCGTCCGCGCGACGGCGTGCCGGGACGCCCGTGACCGACGCCCTCCGCGAGCGCGTCATCGCCGCGGTCGGCACGCTGTACGAGGTCGAGGCCGAGATCGGCCGCGGCGGAATGGCGGTGGTCTACCGTGCACTGGATACGCGCCTGCGCCGCCGCGTCGCGCTCAAGGTGCTTCCGCCCGAGCTCGCGTTTCGAGAGGAGGTGCGCAAGCGCTTCCTGCGCGAAGCGCAGATGGCGGCGCAGCTGAGTCACCCAAACATCGTCCCCATCTACTCGGTGGACGAAGCCTCGGGGCTGGTCTTCTTTGCGATGGGGCTGGTGGAAGGCGAACCGCTCGCCAAGCTGCTCTTCCAGCAGCGCCGCCCGCCCATTTCCACCGTGCGTCGCATCCTGCGTGAAGTGGCTGACGCGCTGCACTACGCGCACGAGCGCGGCGTCGTGCATCGCGACATCAAGCCCGACAACATTCTCGTGGATCAGGCCACGGGGCGGGCGATGGTCACCGACTTCGGCATCGCGCGTGCAGCGCAGGCCGAGATGCGGCTGACCGCGACGGGGATCGCCGTAGGGACGCCGGCGTACATGAGTCCGGAGCAGGCGATGGGCGAGCGCGATGTAGACGGTCGCGCCGACATCTACTCGTTGGGCATCGTTGGCTATCAGATGCTTGCCGGCGAACTGCCGTTTGAGGCGTCCAATACGCCGTCGATGCTGATGAAGCACCTCAGCGAGCCGCCGCGTCCGCTCTTGGGAATGCGTCCCGACCTGCCGGCGAACCTCGCGGCCGCAATTGAACGCGCGCTGAGCAAGGGGCCGTCCGACCGCTGGCCCGATGCGGCGTCGTTCCGCGATGCGCTGGCCGAGACGGCGCCGGTCACGTTGACGTCGGCGACTCCGGCGCCGCGCCCGGTCTCGCCGGTCGTAGCGGAGCCATCCTCCGCGCAGTCGTCCGCCGCGCCATCGCCAGCGTTTTCCGGGCCGGCGCTCGCGGCACCATTGCCGCCGGTCGCCCCGCCGCCGTCGGCGGGACC
>JARIEY010000223.1 GCA_031127085.1 Gemmatimonadota bacterium | reverse complement strand
GGCCGAGCGGCCCGCTCACCAGCACGACATCGTCCGGCCGGCCCCGGGTCGGGCCCGGCGCGAATCCGGGATGGCGGATCCCGAGGCCGGTGGTGTTGACGAACAGACCGTCGGCCTTGCCCCGTTCGACCACCTTGGTGTCGCCGGTCACGATGACGAGGCCGGCCGCCCGGGCCGCGCCGGCCATGCTGTCGAGAATCCGCTCGAACACCGCGATCGGGAGGCCTTCTTCGATCACGAACCCCGCGGTCAGGTACCGGGGCTCGGCTCCCATCATCGCGAGGTCGTTGGCGGTTCCGTGAACCGCGAGGAGTCCGATGTCTCCGCCGGGGAACTCGAGCGGGTTCACGACGAAAGTGTCGGTCGAGATCACCAGGTCGAGTCCCGGGAAGCTGAGGACCGCGCCGTCGCCCAGTTCGGCCAGGATCGGGTTGCCGAACCGGGGCATCAGCTGGTCGCGCAGCAGGGCCGCGCTCAGCTTGCCGCCGGATCCGTGGCCGAGGAGAATGCGATCGGTGCCGACGAGGGGCAGGGGGCAGGTGGCGGTATCGGACAGTCGTGCCATGGCTCAGGCTCCCGCCGTGGCCGGAGCGCGGAGCCGGCCCGCGCCATGGTAGGCCGAACAGGCGCCCTCGGTCGAAACCATCGGGGCGCCTAACGGATTGCCCGGGGTGCAGACGGTGCCGAACGCCGGGCATTGGTGCGGCTTGATCTTGCCCTGGAGGACCTCGCCGGCCCGGCAGAGGTCGGACTCCGGAACCCGGACGTCCCCGAGCCCGAATCTGGTTTCGGCGTCATAGGCGGCGAATTCGGGCCGGAGTCCGAGCCCGCTCATCGGGATCGAGCCAATGCCCCGCCATTGGCGGTCGACCAGGCGGAACACCTGGTTGACCAGCGCCTGGGCCGGCGGGGTACCCTCCCGTTTCACCGACCGGACGTACTGGTTCTCCACCGTGGCGCGGCCGGCTTCCAGCTGGCGAACGGCCATCAGCATCCCTTCGAGGAGGTCGACCGGCTCGAACCCGGTTACCACGATCGGTACCCGGTAGCGGGCCGCGATCGGCTCGTACTCCGTCCACCCCATGACGGCGCAGACGTGTCCCGCGGCCAGGAAGCCCTGGACCCGGTTGTCCGGCGAGTCGAGGATGGCCGTCATGGCCGGCGGCACCGTCACATGGGAAACCAGGAGCGAGAAATTCCGGACCTCCAGGGCCCGGGCGCGCCACACCGCCATCGCATTGGCGGGTGCCGTCGTCTCGAATCCGACGGCGAAGAAGACCACTTCCCGGTCCGGGTTCGCGATGGCCAGCTCCAGGGCATCGAGGGGCGAGTACACGACCCGGACCTGACCGCCGGCGGCCCGAACCCGGAGCAGATCGCAGGCGCTTCCCGGAACCCGGAGCATGTCGCCGAACGAGGTGAAGATCACGTCCGGGCGCGCGGCAAGGGCCAGCGCCTTGTCGATCTGCTCGAGCGGGGTAACGCAGACCGGACAGCCGGGCCCGTGGATCATCTCCACGGCCCCGTCGAGCAACTGGTCGAGGCCCTGCCGGATGATGGTGTGGGTCTGGCCCCCGCAGACCTCCATCAGCGTCCACGGCCGGGTGGCGGCGGCCCGGATGGCGGCGATCAGTCCGCGGGCCACGTCGGCATCGCGATACTCGGTCAGGTACTTCATGGCGCCAGGCCCCGCTCCGCCACCTCGCGCATCCAGTCGAGTTCGTCGAGCTGCGAGAGTTCCTTCAGGGCCTGGTAAGTGCGCCGGGCCTCGGCTTCGTCCACCCTGGCAATCGCGAACCCGACGTGGACGATCACGTAATCACCGGTCGCGACTTCCTCCCGGACGTAGGCCAGGCAGACTTCGCGCTGGATCCCGCCGAAGTCGACCATGCCCATGGAAAGGCCCCGGTCGTCGCGGATGGTGGTGATCTTCCCGGGTATGCCCAGGCACATGGCCGGCCTCCTTCGTCAGGGAATCGCGTTTGCCGCCAGCCGTGCGGCGGCGACCGCGGCCTGGCCGTAACTCACCGCGCCGTCATTCGGGCTCAGGACTCGCGGCACCAGGACCCGCAGGCCGGCGCCTTCGAGCCGGGACCGGACCGAGGCCAGCAGCCGCCGGTTCTGGAACACCCCGCCGCCTAACGCGACGATGCGAAGCCCGGTGGCGTCCGCGAGCCGCCGCACCACCTGCCCGGTCATGCCCGCCACGCTGGTGTGGAAGTCGGCCGCGAGGCCGGCCGGATCGGCGCCCCGGCTCCGGCGATCGGCGAGTTCCGCCAGCAGGGGGATCGGGTCGATCACCAGGCTGCCGTCCGCTTCAGCCAGTCCGAATCCGAGCTCGGCCCCGGGCCGCCGGCCCGCCAGGGCTTCGAGCTCCATCGCCGCCTGGCCCTCGTAGTCGGCGCTGGTCCGGAGGCCGAGAATGGCCGCGGCCGCATCGAACAGCCGGCCCATCGACGAGGCGAGCGGGGCATTGAGGCGGCGCCTCACCTGGGTCGTGGCAAGAGCATGCTCCTCCGCCGAGACCCCAGCAAATACCGGCCGCCACGCGTCGGCCAGCCCGCCGGTCTCGGCCCAGCCTAACGCCGACCGCCAGGGAGCCCGGGCTGCGCGGTCGCCTCCGGGGAGGGGCACGTACCTGAGGTGGGCCGCCCGCCGGTAGCCGGCCAGGTCAGCGACCAGGATCTCCGCGCCCCAGATGTGCCCGTCATCGCCGTAACCGGTGCCGTCGTAGGCCACCCCGATGGCCGGCCTGGCCTCGCCATGCTCGGCCAGAACGGCCGCGACATGGGCATGGTGGTGCTGGACCCCCATCAGCGGAAGGCCGGACTCTTCCGCCACTCGGGTGGAGAGATACCCGGGGTGGAGATCATGCACGGCGATTTGGGGCTCCAGCCCGAACAGGCGCTGGTACGAGGCCAGCGCCGCCCGGAAATGGTCCAGCGTCGCCAGGTTCTCGAGGTCGCCGATGTGCTGGCTGACGAAGGCCCGCGACCCGTGGGCCAGCGTGAAGGTGTTCTTGAGATGAGGGCCGACCGCCACCAGCGGCACCGGGGTCGGGATCGGGAGGCCGAGCGGCCGGGGCGCGAACCCGCGGGCCCGGCGGAGGAGGACGGGCTCGTCGTCCACCATCCGCAGCACGGAGTCGTCGTACCGCTCGACGACTTCGCGGTCGTGCAGCAGGAACCCATCCGCGATGCCATGGAGCCGCTCGATGGCCTCGGCGTTGCCGATGGCGATCGGTTCCTCGCTGGCGTTGCCGCTCGTCATGATCAGCGGGCGGTCGGCCAGTTCCAGGAGCAGATGATGGAGCGGCGTCGATGCCAGCATGACCCCGATCGTGGTGAGGCCCGGCGTCACGCTCGGCGCGATCGGGGCATCCGGAAGCCGTTCCAGGAGGACGATCGGCCGGGCGGCCGACACCAGCGCGGCAGCCTCGGCCTCCGATGCTTCGGCAATTGCCAGGGCCTCGACCAGGGTCCGGACCATCACGGCGAGCGGCTTGGCCTCGCGGTGTTTCCGGGCCCGGAGCCGGACCACGGCGGCTTCGCTGGTGGCGTCGACCGCCAGCTGAAACCCACCCAGGCCGCGGACCGCGACGATGCCGCCGCCGGCCACCATCGCCGCGGCGACCGCGACCGGATCGCCATCGCGACGGACCCCACTGTCGTCGGCGAACCACAGTTGGGGCCCGCATCGAGGACAGCTGTTGGATTCGGAGTGGTACCGGCGGTCGCCGGGGTCGTGATACTCCGCCAGGCAGGCCGGGCACTGCCGGAACACGGCCATGCTGGTCCGCTCGCGGTCGTACGGCATGGCCTGGATGACCGTGTACCGCGGCCCGCAATCGGTACAGGTAATGAAGGGGTATCGGTGGCGGCGGCTTCGGGGGTCGAACAGTTCCAGCTCGCAGGTGCCGCAGAGCCCGGCATCCGGGGCCGGTGCCGACTGGCGGTTCGGACCCGGAGCGCTTTCGAGAATCGCAAAATCGTGACGGCCGTCCGGCTCGGCGGCGGTGACGTCCACTGCGTCGATGGTCGCCAGAGGGGGCGCCTCGGCGACCAGTTGGGCCAGGAACGACTCGACCTCGCATCGGCCGCCCTCGATCCCGATCTGGACTTCGCTCGGGGTGTTGCGGACCCAGCCGGCCAGCTGGTGGCGCTGGGCCAGGCGATGAACGAACGGGCGGAAGCCGACACCCTGGACCTGCCCCGTGACCCGGATGAGGCGAGCGGTCCGGATCGTCATCAACGGCCGACCGGGGCAGCAGCTTCGCGAACGAAGTCGAGCCATCGGTCGAGGCCCTCGCCGGTTCGGGCCGAGGTCAGGAAGAACTCGAGATCGGGATTGACGGCGCGGGCGTTGGCAATGGCGGCATCGACGTCGAAGTCGAGGTGCGGCAGCAGGTCGATCTTGTTGAGGACGGCGTACCGGGACATCTGGAACATCTTCGGATACTTGAGCGGCTTGTCCTCGCCCTCGGTGACGGAAAACACCACCACCTTGGCCACTTCGCCCAGGTCCCAGCTGGCAGGGCAGACCAGATTGCCGACGTTCTCGATGAAGAGGAGCCGGGTAGCCTCCAGGTCAATGGCGTCGAGCGCCGCGGTAATCTGCATCGCGTCGAGGTGGCAGGCGCCTCCGGTGACGACGGCATGGACCAGCCTGGTCGTGTGGCGTTCGAGCCGGTCGGCGTCGTTCTGGGTCCGGACGTCGCCGGTGATGACCGCAATGCCCAACTCGCGGTCGAGTGCCGCCAGGGTTCGCTCCAGCAGGCTCGTCTTGCCGGACCCCGGTGAGGAAACCAGGTTGAGCGCGGTGACGCCGGCCTGGAGCAGCCGCTCCCGGACCCGGGCGGCCAGCTCGTCGTTCCGGGCCATGACCCGCTCCCTGACGTCGATCGTCCTAACGGCCATCGTCCACCTCGATGTAGGCCAGACGAAGGTCGCCGCCGTCCAGCTCGACGAGGTCGGTCCGGGCACCCGTGAACGGCGGTTCCTGGAGCAGGCTTTCGAGGCAGAACCGGAAGTTGGCCACTTCGATCCCGGCGCTCCGGCCCACCTCCACCCCAACGGATACGACCCGAACCGGGTTGTCGCCGGGAAGCCGGTCGCGGGCCATCCGGCACACCTCGAGCGCCAGGCTCAACTCATGCATGGACCGGCTCGCGCGCGATCGGCAGGATGCCGCGCTGGGCCAGCCGCGCCATGACGGAGTCGAGCAGCCTGGGAATCGCCGCCGTAACCTCGGGCGACAATCCGACGCCCCACTCGACCCGGGACGGCTGAACCCCGAATGCCACGAGCCGGCACGGTGTTGTGCCCCGAAGCTCCATGATGGCC
>JARIEY010000222.1 GCA_031127085.1 Gemmatimonadota bacterium | reverse complement strand
CGTGGATCGGCTGGTCGGCGCGCGGAACCTCGATGCCGGAACCGTCGGGGCCATACAGTCGGCGCGGACCTACGAAGAGTTCAAGCTGGCCTCGGAGCGTTCATTCCTCCTGGCCAAGCTGCGTGAGCACGATTGGAACGTGGCCGAGACGGCCCGGGCGCTGGATATGCCGCGCTCGAATCTTTACAAGAAGATTGAACGTCATCATCTCGGACGCGACGAACCGTGAGCCAGACATGACCGACCGCAACTGGGATGCCGAGCTGAAGAAGATCGACCGCGCGATGGAGAGCGTGTCGGACGAGGCCATGTTTCCGGCCAAGTCCGCACCTACGCCTCAGGCGAAGGCGGTCGCTTCGGAGAAACAACAGTCCACCACCACCTTCGGCGTGTTCGCGCGACTGGGGCTGGCCGTGGCTCTTGGTGTGGCGATCATCTTCTGGCCCTATGCGGCACGCTGCGGATTTGGCCTCAGTGCGTATCTCCTCGCCGTGGTCACGCTCGTGGCCGCCGGTGGCTGGAGTGCGATCTGGACTTGGCGCCATCGCGCGGCCAAGAGCCACATCCTCTCACTGTTGCTCGTGCTCTGGGGGCTGGTACTCGGCTCAATAGAGGTCCTCCCCCGCACGGGCTATGCGGTACCCAGCGCCAATCATCCGGCAACGTGGACCTGCTCGTAGCACCGGCTCGTCCGTCCCTCTCTCTCCTGTCTCCGCACACGTGAAAACCTGGTTGAACTTCATTGGCGGCGCGTGGGTTCCTCCCGCCGCCGGCGCGTATCGCGACAACGTGAATCCCGCCTCCACGCAGGACGTAATCGGCCGCTTTCCGGTCTCTGACGCCAGCGATGTGGATCGCGCCGTCGCATCGGCGCGGCGGGGTTTTCAACAGTGGCGGCGCACGCCGGCCCCCGCCCGTGGTGATGTGCTGCGCCGCGTGGGCGATCTGCTCGCGGCTCGGAAGGAAGAAATCTCCGACCTGATGACCCGCGAGATGGGGAAGCCGCTGGCCGAAACGCGCGGCGATGTGCAAGAGGGGATCGACACGGCGTACTACGCCGCGACCGAGGGACGCCGCCTCTTTGGGCACACGGTTCCCAGTGAACTCGCGAACAAGTGGGCGATGAGTTTCCGGCGCCCGATTGGCGTGGCTGGCCTCATCACGCCCTTCAATTTTCCGCTGGCGATTCCCACGTGGAAGGCGTTTCCCGCGCTCCTCTGCGGCAACTCGGTGGTGCTAAAACCGGGCGAAGACGTTCCGCATACGGCCACGGTGCTGGTGGAGATCCTCCTCGAAGCCGGGCTGCCGCCCGAGGTCATCCAGCTGGTGCACGGCGAGGGACTCGCGGGATCGGCGCTCGTCTCGCACCCGGACGTCCCGCTCATTTCGTTCACGGGTTCCACCGAAACCGGCGCGATGGTTGGCGAAACCTGCGGGCGCATGCACAAACGCCTGTCGCTCGAGATGGGTGGCAAGAACGCCATGATCGTGCTGAACGACGCTGACCTCGAGCTTGCGCTCGAAGGCATCCTGTGGGGCGCATTCGGCACAACCGGTCAGCGCTGCACGGCCACGAGCCGGTTGATCGTGCAAGAGGGTGTGCACGACGAATTCGTCGCCATGCTGGTCAAGCGCGCCGGCGCGCTGGTGCTGGGCGACGGACGGGCGAAAGGGACCGACGTTGGCCCACTCGTCAACGCCGATGCGGTGTCCAAAGTTGATCGCTACGTCGCGATTGGCAGCGCCGACTGTGATCTGCAACTCGGTGGCGCGCGTGCCAGGGGCGGAGCGCTCGACAACGGCTACTTCTACCAGCCCACGATCTTCACAGGTGTGGCGCCAAAGTCCCGGCTTGAGCAGGAAGAGATCTTCGGGCCGGTGCTTGCCGTGGTGCGCGTGAAGGACGCCGATGAAGCGTTCACGGTCAACAACGACGTACGCTACGGCCTATCGTCGTCGGTCTACACACGCGATGTGAATCTGGCGTTCCGCGCCCTGAACGAACTCGACAACGGCATCACCTATATCAACGCGCCGACGATCGGTGCCGAGGCGCATCTGCCGTTTGGTGGTGTGAAGCAGACCGGGAACGGTCACCGCGAAGGGGGGTGGGAAGTGTATGACTTCTACTCCGAGACCAAGGTCGGCTACGTGGACTACAGTGGGCGCCTGCAGCGGGCGCAGATTGACAACTACTGACTGCTTGCTGGTTCCCCCGACTTGCTGTTCGCCCCGTGGGCGGGTTAAATGAGCTCTGTGAGCGCTGACACGCCGAGTCCCGATGCGACGCCCGTTCCTGTAGCTCCGCCGGATTCCGCGGAGTCGGCAGCGGGTTCGCCCGCGTCCACCTTGCCAGCGCCTCCAGCCGCACGGCGCGGGCGTTCGGTGGCGCGTCGAATGGCGCGCGGCCTGTTCGAGTGGCTCAAGTCGGTGTCCCTCGCGCTCATCCTCTTCCTCGTGCTGCGCGCATTCCTGGTTGAGGCGTTCAAAATCCCGAGCGGTTCAATGGAAGGCACGCTGCTGGTCGGCGACTTCCTGCTCGTCAACAAGCTCGTTTATGGTGCCGAAGTGCCATTCACGGGCAAACGCCTCCCGGCGATCCGCCAGCCCGCCAATGGTGACGTCATCGTATTTCAGTGGCCCGAAGATCCCACCAAGAATTTTGTCAAACGTCTGGTCGGCCTTCCGGGTGACACCGTTGGGATGAAGGACGGTGTGCTGATCCGCAACGGCGCGCAGCTGACCGAGCGCTATACGCGGCATGTAGATCCGCACTATGACCCGTCCGGGGATGAGTTCCACTGGCAGCGCGGCTTCCTGACGCGAGTGGCGCGCGCCGAGCGGCCCTATCGGCCATCGCGGAACAACTGGGGTCCGCTTGTGGTGCCCGCCCGGCACTACTTCGTACTCGGTGACAACCGCGACAACTCACTGGACAGCCGCTACTGGGGCTTCGTCCCGGACTCTCTGGTCCGCGGCAGCCCTTTGATCGTGTACTACAGCTACGTTCCCGACAGCAGCACATCGTTGGATTGGGTGCGCCACGTGCGATGGAAGCGACTTTTCTCGCGGGTGGAGTGACCGGAAAGCGCGGTACTTCCGCTTGCGCGCACGACGGCACACATTCCCGCACCGCACGCCCTCACCGCTTTCGCCCTCACACGACCCAATGGCAGGCACGCCGCACCGGCGGCACTCATTTGAGGAAGGGTCTCTCGACCAATACCTCCGCGATATCAGCATTTATCCGCTGATCAATCGCGAGCGTGAGGTCGAGCTGGCGCAGCAGATCCGCGAGAACGACCAGGAGGCACTCGACACCCTGGTGCGCTCCAACCTGCGCTTCGTCGTCTCGGTCGCCAAGAAATACCAGAATCAGGGCGTGTCGCTCAGCGATCTGATCAATGAGGGCAACCTCGGATTGATCCGCGCAGCGCACAAGTTCGACGAAACGAAGGGAATCAAGTTCATTTCCTATGCGGTCTGGTGGATTCGGCAGGCGATCCTCCAGGCGCTGGCCGAGCAGAGCCGTATCGTGCGCGTGCCGCTCAACCGGGCCGGCACTCTCCATCGGATCGGCAAGCGGGCGAGCGCCCTCCTGCAGGAGCTGGGCCGCGAGGCCACGCACGCCGAAATCGCTGACGGGATGGAGATTTCCGAGGAAGAGGTCGCGAAGACGATGTCCATCTCGCAGACCCACCTCTCTCTCGACGCGCCGATGAATCCGGGCGAGGACAACCGCCTGCTCGATTACCTCCCGGATCAGCAGAATCTGACCCCCGAGGAAGAACTCGCCGGCAAGGCCCTCACGCAGTCGGTGCAGGACGCCCTCGGCACGCTGAAAGAGCGCGAAGCCAAGATTCTACGGCTCTACTTCGGGCTCGACGAAGCCGAGCCAATGACCCTGGAAGACATCGGCGCCGCACTCAACATCACGCGAGAGCGGGTGCGCCAGATCAAGGAAAAGGCTCTGTCGCGCCTCCGGCATGTGTCCCGCGCCCGCGCCCTCGAGAGCTTCCTCGGGTAGCCTGGCGTCGGTCCCGCAAGCCGGTTGCCGCGGCTAAATTCCGGAATGGCCAAAGACGCTTCGTTCGACGTCACCACAGGTGTGGACCTGCAGGAGGTCGACAACGCGGTGAATCAGGCGCAGAAGGAGATCGCGCAGCGCTACGACTTCAAGGGCGCCTTGGTGGAGATCGATTTCAAACGCGCCGAAGGGCAGATCAACCTCTCCGCCGACAGCGACATGCGGATGCGCGCGCTGTTCGACGTGTTGCAGGCCAAACTCATCAAGCGTGGCGTTCCTGTCAGGAACCTCGACGTCGGCGATATCACGCCTGCCGGCGGCGATACGCTCAAGCGTGAGGTCAAGCTCAAGCAGGCGCTCGATAGCGAGACCGCCAAGAAAGTCGCGGCGGCCACCAAGGAACAGAAGTTCAAGAAAGTGCAGGCCTCCATTCAGGGTGAGCAGGTGCGGATCACTGCTCCCTCGCGCGACGAGCTGCAAGCGGTGATCCAGTTTCTGCGGGCGGGGGACTACGGCGTCGAGCTGCAGTTCGGCAACTACCGCTGAGCGCCGCCGTCGCTGCTCGCGGCACTTAGGTTTCCCGGATGGCCGCCCATCTCGCACCGACCGTTGCCGTCATCACCCTCGGCTGCGACAAGAACACCGTTGACTCCGAGCGCTACCTCGGTGACCTGATCGGGCACGGGGCCGTTCAGGTTACTGATCCGGCCGACGCCGAGATCGTCATCGTCAACACCTGCGGATTCATTGACGCGGCCAAGCAGGAGTCCATCGACACCATCATTGCTGCGGCCAAGCTCAAGGAGCAGGGGAGCGTGCAGACGGTGATCGCGGTGGGTTGCATGGTGCAGCGCCACGAAGACGAACTCCGCGAGGCGCTGCCCGAGGTCGACCTCTTCCTGGGCTCAGCGAACACCGAGCAACTCATCCCGCAGCTGATCGAGCGCGGGCTACTGGGCCCAGCCGACGACCTGCATCCTGGCGTTCGCACGCACAGCGGCGGCTCACCGCACGTCCGCTATCTCAAGCTGAGCGAAGGTTGCGATCACGGCTGTGCGTTCTGCGCGATCCCTCTGATGCGGGGTAAGCACCGTTCCTTCGCTCTGGACGACGTCATTCGCGAGGCACAGCTCCTGGAGATGCAGGGCGCGCGCGAGGTGAATCTGGTCGCGCAGGACCTCGCCCACTACGGGCGGGACCGCCGGGACGGGACCGGGCTTCCTGAGGCGCTCGAAGCGCTCGTGCGCGAGACGTCGATTCCCTGGATCCGGCTGATGTACCTCTACTCCGCCGGCATTACGCCGCGGCTGCTCGAGGTCATTG
>JARIEY010000221.1 GCA_031127085.1 Gemmatimonadota bacterium | reverse complement strand
ACACGCCGCTGCGTGGGTTCTTCTTCCTGCTGCCGGACCAGGTGTCGCTCGAGCAGATCCTGAAGGCGGTCCGTCTCGGGTGACGGCGCCGGCGCTGACCTCCTCCCGGGACCGCGAGGTTCTGCGCGCGTTGGCGCGCCGCATCGATCCATCCGATGCCGGCGCGCACAACAACCTTGGCGTGCTCTTTTACAACAAGGGGTTGTACGAGGAGGCGGTGCAGGCGTTCACCAAGGCGCTGGAGCTCGACTCGCGCATGCAGGTGGCGCAGCGCAACCTCGAGGTGGCGTACTACAACACCGGCTACTACGATCGGCGCGTGGCGGAGCTCAAGGAACGGCTGCGCGTGCGCGCCGACGACCGTGACGCCCGCTGGGAACTGGCGCGTGCGTATGCGCTGCTCGGCCAGAGCGAAGACGCGATTCGTGAGTTCGAAGAGCTGCTCAACTACGATGACCGCGACTTGGGCGCGATTGTGCAGCTGGGGCTCGCCTACAAGTCGATTGGCCGGCTGGATGACGCGCGCCGGTGGTTCGTGCGTGCGCTCGAACTGGATCCGGCCAGCTCGGTCGTGGCCTGCTACCTGGGCGAGACGCTCTACAATCAGGGGCTCGCCGAAGAGGCGCTTGTGTCGCTGCAGCGCGCGATTGCGCTGAACCCCGAGAACCCCGACGCGCATTACCTGCTGGGCTTCATCTACGGCGACCTCGGGCGGCACGACGACGCGCGCGCGGCGAGCAAACGCGCCATTCAGCTGAACCCCACGCTGTCGCGCGCGCAGACCAACCTGGCGACCGGCAAATACGACGCGGCGAAGTACGAGGAACAGGTGGCGGCGCGCGGGGCGCGTCAGACGTCGCACCGGATGGCCGTGTCGGGGGAGGACGGCCTCGCGCACTACAATCTGGGGCTGGCCTTCCGCCAGAAGGGATACTTCACCGAGGCGCTGCGCGAGTATCGGATGGCGCTGGACCGCGGCGAAGACCGTCCCCTTGTGCTGCAGGCGATGGCCGAAGTGCACCTGCTGCGAAAAGATCCCGCGGCGGCGCTCGAGCTGTACGATCGGTTGCTCGCCGACCGGCGCGACAGCCCGAAGTTGTGGAACGAGCACGGCGTGGCCCAGCACCAGCAGGGGAAGTACGCCGAAGCGGCGGAGGACTACCGGCGTGCGCTCTCGGCCGATCCGCGCTATGCGATTGCGTCCAACAACCTCGGCGTCGCGCAGTACCACGCGGGGGATCGCGACGGCGCCATCGAGGCATTCCGCGGTGCGCTCGCCATCAGCCCCGGCTTCGCGAAGGCGCGGCTCAACCTCGCGCTGCTGCTGGCCAAGGCGAAGCGTGCGCAGCTCGCGCTGGAGGCGTACCGCCAGGTGCTGGTGACCGAGGGGGAGCAGCCGGTGGCGTGGAACGGCATCGGGCTGGTGCTCGCGGATCTGCGCAAGTTCGAGGACGCGCGCAACGCGTTCGCGCGCGCCATCCAGGCGCGTCCGGACTTCGCCGAGGCGCACTACAACATGAGCTTCGCGCTCTCGAACCTGGGCGACTTCGACGGCGCTCTCCGCGAGACGAAGCGGGCGTTGGAGCTCGATCCCTACTACGTGCCGCAGAAGTTTGCGCTCGCCATCGACCTCGAGTACGAGGATCCCGATCTCTCGGTCGTCCCGGATCTGGGCGGCGAGCAGCGCTTGAGCAGCGAGGTGGGGGAGTTCGCATTCGACCCGACGTTGCTTGACACGCTGTTCCAGCAGCTTGCGCCACCGCCCGCGCCGGAGCCGACCGCTGTGGTGGAGGCCGATCCGTACGCGATGGCCGCCGACTACCTGTCGAAGGGGCTGTACGATCGCGCGTCGGCGGAGACGAGCCGCGCGATTGCGCGCGGTGCCGACGCGGCCGATGGCTACGCGCTGCTTGGCGATGTGCTGTACCGGCAGGGAGCGTACGGCGACGCGCTGGAGAGGTTCCGTGCGGCGCGCCAGGCCCGAGCGGGACACGCGCGTGCGCTTCGGGGCGAGGCGCAGGCGCTGATGCTGCTGGGCCGTGGCGCCGAGGCGCGTCAGGTGGCCGAGCTGGTGCTGCAGTCGGCGCCCGAGGATGTGGACGCCCTGATGCTGGCCGCGTCGTCGCGGTTCGAGGCCGGCGACCCCGCGGCGGCGCTGGAAGCGCTCGATCTCGCGCGGCGGCTCGCGCCACAGCGCGCTGAAGTGCTGCGCTGGATCGGCAACATCGCGCGTTCCGTGGGCGACCTCGAGGGGGCGATTGCCGCCTACCGGCACGCGCTCTCCCTCGACCAGGACTTTGCCGCCGTGCGCTTTGAACTGGCGCGCCTGCTCGTGCGGAAGTCGGCGTGGGAGGATGCGGAGCGCGAACTGCTCATCGCGCTCGACACGGTTCCCACGTACGCCGAGGCGACGCTCGAGCTGGCGAGTCTCAAACGCGTGACGGGACGCGCGCGCGACGCGGTGGACCTGCTGGTCGACCTGCTCCAGCGTGACCCGTACAACTTCGAAGGCTTGATTGCGCTGGGCGAGACGCTGCTCACGATGGGGCGCGCCGACGACGCACGCACGGCCTTCACGCGCGTCCTTCGCTTCGATCCCACGCACGTGGGCGCGATCTTCTATGACGGCGTGCTGGCGGCGGGCGGCAAGCGCTACCGCGAGGCGATTGCCGCCTGGCAGCGCGTGATTGACCTGGAGCCGGCCGGCGAGTTTGCGCGGCGCGCGCGGCGCGAGATGCGAACCGCTCAGGACCTGTTGCAGGTCTTCGGCAAACGCGCGTCGGTGGGGGGCTGATGGCGATCGAAGGCCCACTGCGCGAACTCGGCATCCACGACGTCTTTCAGCTGCTCGACCTGAGCCGAAAGACGGGCGTGCTTCGGGTCGTGTCGGAGCTTCGCGACAACGAGGGGGTCGTAGCGTTCCACGCGGGGCGCATTGCCTACGCGTCGATTCGCAGCAATCCGCACCCCATCGGCGAGATGCTGCTCAAGGCGAACAAGATTGCCGAGAGCGACCTGAACGCCGCGCGCACGCGTCAGACCGAGCACGGCGACCGGCGGCGCATCGGCGAGATCCTCATCGACATGGGAGCGGTCACCGCGCGCGACGTGGAGCAGTACGTGAGGCGGCAGGCCGAGGCCGTGGTTTTCGAGCTGATGAGCTGGCGCGAAGGGCACTTCCGGTTCGAGGAATCGAATCCGAGCGAGTTCCCCGAGAATCCGTCGGTCGCCGTCTCCACCGAGTCGGTGTTGATGGAGGCGGCGCGGCGCATCGACGAGTGGTCGCGCATTGCCGATCGCGTCCCCAGCCTGTCGGCGATCCCCGATTTTGCTGACGTGGCGGACGGCCACCACGCGGGGCAGCTGGACCTGCTCCCCAGCGAGTGGGAGGTGCTGACGCTCATCGACGGTCAGCGTGACCTGCGGCGCATCGCGTTGGAACTGGCGCGCAGCGACTTTGACGTGGCCAAAGTCGTCTATGGTCTGGTGAGTACTGGCGTCGTGGCGCTTCGGGCCCCCGACCGGCGGTCGCGCGCGGTGGAGTTCACCGCCGACGAGGACGCCGAGCGGCAGGCCGCGGCGCGCGCGCTGGTGCTGCAGGGCCTGGCGTCGGTGAGAGGAGGTCGTCTGGAGGACGCGCTGCGCGTGTGGAAGCAGTACCTGGAGGCGTATCCGGCGGACAAGGATGCGCCCGCGGTGCGTGACGGCCTGTCGGCTGCGGAGCGCCTGCAGCGGGCGACGGAGGTGCTGCGTGGCGAATGACGATATTCGCGCGCTGAGCGAAGAGCTGGCCGCCGACCCGGCGAGCCTGGCCTTCGTGCCGCTTGGCGAAGCGCTGCGCCGGCGGGGCGACCTCGAGGTGGCGCTGCGCGTGGCGATGCGCGGCGTCGAGCGGCACCCGATGCGGCCGGACGCCCACGATCTCGTGGCGCGCGTCTCGGCCGACCGCGGCGACCTGGACCGCGCAATCGCCGAGTGGGAGACCGTGCTGCAACTCGCGCCGACGCACGGCGGGGCGCGAAAGGGTCTTGGCTTTATCTGTTTCCAACTGGGGCGCCTGGACGAGGCGGCGGCGCATCTGGGCGCCGCGCTTGCCAATGACCCCGAGGACGGATCGCTGGCCGCCGCGTTGCAGACGGTGAAGGGGGCGCTCGATCGGCACGCCGAGGCCGAGCGCGCCACCGTGGCGGTGCGACGGGTGCCGGCCGAGGCCGAGACGGCCGCGCCTGCGCGACCCGAGGGGCGTACGGCGGAGCGCCCTGCGCCGGAACCGCACGCGACGCGGCCAACTATCGGGCTGCCAGTGGACCTGCAGCGGCCCGAGGCCGACGCCGGCGCGCTGTTCGACGACCTGCTGGAAGGGCAGCGCAGTGCGGCAATGTTGCTGGACGCCGATGGGCTCGTGCTGGCTGGCCGGTATGTGGCGGTCGACGGGCGCGATCTCGCGGCCGACATTGGCGCGCAGCTCTCCGGGGTGAGCGACGAGGCCGCGCGCGCGATGCGCCATCTCGGATTGGGCGGCTGGCGGCAGATCGTCTTTGAGACCGAGGCCGCCTCGGTGGCGATGGCGCCGGCCCTCGATGGCGTGCTGCTGGTGGCTGCGGCTCGCCCCATTCCGCTGGGCTTCGTGCGCCGCGTGCTCGAACGCGCCGCGCACCGTGCCGCGGCGTGGATGGAGGGGACGCGATGAACGCGCCATTCGCGCACCTCACCGAGTCGCTCATCCGGCACCGTGGCGTGCTGGGGGCGATGGTGGTTGGGCTCGACGACGGGATTATCGTCGATTCTACACTGCAGATCGGCGTGAACGGCAATGCCTTCGCGGCGCTCACCGCCTCGCTCTATCGCAAAGCGCGGCGCTCGGCCAAGGCGGCCGGGTTCGGGCACACCAGCTTCCTCGAGCTGACGGCGGAGCAGGGACGGGTGTGCACGGCGGGCGGACGCGAGCTCGTGCTCGTGGTGGTCTGCGAGTCGCGCGTCAACGTGGGGCTGTTGCGCGTAGAGCTACTGCGCGCGGCGGAGCAGCTGCCATGAAGTTCTCCGTGGTGGCCGGGTGGGTGGAGACTCCCCTCAAACAGTTCGTCGACGATGCCCGCGTGGAAATCGCGGTGCTGATGCATCCCAGCGGTCAGGTGCTCGGGCAGTACGGATTCGCGCGGTCCGTGGACGTGATGACGGCCTGCGCGCTGGCCTCCGCGATCCACGTGTCGTCGGCCGAACTGGGCCGGCAGCTGGAGGGCAAGCCGTTTCAGGTCTTGCACTATACGGGACGCGACCGGCAGATCTTTCTGGGGGCGATTCCGGCGCAGGGCCAGACCCTGGTGCTGCTCGCGGTCTTTGACCGCGAGAGCTCGCTGGGGC
>JARIEY010000220.1 GCA_031127085.1 Gemmatimonadota bacterium | reverse complement strand
ACGAGGTGCCGGCCAGCCGACAGGTTGAACTCGCACCGGCCGCCGCCGCGCAGCCGCAGCTCGCCGACACGGCGGCAAAGACCGCGTCGCCGACCGACGAGCTGGGAGCCGCCGACGCGCCGCCCCCGGCAGCGACCGTGGACGCACCACCGGTGCCAACGCCGGCACCAGCCCCGAAGCCCGCGCGGACCGCAGCGCCGAAGCCAGCGCGCGCCCCCTCGTCCGCGCCGGTGAGCTCGGCGTCTGCCTCGGCGCCAGCCAAGGCGCCTGCCCCCGCTGCGCCGACCACCGGCACGATCGCCGGTGGCGCGTCACTCAGCCTGGCGATGGGCAGCCGCATCTGCACCAACACGCATCGCGCGGGCGACCGCGCCACGGCCACACTCGCTTCGAGCGTCTCCGGGACCAATGGTGCGGTGATCCCGGCCGGCGCGGCCGTGACGTTGCAGGTCACCGAGTCGGCGCGCGGTGAGAATGGCAAAGAGGGCGTGCGTCTGGCGTTCGAGCCGATCTCCGTCACCTTTGGCGGCGAGACGTACTCCGTGGGCGGAAGGGCCAGCGTTGCGGGGCTCGAGACCGTGCGTTCGCAGACGACGGGCGATCAGGCCAAGAAGGTGGCGGTGGGTGCGGCGGTCGGCGCGCTCGCGGGCCAGCTGCTCGGCAAGAAGACCAAGTCCACCGTGGCCGGCGCCGCCGTCGGCGCTGCGGCGGGCGGTGTGATCGCCGCCGGTTCAGCGGACTGGAACGGATGCGTCGCCGAAGGTGGCACGGTCACCGTGACGCTGTTTGGGCCCGTGACCGTGCGGCTCGCTCCCTAGGCGTCGCGGCGCATAAGGCGGAATACCAAACGGGGACCCGACGCACGACGTCGGGTCCCCGTTTCGGCAGGAGGCAGCGCAGGACAGCGTATTCTCTGCTCCCTTCCCCTTCCCATTAGTGCCCCACGGCTCCCCCCGTCGACCGCGGCTCCCGCACGCCAATCCATCCGCCGTTGACGCGCATGATGCCGTTCGCGTTCGCCAGGCCACCGGTGCGCAGCAGGGCGTGCCCCATCGCACGAAGCGAATCGGCCACCGCGTCGCTGAAGGCGCCGGCTTCGTAGCGCAGGGTGTCGGGGATCGACTGGTGGTGCAGGCGCGGCGCGCGCATGGCGTCCGCCAGCGACATACGGTGCTCAATCACGTTGAGAATCACTTCTGTCGTCGTCGTGATGATGCGCGGTCCGCCGGCGGCGCCAACCACCAGCAGTACGCTGCCGTCCTTGTCGAGCACGATCGTCGGCGCCATCGCGCTCAGCATGCGCTTGCCCGGGACAATCGCGTTGGCCTCGCCCTGCACGAGCCCGAACATGTTGGGCGTGCCAGGCTGCGCCGCAAAGTCGTCCATCTCGTTGTTCATGAAGAAGCCGCCCTTGGGAATCCAGACGGCCGATCCGTAGCCGCCGTTGAGCGTCGTCGTGGTGGAGACCACGTTGCCCTTGGCGTCGGCGACGGAGTAGTGCGTGGTGTGCTCCGGCTCACGCGCCACCTTGAACGCCGGTGTCTTCGTGGCGCGCGTGCGGTCGATGCCGGCGGCGAGCGTCTTGGCGTATGCCTTGCTCGTCAGTTGCTCGAGCGGAACCTTCACGAAGGCGGGGTCGCCCAGCTTCTCGTTGCGATCAATGAACGCGCGACGGAATGCCTCGGTGACCAGATGCGTGTACGCCGCGCTCCCATAGGGCGGCAGCGGCGCGAACTGCTCGAGGATGTTCATCGTCTCGGTCATCGTGATGCCGCCGGACGATGCGGGCGGCATCGTGAGGAGCGTGTAGCCGCGGTAGGTGCTGCGAATGGGCGTGCGCCACTCGGGCTTGTAGCGCGCAAGATCTTCCATCGTGATAATGCCGCCGCCGCGCCTCTCCTCCGCCACCAGCGCTTCGGCCACTTCGCCGGCGTAGAACCCCGCCGGGCCCTTGGCCGCGATGATCTCGAGCGTCCGCGCCAGGTCGCTTTGCACCAACCGCGCGCCCGGCGCGAGCGGCTCGCCGCCCGGGAAGAACAGATCCTTGCCCGCAAACTGCGCCACGGCGCGGTTGCCGCGCAGCGAGCGGTACAGCGCGCTGTCAACCGGAAAGCCATCGCGCGCCAGGCGAATGGCTGGCGCCATCACTTTGGCGAGCGGGAGCGAACCGTAGCGCGCCAGCGCCTCGGCCATTCCTGCAACCGAACCGGGAACGCCACTGGCGAGGTGCCCGACGAGACTCTTGTCCGTCAGTTTGCCGGTGGCAGGGTCGACGTACATATCACGCGTCGCGGCCAGCGGCGCGATCTCGCGGTAGTCGATGGCGGCGTCGCGGCCGTCGGCCATATGGATGTTCATAAAGCCGCCGCCGCCAATGTTGCCGGCGAACGGGTACGTGACGGCCAGTGCGAAACCGGTGGCCACCGCGGCATCGACGGCGTTCCCTCCCGCCTTCAGTATCTCCGCGCCAGCCTCACTCGCCAGCGCGCTATTGCTCGCCACCATCCCGTGCGCACCAAAGACGGGCGTCGCCTGCGACAGCGACGCCTGACCGCCCAGATACGTGCCAATATCGACGGTCTGGCGTACGGTGGCCTGACGGCACGCGGCGACGGCAAACGCTACAAGCACGAGCGCGATCGCATGGCGAACGAAACGGCGGGGCATCTGAAACTCCGCGGGTTGTGGGTTACTGACCGAGGCGCCAGCGCGCGCCAAAACGCACGACGGCGAACCCGATAAAACCAGTGGCCTTCTCGTTTGGCGCTGACATCTGCTTCAACCGATGGCGTGCCATCAGCACATCGTACATCGCGGACGCTTCGAGACGCTCGCCGAGCGGAAGGCCCAATCCGATGGACGCGGAGTACGCAAAATCTGTCTGCGGGGAGATGACCGGGAGCAGGTGTCCGTTCCGGCCGCGCAGGTCACTCCAGCGCGTCGCGCCCGCGCCCAGTTCAACGATCTGCCGGAGCCCGCCGGCCAGGGCGAGCGGCGACGAGCGGCGGTAGACGGCCAGCGCCGTGAGCGCCTGTACTTCGCCATCGCAGAAGACGCACTCCACCCCTTCAAATCGCAAGGGCGCCACCACGCGTTGCACCCGAACGCCAATGGTGCGGTCGGCACTCCCAAACTCCAACGATCCGCCCAGCGACTTCGATGGATCGAGCACCCAGTTGGCGTTCGTGGCGTCGTCCGACACGGAGGCGGCGCGCATCGTGCCGCTACCGCCCGATATCCAGACGCCGTCGTCGCGGTAGGCGCGGCGTGCGCCGTAGACCTGCGCCTCCGCGGGGGCGGCCATGACGACGGCCAGGAGAATGGTAGACAGGGCACGCACGGTCAGTAACTTAGCACGAAGCGCGGCGGCACCCATAGACGCACCCTTTCCCCCAGACCATGCTCGACTCCCGGATCACGGAACAGCGTAACCCCCGCACGGCGGGCATCGACCTCGCGTCGCCTGCGGAAATTGTGGCCCTCATCAACGCCGAGGACGCCGGCGTGCCGGCCGCCGTCGCCACGCAGGCGGCACAGATCGCGCAGGCCGTCACGATGGCCGAGGAGACGTTCCGCGCCGGCGGCCGGCTCTTTTACATCGGCGCTGGCACGTCGGGGCGGCTGGGCGTGCTCGACGCTTCCGAGTGTCCGCCGACCTACGGCGTCGATTTCGAGATGGTGCAGGGGATCATTGCCGGCGGCTTTGCCGCGCTGACCCGCGCGCAGGAAGGGGCGGAGGACCGTCCCGAGGGGGCGCGCGACGATATGACCCAGGCGGGGGTACGCGCGGGCGACTTCGTAATCGGCATCGCGGCCAGCGGTACCACGCCGTATGTGCGCGCCGCGCTGGAGTACGGGCGCATTCTTGGCGCGCGCACCGGCATCGTGGCCTGTTCGCCGCCACCCGAGGCCACGCTCGCCGCCGCCGATGTGGCCATCGTCGTCATCACCGGCCCCGAAGTCGTCACGGGCTCCACGCGAATGAAGGCGGGGACCGCCACCAAGCTCGTGCTGAACACCATCACCACGGGCGCGATGATCCGGCTGGGCAAGACGTACGGCAACATCATGGTGGACCTGCAGTCCACCAATGCCAAGCTGGAGGATCGCAGCGAGCGCATTCTGCGCGTCGTCTGTGGCGTCACCAAAGACGAAGCCCGCGCCTTGCTCGACGCGGCCGGCCGGCGCGTCAAGACGGCGATCGTGATGCAGAAGCTCGGCGTGGACAGGGACGAGGCGTTGCGGCGGCTGGCGGCGAATGGTGGCGTGATTCGCCGCGTCATCCCCGACGCGCCGCCGCCCGTGACCGGGTGAGCGCGATGTCGGCGCGCCCGCTGGTTCTGGTGGGACTGATGTCGGGGACCTCACACGACGGCATCAGCGCTGCCGTCGTGCGCTTCGTCCCGGGGGCCCACGACGACCGGCCGCTCCCGGAACTGCTCTCGTTCGTCCAACTCCCGTACGACGACGCATTTCGTGCCCGTCTGCTCGCCGCCATCGCGCAGCCCACGCATCCGGGTGACTACACTCGGCTCGACTTCGAGCTTGGCGACCGGCTGGGGGCGGCGGCGGTCACGGCCATCGCCGAGAGCGGGCTCGCACGCGACGACATCGATGCCGTTGCGTCGCACGGCCACACGGTCTGGCACGATGCGCCGCGCGCGACGTGGCAATTCGGCCAGCCAGCGGCCATCGCCGAGCGTACCGGACGTCCCGTCATCGCCGACTTCCGCACGCGCGATGTCGCGGCAGGCGGCCAAGGGGCTCCACTCGTCCCCATTGCCGATGCGCTGCTCTTCGCCGGGGCCGACTGGCGCGCGCTGCAGAACATCGGCGGCATCGGCAACGTCACGGTGGTACCGCCGGGCGGCGGCGTCGCTGGGACGCGGGCCTTCGACACCGGGCCGGGGGTGGGCGTCATCGACGCCGTGGTGCGCGCGTTGCGTCCCGACTTGCCGTATGACGTGGACGGCGAGCTCGCGTTGCGCGGCACGGCCATCGCCGAGGTGGTGGAGCACGCGCTCACGCACCCGTACTTCAGCGCCCCGCCGCCCAAGAGCACCGGGCGCGAGCTGTTCACGCCGGCCTACGTGGCCGATCTGATGGCGCGCTGCCGAACGGCGCGCGCCGCGTGCAGCGATGAGGACATCGTCGCCACTGCCGTGGAGATCACCGCGCGCTCCATCGCGCTGTCGTTCGAGCGGTTCATCCCCGAGCCAGTCGCCGATCTTGTGGTGTCGGGCGGCGGCGCGCGCAATCCGGCGCTCGTGCGACGGCTCGAGGTATTGATGGCGCCGCGCCCCGTGCGGCAGTTCGACGCGCTCTTCTTTGACGGCGATGCCAAGGAAGCGGTGGCTTTCGCCTTTCTCGGGTGGCTGCA
>JARIEY010000219.1 GCA_031127085.1 Gemmatimonadota bacterium | reverse complement strand
CACCGCGTGTATGCGGAAACTCCTCGTGCTACTCAACAGCATGATGAAAAGCCGCCAGCCGTGGCGGGACACCGCCGCCGCCACGGCCTAATCTCCACTTCTTCATCACGGTTGCTTCGTGACTTCGTGGTAGCAGTTCGACTTCGTGGTAGCAGTTACACCCCGAAGCCAACCATCGAAACCGCTACTTCTTCTTCAGCCCGTAGATCGCCCCGCCCGGATACACTGCCGACTCGCCCAGTTCGCCCTCGATGCGCAGCAGCTGATTGTACTTGGCCACGCGATCGGTGCGGCTGGCCGAACCGGTCTTGATCTGGCCGGCGTTCGTCGCCACCGCGAGATCGGCGAGGAACGTGTCCTCCGTCTCGCCCGAGCGGTGCGAAATGATGCTCTGGTAGCCGTTCCGACGCGCCAGCTCGATGGTCTCCAGCGTCTCCGTCACCGTGCCAATCTGGTTCAGCTTGATGAGGATCGCGTTGGCCACATCCTCGTCGATGCCACGGTTCAGGTAGTTCACGTTGGTGACGAACAGGTCGTCGCCCACCAGCTGCACGCGGTCGCCCAGTGCGTCCGTCAGCGTGGACCAACCGTCCCAGTCGTTCTCGGCGAGACCATCCTCGATGGAGACGATGGGATACTTGGCCAGCCACTTGGCGTACATCTCGACCATCGCGTCGGCGTTCTTGGTGCCGGCGCCGCTCTTCTTGAAGGTGTACGTCCCCTTCGCGAACAGCTCGCTCGCCGCACAGTCGAGCGCCAGGCAGACCTGCTTGCCGGGCTCGTAGCCCGCGGCCTCGATGGCCTCGAGGATCACGGTGATCGCCTCTTCATCATTCTTGAGGTCGGGGGCGAAGCCGCCCTCGTCACCGACGCCAGTGCTGAGCTTGCGCTTCACCAGCACCTTCTTGAGCGCGTGGAAGACCTCGGCGCCCATACGCAGCGCCTCGGTGAAGTTCGGCGCTCCCACCGGAACGATCATGTACTCCTGGAAATCGACCGTGTTGGTGGAGTGCGCGCCGCCGTTGAGAATGTTCATCATCGGCACGGGGATGGTGCGCGACAGCGGGCCGCCGAGGTAGCGATAAAGCGGGACCCCCAGCGCGTCAGCGGCGGCGCGGGCCGTCGCCATCGACACGCCAAGAATCGCGTTGGCGCCGAGCTTGCTCTTGGTCGGCGTACCGTCCAGCGCGCACATCGCGCGGTCGATGGCCATCTGCTCGGTGCAAATCATCCCCTGCAGTTCGGGGCCGATCAGCTTCTCGACGTTCTGCACGGCCTTGCGCACGCCCTTACCGAGGTAGCGCTTGGCATCGCCGTCGCGCAGCTCGAGCGCTTCATTTTCGCCCGTGGACGCGCCGCTCGGCACCGCCGCACGCCCCATCGTGCCGTCTTCAAGGGTGACGTCGACTTCGACCGTCGGATTGCCACGCGAGTCGAGGATCTCGCGGGCGTGGATGGCAAGAATCGGATACATGGAGAGAGATCTCGGATTGGGAACGCGGAGTGCGATGCAGGAACGCGACAGGCGATGCCGACTGCGATCGCCCGGGGCCGCCCTGAAACTTACGCGATTGGCGGGCTGATTGCCTCTCGCAGGGCGTGCCTGCGGCGGGCCGGAGGCGGCCCCCGCTAGCCCGTAACGCCGTATTCGCGCTGCAGGCACTCCGCGATGCGCGCCTTCGCCTCGGCGGCCAGGGCGTCGCGGTCGTTGTACGCGCGCCCCGCGGTGTCGATGGGAGGGAGGAAATGCAGGTGAATCGTCCCCGGGCGGATGATGAACGACCCCTTGGGCTGCACGTGAATGGTGCCGTAAATCGCGACCGGCACAATGGGGGCCTCCGTCTCCACGGCCAGCACAAAGGCGCCCTTCTTGAACGGGCGCAGCGCGTACGAGTGACCGCGCGTCCCCTCGGGGAAGAGGATGACGCTCGCGCCGTCGCGAATCGCCGCGCCTGCCTGCTGGATGGACTGTCGCGCCCGCGACTGATTCTGCCGCTCAATGGCGATCATCCCCGCGTGTCGCATCGCCGGGCCGAACAGCGGAATGCGAAAGAGCTCGGCCTTCGCAACGAACTTGAACCAGCGCAGGTGGGCCGCCATGGCAAAGACATCGAACCAGCTGACGTGGTTGCCCACAAAGATGTGCCGCGACCCGCGGCGATGCTCGTCGCCGTGGATGACCACCCGCGCGCCGGCCGCGGCCAGCAGCGTGCGCGCCCAGTTCCTGGGCGCCCAGTCGAACACGGAGCCGGGCCGATTGCGGAAACCCAGCAGCCCGGCGACGATCACCAACGAAGCAAAGACCGGTGTCGCCAGCAGCGCGGCGAGAAACGAGAGCGCGGTACGGAAGACGGTGCGCATTACATCACCGGGAAGTGGTCGTGGCCGCGCGGGAGTTCTACGCGCCGGCCCCCGCGCAACGCCTCCACGGCGGGCTCACCCGGCATTGGCGGCGCGACCGCGCCAATGCACGTCACCGGCAGCCCGAACTCCGCCTCGAACGCGGCCGCGTCCAACGCGGCGGGCGCGGTAACCAGCAACTCATATTCTTCGCCGCTGCGCGCGGCGTCTTCCGGGGTGGCCCCGGCGACCAACGGCAAGCGGTCGAGATTCACGATCACGTGGACACCGCCGGCCGCGGCCAAATGGCCCGCTTCGGACACCACGCCGTCGCTGACGTCCATTCCTGCCGAGGCGCCGTGCGCCAGAAGCCACTGCGCCTCGGCAACACGCGCGGTCGGACGCGCAAAGCGTGCCCGCACCTCGCCCTGAGGTGCCGTCCCGCGATCCCACGCGCGCACGGCCAGCAACGGGCCTCCGAGGCGTCCCGTCACCCAGAGCGCGTCGCCCGGGCGCGCCCCGCGTCGGGCGAGCGGTTCGGCCACGTGCCCCACCGCCGAAATGGCCAGCGCCAGCTCTCCACCGCGCGTGAGATCGCCGCCAATGATGCGCGTCCCCGTACTGCGCGCCGCCTCGCCTATGCCATCACAGATGCGCAGAAAGTCGCCGCGCCAGCTTTCTGGGAGCGTGAGCGAGACCGCGATACCCACCGGGACGGCGGCCATCGCGGCCAGATCGCTGATCGCCGCGATCGCCGAGCGATAGCCGATCTCCTCGGGCGAAAGCCACGTGCGCCGGAAATGGACGTTCTCCACGGCGTTGTCGACGCTGAGCACCATTTTGCGACCGGCGGGCACGTCGAGCACTGCGCAGTCGTCGCCCACCCCCTCGGCGAGCGCTCCCCACCGGTGCAGTGCCGCCGAAATGGCGTCGAACTCGCCGCCCTTTCCCAGGGGAATATGCCGTGGTCCGGTCATCGCGGGCGTCGTCGCTCAGGGAAGAAGGCCATCGGAGGCGCGCCGCACGCGCACGACGCCACCCAACGTGGCGATCCACGCATACGCACCGTCGAGCAGAATGCCCGTAACGGCATCCGGAAGATCGCTCCCCGCACGGGCGATGCGCGACCCCCCGGTTTCGCGGTCCACAGCGATGACGCCGAACGCACCGCCGGCCCACACGGTGCGAGCATCGGCGGCCAGCACATCGATGTCGCCCACCGCGCGCCACGGGACCGCCGCCCACGGATCGCTCCATCTTCCGCTGCGCACGTCGAACGTCAGCACGTCACCGCGTGACGCGACGAAGACCGTGGAATCGGCGTGCGCTAACGCACGGATCCCCGCGCGGAGCCGCGCGGAGAAAGGTGAGGCGGCCGGTCTCACCAGTCGGCTCTCCTCGCCCGGAGGTCGCAGCAGCAGCCCTCCGTCCGTTCCCACCCACACGGTGTCTCCGGTGGCGAGCAGCGCCCGCACCGGCAGACCGCTCGCGTCTGGGTGCGAGAGGACACGCCCGCCCCGCGCGGCCGAATCAGCGGGAAGCCAAGCCAAACCACCTTCGGTGCCAATCCACAGCCCGTCGCGCCGACTCAGCACGGTCCACACGGCGTCGGCGGGAAGTCCGGCAAGCGGCGTGAAGGTGCGCAGGCCGCCGCCACTGAGCGGGACACGTAACAGCCCGTGCGTGGTGCCCATCCACATCGTGGGGCCGTCGACGGCCAGCGACGTGGCGCGCGCGCCCCCAAAGCCACGGCGTGAGGCGTCGTCGAGCCAACGAAACCGTTGCAGGTCGCGCGCGACGAACGTGACGGCGAGCCGAGTCTCGAGGGTGCGCGAGGCCGGAGCGACCCAGACGCCGTCGGCGGCGCGCGCCAGGGCACCGGCGCCCGAGACCGCCAAGCCGTAGGGCCGCGACTCGGCGCTGTTGAAGAGCGGGTCCACCTGCAGTAGCCCGCCGCCTGCCGTCCCGAGCCAGACCTCGGTCCTGTCCGGCGCGCGGGCGCCGGCCACCACGGGGTACGACTGCAGGGATTCGGCGTCGCGCGCGAGGAGCGGTGCGAACCCCTGCAACGCCGGGAACTCACGATAGACGGCGTCGAGCGATCCGGGGCGCAGCCGCGCGGGAAGCGGGCCGGCCGGCGCGCGCGTGACGAAGCCCGCGACGGGGTTGAGTGTCCACGCCCCCTGGGACGCGAGAAGCCAGGCGCTGTCGTCGTCGGGGTCCACGGCCAGCGCGCGCACCTGCGTTGGATCAAAGCCGCCGTCGCGGATGAACGGCGGCAGCCAGCTGCGGCGATCGCGATCGTACACGATGACGGCATCGCCCGTCGCGGCATACACGAACCGTCGCGCCACGGCGACGGCGCGCACGGTGGTACCGCGGCCGATGGTGACGCGATCCTCTCGCAATATTGCGCCGGCGATTCCGCGCGACGGCGTTGCGCCCGGCCGCATTCCCGCCGGTGGCGGGCCGCAGGCGATGACCGACGCGACAGTGAGCAACAACAGCAACGCGCTCGAGCCGTCGCGGACCGAGATCGCGCGGCCCAATCCCGTGCGGCTCAGCCGCGCCGTGCCGGGAGCGCCCATGGCCGTGGCCGCCGCTTTGAGCGGCGTCACCGTTCGCCGACGCTGGCGAGTTCGGCGAGCACGTGGCTCGCGCGCGGCGGCTCCACGCATCGCCACGCCTCGCGCAACGCGGCAAGCACGTCGTCGAGCGTAACGCCGCGAATGGCGCCATCGGGAGCGGCGAGTTCAGCGGCACGCCCGTGCACCCAGGCCGCCGCCGCGCCGGCCGCGAGCGGGTCGTCGGTCTGCGCCAGCAACGTCGCCGCGATTCCCGCGAGCAGGTCGCCGCTCCCGCCCTGCCCCAGCACGGGCGTGCCGCGCGCGCTCACGATGGTGCGCCCATCCGGCGCGCTCACGACGGTGGGAACGCCCTTGAGCAGCACCGCAGCCCCCGTCGCGCGCGCGAGGCCGGCAGCCACATCGAAGCGCGCGGCGTCCACGCCTGTTGCGTCCATGCGCGGCGCTCCGCCGCCCGTAAGC
>JARIEY010000218.1 GCA_031127085.1 Gemmatimonadota bacterium | reverse complement strand
AGAACGTCGCGTGAGCACACCTGCCATCGCCGCCCATCTGCACGCCGTGATCCGGCGTGACCTGCGCGCGTTGCGCCGCGAACTGGAGGCGTATCCGTCTGACGACGCCGTGTGGGTGACGCCTCCCGGGATTTCGAACTCGTGCGGGACGCTGGTCCTGCACCTCGCCGGCAACTTGCGGCTGTACGTGGGACACGTGGTGGGCGGGATTGCGTACGAGCGCGACCGGTCCCGCGAGTTCGCCGCGCGCGGCCTGCCGCGAACAGAACTGCTGCGCGATCTGGATGCGGCACTCGATGCCGTCGAGCGCGCGCTGCCGCAGGTGACGGCGGAGGTGCTGGCCCGCGAGTTTCCCCTGCCGATCGGCGCCGTGCGTGTGAACACGCAGGAGTTCCTCCTCCATTGTGCGGTGCATCTGGGCTATCATCTGGGCCAGGTGGATTATCACCGGCGATTGACGAGCGCCTCTCCGACGACGGTGGCGACCGTGTCGCCGGCCGAACTCTCGAGCGCCCGCCCCACCGGATGAATCAGGACCCGCGCAGTTGGGAGGTGCTTGGACGGCCGCTGGGTGAGTGGCTGTTTCTCGGCGCGCTCGGCGCGCTGGGTGCGGATTCCGCGATCAACGGACTGACGGCAGAGCCCGCGCACGGCTTCGCGCAGCAGTCGGTGCTCGTCGCGCAGGTGGTGCTTGGCCTCTCGGCGCTCGGCGTTGTCATTGCGACATTCAGCGGGAGGCAGATCGGACTCCGCCTGCTGTGGCTGTTCGGTGCGGCGGTCAGCTACGCGGCGCCTACCGCCACGTGGGCGTTCGGTGGCGCACCGGTATCCGACATCGTGATTGCCGCGCTTGGCAGCGTGGCGCTGAGCGGCGCGATGATCTGGTATGGGCGGCGCCGGCTGCACGCCGCCATCACGCGGCGCGTCTGGCCCGCGCTGCTGGCCGAGCACGCCGAGGCGGCCGACGCCTTTGTTGCCGCCATCAGCGATCTGCCGCAGGGAACGTGGACGTCCAAGACGTCGGCTGACGGGTGGTCGCCGGCCGAGATCACCGAACATCTGGCACGCACTTATTCGCAGTACGCGGGCGAATCGCGCGGAAAGAACTCACTGCGTGTGCGGCTCGGGCCCATCCGGCTGTTTTTTGCCCGCGCGTTTGTGAAGCCGCGCCTGCTGGCCGGCGCGCCATTTCCCAAGGCGCGGGCGCCGCGCCCGCTGCGTCCGAGCGGCGGCCCCAATACGCCGGCCGATGGCGTGGCGCTCTTCCGCGCGACCGGCGAATCGTGTCTGCGCGATCTGGGAATTTTGGTGGAACGCCGTCCGCACAAGCGTCTGGTGCATCCGTACCTCGGCGGGCTGCCCATCTATGACGTCGTCCGTTTCGCCTCGCAGCATATTCACCATCATCGGCGACAGCTGCTCGCCGTGATCGCGCAACGCGCCACCGGAGGAGCCTCGCATGACCACGCGTCGTGATGCCGTGAAGGCGTTGGCCGCCTTGGCCGTCGCCGGTTTGGCCCCGCGAGAAGCGATGGCCGCCACGGGAGAGCCTCGCCGTATCGAACGAGTCGGTGTACAACTGTACACCGTGCGCGAGGCCGCCAAGAAGAACCTGCTCGCGACGATTGCCGACCTGCGCCGGCTCGGCTACCGGGAAGTCGAGTTCGCCGGGTACCACGGCAACGCACTCGCCCCGCTGCGACAGACACTCGACGAACTCGGAATGACGGCCCCGTCGACCCACGTGGGCATCGAGGACGTGACCACGCGTTTTGACGCGACGGCTGAGGCCGCGCACGCGCTCGGTGTGAGGTTCCTGACGGTCGCGTCGATCGACACCGCGCCGCTCAAGACCGCCGATGACTGGAAGCGGTTGGCCGACACGTTCAACGCCATCGGCCGGCGCGCGCGCGGTGCCGGACTCCGGTTCGCGTTTCACAACCACTCGGTGGAGTTCGCGCCGGTGGACGGCCGCATTCCCTTTGAGATCCTGCTGAGCGGCACCGATGAGGGGTACGTCGCCTTCGAGCTCGACATCTACTGGGCGGTGAAGGCCGGGCAGGATCCACGGCAGCTGTTCACGCGGCATTCGCGCCGATTCAGCATGGTGCACCTGAAGGACGCCACGGCGGCGCCAGCGCAGACGATGACCGAGGTGGGATCGGGCGTCATCGACTGGAAGGCGATCCTCGCGCTGCGCGAGAAAGCCGGCATCCAACACTACTTCGTGGAGCACGATGCACCGGCCGATCCGATGGGGAGCGTGAGGAAGTCGGCAGACTATCTCCTCGGCCTTCAGTTCTAGCTGCGCGTCACACGACGTTCTCTATGGCTTCCACCAGCGTGCGCAGCACCTTCACGCGCGCGTGGTACTTGTCGTTGGCCTCGACCATCGTCCACGGCGCGCGGGCGCTGGACGTGCGCGCCACCATATCGCAGACGGCGTCGGAGTAGGCGTCCCACTTCTTGCGGTTGCGCCAGTCTTCCTCAGTGATCTTGAATGTTTTGAAACTGATCTGCTCGCGCTCCTTGAAGCGCCGCAGCTGTTCGTCCTTGGAGATGGCGAGCCAGAACTTCACGACCACGGCGCCGTGCCCGGTCATCTCCTCTTCGAAGTCGTTGATCTCACCGTAGGCGCGTTCCCAGTCGTAGGGCGCGCAAAATCCCTCCACGCGTTCCACCAACACGCGGCCATACCACGAGCGGTCGAACACGGTGATCTGCCCGCAGCGTGGCAGTTGCCGCCAGAATCGCCAGAGGTACGGGTGGGCTTTCTCCTCGTCCGTAGGCGCCGCGATCGGCACCACGCGCACGATGCGCGCATCCACCGCGCGGGTCACGCGGCGGATCGTCCCGCCCTTGCCCGCGGCATCGTTTCCCTCGAAGACCACCACCACCGAGTGATCGCGGAAGCGCTTGTCGCGGGTCAGCAGGGCCAGTTGCCCCTGCCAGCGCTCGAGCGCCTTGGTGTAGGCCGGCTTCGCCAACTTCTTCTTGAGATCCAGTTCGCTGAGCAGCGTGCGGCGACCGTCCACCTCGGGGGCATCGCCGGTGCGAGCGGGCGTCGGCCGCGCCGTCTTGGGGGCGTCGAGCCGCGTCTTCAACGCGCGCAGCAGTTCCTCCGCCACAAACAGCTCGCGGTACCGGCGGTCCCCGCCTTCCACCACGAGCCACGGTGCGAGCGCTGTGGAGGTGTGGCGCAGCGTCCGTTCGGAGACTTCGCGGAACCGGTCGTACTTGGCGAAGTACTCCTCGGCCGTACCCGTCACCCGCCACCGCGTCAGCGGGTCCTTCTTGAGCTCCTTGATGCGCCGCTTCTGGACGGACTTCGAGAGGTGGAACCAGAACTTCAGGACGAGCGCGCCCTCTTCGGAGAGCATACGCTCGAAGCGCACGATCTCGTCGATGCGATTGTCGAGCTTTGCCCAGCGTGTGCGCCCCTTGGCGAGCGAGGCCTGCAAAATGGGATACGTATACCACGATCCGAAGAAGACGCCGATCTTTCCCTTCGGCGGCAACGCCCGCCAGAAGCGCCAATAGCGCGGCCGCTCCAGCTCTTCGTCCGAGGGCTCGCCGAGTCCATTGACCTCGACGTGGCGGGGATCGAGCCACGAGGTCAGCGCATTCACGGTCTCGCCCCGGCCGGCCCCTTCGACGCCGCCGACGAGCAGCAGCACCGGGAACGCCCTGGCGTCCTTCAGGGCGAACTGCGCGTCGAGCAGCGCCGAGCGCAGAGCCGGCACCCGTGCGTCGTACGTGGCCTTGTCGACCGTATGACCCAGCTCGGCATCCTCGAACATGGCGCCTCCCGCGTCACTTCCAACATGGGGCTTTCGGGGGCCACACTCAACCGCTGGACACCTGCTGGCGAACCGGCGTGCCACGCATCATTTTCGCGGGATGCAAACCCAACCGAAGCGCCTTGAATACGATGTGGTCATCGTCGGCTCCGGCGCGGGCGGCGGCATGGCCGCCCATGTGCTCGTGGAAGCCGGCGCCAATGTCCTGATGCTGGAAGCCGGCGGGTGGTGGGACAACACCATGGATTCCACCATGCTCAAGATGCCGTACGACTCGCCGCGGCGCGGGGCCTCGACGCCCGAACGCCCGTTTGGCGAGTTCGACGCGTGCATTGGCGGCTGGGAGATTCCCGGTGAGCCGTACACCAAGGCACCGGGAACCAAGTTCGATTGGTGGCGCGGGCGCATGCTGGGCGGCCGCACGAACCACTGGGGGCGCATCTCGCTCCGCTTCGGCCCCGATGACTTCCGGCGCAAGAGCATCGACGGCCTGGGCGATAACTGGCCCATCACGTACAACGACGTGGCGCCGTACTACGACAAGGTCGACAAGCTGATTGGCATCTTTGGCTCGGTGGAGAAGCTGCCCAACCACCCCGACGGTGTCTTCCAGCCCGCACCGCGCCCGCGCTGCCACGAACTGCTCATCAAGCAGACGGCCGACAAGATGGGCGTCTGGTGCATCCCGTCGCGCCTTTCGATCCTCACCAAGCCGCTCAACGGCCGCGCGCCCTGCCACTACTGCGCGCAGTGCAACCGCGGCTGCATGACCAACTCCAACTTCACGTCGGGCAACGTGCTGCTCTTCCCGGCCGCCAAGACCGGCCGCCTCTCCATCATCACCAACGCGATGGCCCGCGAAGTGACGGTGGACGCCAAGGGGAACGCCACGGGCGTCAGCTACATCGACAAGCCGACGGGCAAGGACATGCACGTGAAGGGGCGGATCGTCATTCTTGCCGCCAGCGCCTGCGAGAGCGCGCGCATCATGCTCAACAGCAAGTCACCGCGTTTCCCCAACGGCCTGGGCAACTCGAGCGGTGTGGTGGGCAAGTATCTCACCGACACCACGGGTACCGACGTGGGCGGCTACATCCCGAAGCTCGCCGATCGCGTGCGGCAC
Organism: Gemmatimonadota bacterium; assembly: GCA_031127085.1. GTDB lineage: Bacteria > Gemmatimonadota > Gemmatimonadetes > Gemmatimonadales > Gemmatimonadaceae > PNKL01. The sequence continues at coordinate 495 of JARIEY010000218.1, read as the reverse complement.
AACTGCGACGGCGTGGGCGGCGGCCACATCTACATGCCGTGGTGGATCGACAACAAGAAGCTCGACTTCCCGCGCGGCTACCACATCGAAGTCTGGGGCGGACTCGGCCAGCCCAGCTATGGCTTCATGGGCGGGATCGAGAACTACCCCAACTTCTCGGGCTTCGGCGCCGGTCTCAAGGAAGACTACCGCCGGTACTGGGGTGCGACCGTCGGCTTCTCCGGGCGCGGCGAACAGATTCCCAACGCCGACTGCTACTGCGAGATCGACACCACCAAGAAGGACAAGTGGGGCATCCCCGTGCTCAAGTTCCACTGGAAGTGGAGCGACCACGAGCATAACCAGGTGAAGCATATGCAGGAGACGTTCCGCAAGATGATCGCCGAAATGGGCGGTCAGGTGTGGAGCGATATGCCGGGCAAGGACAAGGGCTACGGCATCTCCAACGGCGGATCGATCATTCACGAGCTGGGCACGGTGCGCATGGGCAACGAC
>JARIEY010000217.1 GCA_031127085.1 Gemmatimonadota bacterium | reverse complement strand
CCGCAGCGATCGGCGTCGTAGTGCGCGCACGACGCCGGCACGCGCGATGCGGAGGGCTGCTCCACGGCGAGCAGCGCCCCGCGAGCGAACCGCCCCTTGGCGTTGAGCCGCACGCGCGCGCGGTCACCGGGTGCCGTACGCGGCACAAAGACGACGAGTCCTTCGTGCCGAGCGACGCCATCGCCGCCAGCGGCGATCGATGCGATGTCGAGGGTCGCGATCGCGCTCACGCGTCGCGCAGACCCTGCGATCGCGCGGCGCGCGCCCACGGCGACAGTTCGGGGCGCGGCCCCGCCGCCCCCGGCCCCGCCGCTGCCGCGCCGCGCGGGACCCGCTGCATGCGATCGCGCTCCGCCAGCAGCGCGGCCGCGATGGCCGCCGCCTCCACCTGCTCGCGCGGCGCACGCGCGCCGACCAGCGAGTCGAGCCGGCGCTCCAGCCACTGGATGTCAATCGCGCCGCGCTGGAACTCCTCGTCTTCCATCACGCGCAGGTGGAACTCGCGCGATGTCTCCAACCCGTCGATGGTGAGTTCGTCGAGCGCACGGTGCATACGCGCGATCGCCTCGGCCCGCGTGGGCGCCCAGACAATCAGCTTGGCGAGCATCGGGTCGTAGAACAGGCTGACCTCGCTCCCTATCCCCACGCCGGCGTCCCAGCGCACGCCCGGCCCACCCGGAATTCGCAGGTACTGAATGCGACCCGTGCTGGGCAGGAAGCCGTTCGACGCGTCTTCGCTCGTGATGCGGCATTCCATTGCCCAGCCGCGCGGATCGATGGACGCGGTGAACGGGAGCCGCTCGCCGGCGGCGATACGCAGCTGCCACTGCACCAGGTCGACCCCCGTGACCAGTTCAGTCACCGGGTGCTCCACCTGGATGCGGGTGTTCATCTCGAGGAAGTAGAACTGCCCGTCTGGGGCGAGCAGGAACTCGCACGTGCCGGCATTCACATACCCCGCCGCCTTCGCCGCGCGCACCGCCGCCGCTCCCATCGCCTTGCGCAGCTCGGCATTCACGGCGGGGCTTGGCGCTTCTTCGATCATCTTCTGGTGGCGGCGCTGCACCGAGCACTCGCGTTCGCCGAGCGCGATGCAGCGCCCGTGTGCGTCGGCGAGCACCTGAATCTCCACGTGCCGCGGCCCCTCGATGTATTTCTCCACGTACACGGCGTCGTCGCCAAAGGCGTTCTTCGCCTCCCGCTGCGCCGACTCCAGCGACGACGCGAGCTGCGACGGCTCACGCACCACGCGCATCCCCTTGCCGCCACCGCCGGCCGCCGCCTTCAACAGGATCGGATAGCCGAACCGCGCCGCGATCTCGGCCGCCTCGGCGGCATCGCGCAGCGGCTCCGTGGTCCCCGGCACCACGGGCACGTCGTGCGCCACCGCCAGGGTGCGGGCCGCGGTCTTTGAGCCCATCGCGGCAATCGCCTCGGCCGGCGGGCCCACCCAGATGAGTCCTGCGTCGCGCACCGCGCGCGCGAACCACTCGCGTTCCGAGAGAAAGCCGTAGCCCGGGTGGATGGCGTCGGCGCCCACCGACTTGGCGGCCTCAATGATCAGGTCGCCGCGCAGATAACTCTCGCTGGACGGCGGCGGCCCAAGGCGCACCGCCTCGTCGGCCTCGCGTACGTGCGAGGCCCGCGCATCGGCGTCAGAGTAAACGGCCACCGACTGCAGCCCAAGCTCGCGGCAGGCGCGGATCACGCGCAACGCGATCTCCCCGCGGTTTGCCACCAGGACTTTCTTCACAGCGGAATATTCCCGTGCTTCTTGGGCGGGTTGCGATCGCGCTTGCCCTGCAGCGTTTCGAGCGCGTCGATGAGCCGCAGCCGGGTATCGCGCGGGTCGATGATGTCGTCCACATAGCCACGGCTGGCCGCCACGTACGGATTGGCGAACTTCGCGGTGTACTCGGCGACCCGCTGATCCATCGCGGCCGCCGGATCGGTGCTCTCGGCGATCTCCTTCTTGAAGAGAATCTCCACCGCCCCCTTGGGCCCCATCACGGCAATTTCCGCCGTCGGCCACGCCACGTTGAAGTCGCCGCGGATGTGCTTGGAGCTCATCACGTCATACGCGCCACCGTACGCCTTCCGCGTGATGACCGTAAGCTTGGGGACGGTCGCCTCGCAGTAGGCGTAGAGCAGCTTGGCGCCGTGCTTGATGATGCCCCCGTGTTCCTGCGCAACGCCCGGCAGGAAGCCCGGCACATCCTCGAACGTCACCACGGGAATGTTGAACGCGTCGCAGAAGCGGATGAAGCGCGCCGCCTTGGTGCTGGCGTTGATGTCGAGCACGCCGGCCAACACCGCGGGCTGATTGGCGACGATGCCCACGGAGAAGCCGCCCAGGTGCGCGAACCCGCAGAGAATGTTCCCCGCGAACTCCTTCTGCACCTCCAGAAACTCGCCGTCGTCGACGACACGGCGGATCACGTCGTGCATGTCGTAGGGCTTGCTCGGGTGGTCAGGGACCACGTCGAGCAGCGCCTCATCGCGGCGGTCGCGCGGATCGATGGAGCCGCCGCGCGGCGGCGGTTCCACATTGTTCGCGGGGAGAAAGCGGAGCAGGTCGCGAATCCCCTGCAGGCACGCCAACTCGCTGTCGCAGGTGAAGTGCGAGACGCCCGACGTTCCGCCGTGGGTGTCGGCGCCGCCGAGCGCCTCCATCGTCACATCTTCGTGCGTGACGGTCTTCACCACATTGGGCCCCGTCACGAACATGTAGCTCGTGTGACGGGTCATGAAGATGAAGTCGGTGATGGCCGGCGAATACACGGCGCCGCCGGCGCACGGGCCGAGCACCGCCGAGATCTGCGGCACGACGCCGGAGGCCAGCGTATTGCGAAGGAAGATCTCGGCGTAGCCGCCGAGCGAGACGACCCCCTCCTGAATGCGCGCGCCGCCCGAGTCGTTGAGGCCGATCACCGGGGCGCCGTTGCGGACCGCGAGATCCATCACCTTGCAGATCTTCTCGGCCACGGCCTCGCTCAGCGATCCACCAAACACGGTGAAGTCCTGCGAGAAGACGTACACCAGCCGGCCGTCCACCCGCCCGTAGCCGGTGACCACGCCGTCGCCGAAGTACTGCTGCTCCTCGAGTCCGAAGTCGTGGGACCGATGCACCACAAAACGGTCGAGTTCCGTGAAGGAACCCTCGTCGAGCAGGACGTCGAGCCGTTCGCGGGCCGACAGCTTGCCCTTGTCGTGTTGTGCCTTCAGGCGCTTGGCGCCACCGCCGAGTTCCGATTCGGCGCGGCGACGCTCCAGCAGGTCGAGTTTTTCGCGCATGCTCATTCGTCAAAACAAACGCCGCGCGGGGTTGGCCGAAAGGCCGACCGAGGCGGACGGTTTCGCCCCTCGGCGACAGTGACGCCTCGGTCACGGGCCGCGACGGCGGCGATTCACGCCGCACTCAAGTCCGGCAAATACCTACCGATGATAGGAGAAGGGAGGATTCCCTACTACCTGCCATGGAGGGCAGAACCTTGACGCATTCGGCATTTTCACCCCGCGCGACGCCGTTGTCCTGCTGGGCCTTGGCGCTTGCCGCCATCTTGTCTGTACTTCCGGTCATGGCGCACGCCCAGGACGCCAAGAAGATTTATGACCTGAGCGAAGTGGACGCGATGCCCAAGTTGTCGTCGCCGACGTATATGGCGCGCATCATGTCCGAAGCCTACCCCGCCAACCTGCGAAAAGCGGGCGTGGGCGGCGCCGTGCAGGTGGAGTTCGTGGTGGACGAGAAGGGCCGGGTGGACGCGGGTTCGATCGACGCCATCTCCAGCGTGCCCGCGCTGACCGAAGCCGCCAAGCAGGTCGCGCCCAAGCTGGAGTTCTCGCCCGCCAAGGTGAAGGGCACGGCGGTGAAGTCGCGGGTGGTGCTTCCGCTCATCTTCAAACCGTAGCGCTCGGGTCAATTCGTAACGGGCGTCCGTCGCTCGGCGGACGCCCGCCGCCTGTCCGTCCATGGCACGGGCGTGTCGGCTACCGCCCAACGCCTCGCTCGAATCCGACACCATCCAGCAGCACGGTCCCCGATTCAGAACGGTCGAAGACAAAGCGAACGGCGCGAACGCGCTCCGACTTGAACCCCGGCACCTTGCGCTCCAGGTCGGCCAGCGGGACGGCGTAGCGCGTGAGCACCTGGTCGTAGTCACGCGAACTCGCGCCGAACCGTTTCTCCGAACGGGCCCACTTGTACAGCCGGATGGGGAGGGGGGGCGGGAGGGGGGCAAGTTCCGACAGCGCCACGGAGGCCGTGAGTCCGTCGGCAGTTTCGAGTACGACGTGGAAATCGAGCACCACGACCGAGTCGGCGGCGCCCTTCGCCGCCTTGGACTTCTTGCGCGAAGCGCCACTATCGGCGGCGGCCCCGCGCCCTTTTCGCGCCGCGCGCGTCGAGGTCGTGTCGGCCGACGTGCCGGCTGAATCGCGTGAACCGGCGCGCAGCCACTTGGGGAGCCAGCCGAAGCGTGGAGGACGCGGCATCATACCCTGCCCCGGCGCCGTATCTGCAGCCGCCAGCGGCCGCGGCTTGTCTCTCTCCGCCTGTACTTCAAAGACGAGGGCGCTACGGGGGTCGAGGGCAAGCGCGGTGGCGAGCGAGTCGGGCCAGCGAAGCTCGTATCTGGCCGGCATCGCGGAGTTGGCGGGCTTCGACCAGCCGAGTCGGACGACGTGATTCTCGTAGGACGAGTTGCCGCGAGAACGCATGCTCAGGCCGAGCTCCCGCCAGGTGGCGAGCGAGGAGCCGTGCACCTGAACCCCCGGCCGGTCGCCGGTGGTCACGTCCACGTCCTCCTCGAACGAGGCGAGGCGGCGCGTGCTCGGATCTTCGTAGCGCGTGAGATAGATGGTGCGAGGGAGCCACGCGCCGCCGGCGCGCGCGTCGCGGAAGAGCGGCTCGTAGCTCGCCGCGCCGCGTAGGGTCAGGTCGAGGAAGGCGCTGATGAAGACTTTTCCCGCCTGCCGCTGTTCGTCGCCGGAGAGCAGGTTCTTCTTGGCGAGCAGCAGCCCAAGTTCCTTGCCGACATCGCTCGACCCCCACACGGTGTTGAACTGCCCGTGGTTGGCGCGATAGATGTAGACCGCCGATTTCCGCCACGGGCCCGGGCTCGTGTAGCGGATGCGCTGGAACTGACGCTGCCCCATGAAGGTGGAGACGTCGGAGTCGTGCGCGCCGTGCAGCACCAGATAGTTGATGTCGGTGAGCGGCGTTCCCTGATCGGCCGGTCGGTACTGCCCGTCGACTGGGGCAATGGCGACGAGCGTCCGAATGTCGAAGTTGAAGTTGAACACGACGCGCGCGTCGTCGGGGTAGCGCGACAGGCGATTGAACGCCGCGGCCACCGCCACCGCCTCGCCCCCGCGTGAGTGACCCATCAGCGCAATGCGACTCAGGTCCACCTTGCCGAAGAAGGGTGACGTGGAGTCAGCA
>JARIEY010000023.1 GCA_031127085.1 Gemmatimonadota bacterium | reverse complement strand
ATGGAAGCCGTGAAAGGACCCCCGTCGATGTTCCCGACCCTACCTCGAGCGCTTACAGCGGCTCGAACCGCGCCTGGAAGAAGCGCAGGTATTTGGGCTCGTACTTCATGACCAGTCCCTTCACCGACTCCCGCTGGTCGTAGACCGCCTTCACCGACTCCGCCACGACGTCCATATGCGCCTGCGTGTAGACGCGCCGCGGGATGGTGAGTCGCGTGAGCTCGAGCTTCGGCCGGTAGTGATCGCCCGTCTTCGCGTTACGCCCGGCACTCACGATGCCGCGTTCCATGGCGCGGATGCCGCTGTCGAGATAGAGCTGCGCGGCTAGCGTCTGCGCCGGGAAATCGTCCTGCTTGAGCTGCGGATAGAACCGCTTGGCGTCGAGGAAGATGGCGTGTCCGCCGACGGGCTCCATCATCGGCACGCCCCACTCTTCCAGCAGCCCGCCGAGGTAGCGCACCTGGCCAATGCGCGCGCGGATGTGATCGTCCTGCACCGACTCGGCGGTGCCAATCGCCATCGCTTCCATATCGCGGCCGGCGAGTCCGCCGTAGGTGTGCAGCCCTTCGAAGACGACGACGAGGTTGCGGAGCTCCTCGAAGACGTCCCAGTTGTTCACTGCCACCCAGCCGCCGATGTTGACGAGCGAGTCCTTCTTGGCGCTCATCCAGGCACCGTCGGTGTAGGAGCAGAACTCCTTGAGGATCTGCGCGACCGTCTTGTCGCTGTAGCCCTCTTCGCGTTCCTGAATGAAGAAGGCGTTTTCCACCGCGCGCGTGGCGTCGAGGTAGATCTTGATGCCGTGCGTATCGCCCCAGGCGCGCAGGGCCTTGATGTTGGTCATCGAGACCGGCTGGCCGCCCGCCATGTTCACGGTGGCGCCCACCGACACGTACGCGATCTTCTCGGCGCCATGCTCCTTGATGAGGGCATCAAGCTTTCCGATGTCCACGTTGCCCTTGAAGGCGCCGCGGTGCTGCGGATCGTGGGCTTCGTCGCAGATCACGTCGACGAAGATGCCGCCCGCCATTTCCTGATGCAGGCGCGTCGTCGTGAAGTACATGTTGCCCGGCACATACTGGCCCGGCTTGATCTCGGTGCGGCTGATCAGGTTCTCGGCGCCGCGCCCCTGGTGCGTGGGGACGAGGTACTTGTAGCCGTAGTAGGTCTGAATGGCCGTTTCGAGATGATAGAAATTCTCGGAACCGGCGTACGCTTCGTCACCCACCATCATTCCCGCCCACTGGCGGTCGCTCATCGCGCTGGTGCCGCTGTCGGTGAGCAGATCGATGTAGACGTCGGTGGAGCGGAGCAGGAAGGTGTTGTATCCCGCCTCGGCCATCGCGCGCTCGCGCGTGGCGCGGTCGGTCATGCGCAGCGGCTCGACCATCTTGATCTTCCACGGCTCGGCCCAGGAGCGGCGGCCGAACTGCTGGCCCATCGTGCGCGGCACTTCGTGCGTGTCTGTCATGGCGTAGTAGGGCGCAGTTGCGCCGAGTATGAGGGTGCTGTCGAGTACGGCGAACGCAAATTCGTCATTTCACGTGGCACGGATGGATCGGAGGATTCAGCACAGATTGTCAGGATTTGCCTGTCATTCCGGGTTCTTGAGCATTGTATGATGAATGGATGGGTGCGCGACCGATGGCCGTCTGTTTCCGCGCGGCGACACGAGGCGCACGTTTCGCTACGGCATCGCTAGCACTGGCTGCCGGCGCCGCCGGCGCACAGGCACCGCATGTTCGGATCACCGTCACGGACACGCACGCCCATCCCGTCCCGTTCGCACTGGTCGCGCTCGGCGCTGGCGTGCAGAAGGTCGCCGATGACAGCGGACGTGTACTCCTGCTGACCGAACCAGCCGACTCACTGCGCCTGCATGTGCGGCGCATGGGCTTTGCCCCGTTTCTCGGCTGGGTCACGCGCGATGCGACAGGCGACGTGTATAGGGTGGCGCTCCAACCGGTCAGTGTCGCACTCGACACCGTCGCGGTGCGAGCGCGGCGGAACACCGCGCTCGCGCGGTCGGGCTTCTACGATCGCGTCGAGCGGGTCCAGCGCGGCGCGTATGCCGCACGCATGATCACTCCGGAAGAACTCGATCTCCGACAGCCGCTGCGGGTGACCCAGATGTTGGCCGGTGAGTCGATGGTGAGGCTCATCCCCTTCAGTGGTCCGCGCGTGATTGTCGGTGGACGCGGCCCGGACTGCGCCATGACGATCCTGCTCGATGGCATGCGGGTTCGGGGGACGCTGGAGGAGTTGAAGGATCGCAGCATGCGCCCTCCTGATGCGCGCACGCTGATGTCGATCGACGAGTTGATCTCCGCATCCGGCGTGGCGGCGATCGAGATTTATGGAAGCAGCATCTCGGCGCCGGCGGAGTTGCTGCGCGCGGCCGGGATGGCGTCGTGCGGGATTGTGGCTATCTGGACCGGAGCGAGAAAATAGCCGGCAGATCTGGCCTTCGAGCCCTGGCAACCGCATCCTATATGGATGCGCCGGAACGCCCGCCCGAGGCCGGCCGATGTCACCCCCCTCTGATCCCGGACGCCATGCGCCGACTGCTCGTTGCCTCCCTGCTGGCCGTGATCGCCGACCCCGCCGCTGCCCAGATGCAGGGTGATCCGGCGCTCGCCGCCCGCATTCGCCAGAACTATCGCAAGCTCGAGGTGAAGATCCCGGTGCGCGACGGGGTCAAGCTGTTCACGTCGATCTATGTGCCCCGCGATACCACCCGACGCTATCCGGTGCTGATGCAGCGGACGCCGTATTCGGTGGCGCCCTATGGCGACACGGCCTACAAGGCCACGCTCGGGCCGTCGGGGAACGCCAAGTATGTGGACGACGGCTACATCTTCGTCTACCAGGACGGGCGCGGACGGCACTTCTCCGAAGGTGAGTTCCAGGAGATGACGCCGATTCTCGAGAAGCACGAGAAGCCGACCGACGTGGACGAAGGGACCGACACCTTCGACACCATCGAGTGGCTGCTCAAGAACCTCCCGACGAACGGCCGGATGGGGATCTTTGGCACGTCGTATCCCGGCTTCTATGCGAGCGCGAGTTGCCTGTCGCGGCATCCGGCGCTGGTGGCCTGCTCGCCGCAGGCGCCGATGACCGACATCTGGATGGGCGACGATACGTTCCACGGCGGCGCCTTCCTGCTGCCGCACAACTTCGGGTTCTACACCTCGTTTGGTCGCGGCCCACGCACCGAACCGGGGTACGACAAGCGCTATCCGTTCGCCCGCACCACGCCCGACGCCTACCAGTTCTATCTCGATATGGGGCCGGTGGGCCCCGGCTCGCGGAAGTACATCACGGAAGGGACGGGACCGTTGTGGGAGAACATCATCAACCACCCCACGTACGACGCCTTCTGGAAGGCGCGCGACGTGCGGCCGCACCTGCGTGACGTCAAAGCCGCGGTCCTGACGGTCGGTGGCTTCTATGACACGGAAGATCTACACGGCCCCTGGTGGGTGTACGGCAGCATCGCCAAGCAGAGCCCGGCCACTCAGAACTCGTTGATCGTCGGTCCGTGGTCGCACGGTGGATGGAGCCGCGGCGATGGCACCGTGCTGGGGAACCTGCGCTGGACCTACAAGACGGGACCGTTCTTCCGCGATTCCGTGGAGTACCCGTTCTTCGCCCAGCATCTCGCCGGCGCGCCGCGCACCGTCGAACCCGGCGTGACGGTGTTCCGCACGGGTGCTGACCGGTGGGATCGCTATCCCACTTGGCCGGCACCGGGCGCCAAGAAGGCCGCGCTCTACCTGCAGCCGGGCGGCAAGCTGAGCTTCAGCCCGCCACCCAAGAGCGGCGCCTTCGACCAGTACGTGAGCGATCCGGCCAAGCCGGTGCCGGTGGTCGATCGCATCGAGGGGCAGGGGATGCCGCGCGACTACATCACCGGCGATCAGCGCTTTGCGGCGCGCCGTCCCGACGTACTGGTGTACCAGAGCGACGTGCTCACCGAAGACCTCACCATCTCCGGCCCGCTCAAGCCGGTGCTGCATGTCAGCACATCAGGGACCGATGCTGACTTCATTGTGAAGCTGATCGACGTCTTCCCAGACACGGCGAAGAACTGGCCCGGCGATCAGAGCGGCTTCATTGTTGGCGGCTACCAGCAGATGGTGCGCGGCGAACCGTTCCGCGCGCGGTACCGCCGCTCGTTTGAGACGCCGAGTGCGATGGTGCCCAACCAGGCCGACTCGCTCGCGTTCGAGATGGTCTCGGTGCACCACACGTTCAAGAAGGGACATCGACTGATGGTGCAGGTGCAGAGCAGCTGGTTCCCGCACATCGACCGCAATCCGCAGACGTTCGTGCCGAGCATCTTTTTTGCGCAGCCGTCGGACTTCAAGGCAGCGACGATGCGGGTGTACCACACGGCCGCGCAGGCCACGCGCATTGAGGTACTGACGCTGCCGTAGCACGTCGACCGCGGGGTCGCCGGTCAACGGCCTACCCCCGCGTGGCGTAAGGGCGGAGGGGCGGGCAGACTCGAGTCCTACTGAGTTTGCCCGCCCCGTTTCCGTTTCCGCCGCGACGCTGACGCGCGGAGCGACCCCATAGATTCCACGGCGCTCCTCGTCCGCCCGCCTCTGCCCCGCTCCCGATGCCCCTTTTGTACCTGACCGCCGCCCTGCTCACCCTCGGGGGCATCGACACACCGCCGAGCGCCTCGGGACGGGCCGTGCGCGCCGCGGTGGCGCCAGTGATCGATGGTGCTGACACGGATGCCGTGTGGCGCGACGCACCGGTGATGGGTGGGTTCCGGCAGTTCTCGCCTGCGGAAGACGGACCCACCGACTTTGCCACGGAGGCGCGCGCGGCCTACGACGACCGTTATCTGTACGTTTTCGTGCGCGCGCTCGATCCGCATCCAGACAGTTTGATTGCGCTCATGAGCCGGCGTGACGAGCGCACGGCGTCGGATTGGTTGAAGGTCGTTGTCGATTCGTATCACGACCGGCGCACCGGGCTGCAGTTCATGGTGAACCCCGCGGGCGTCAAGCGCGATGCGTCGATCTACTCGGACCACATCGAAGACATGACGTGGGACGGAGTCTGGGATGTGGCGACGCGCGTCGATTCGGCGGGGTGGACGGCGGAGTTCCGCCTGCCGTTCAGCCAGATGCGATTCAACGACCGGGACGAGCACACCTTTGGCTTTGGCATCTGGCGCGATATTGCACGGCGCAACCAGCGTGACTCCTGGCCCGTGTACCGGATGTCGCGCCAGGCGTTCGCGTCACAGCTCGGCGAGCTCTCGGGCATCCGCGGCATCGGCAAGGCGCGGCGTCTGGAGCTGCTGCCCTATGTGGTAGAGACCAATGCGCCGGTTCCGCGCGAGGGGGGATGGACCCGCGAGGCACGGCACGCCGCCGGGCTCGACGTGAAAGCGGGGATCGGGTCCAACCTCACGCTCGATGCCACGGTGAACCCGGACTTCGGGCAGGTGGAGGCCGACCCCGCGATTCTCAACCTCACGGCGTTTGAACTGCGGCTCGACGAACGCCGGCCGTTCTTTCAGGAGGGCGTGGGGCTGTTCAAGTGCGGCCCGTGCGAGGGGACGTTCTACACGCGGCGCATCGGGCGCACGCCGCAGTTGCGCAGTTCGGCCGCGGATCCGGCGTTTACGTCGATCCTCGCCGCCGGCAAGCTCACCGGGCGCCTGGCGAACGGCATACAGGTGGGCCTCGTGGAAGCGATAACAGCGCGAGAGGTGGGCGCAAAGGGCACGACCATCGAACCGCGTACCAACTATCTGGTCGCGCGGCTCGTCCGGGAGTTTCGCGCCGGCAAGTCGCAGCTTGGCACGCAGTTCACGTCGATGCAGCGTGAGCTGGACGATGCCACCGAGCCGGTGCTGCGCCGCTCCGCGGTGGCTGGCGTGCTGCAGGGGTACCACCGGTTCGGTCCGGGGCGTTACGAACTGCAAGCGTATATCGCCGTGAATCGTGTCGAAGGGAGCGCGTCGTCGATCGCGCTTACGCAACTGGGGAGCGTGCACTACTACCAGCGTCCGGACATCGGCGTGCGCTACGACCCGACGCGCACCGCACTCGGCGGGACCACGATGTCGGCCACGTTCAAGAAGTTGTCGGGCGGCCTGCGCTGGGAACTCAACACGCGACGCGCGACCTCCGGACTCGAGCTGAATGACATGGGCTTCGTGCCGACGGTCAACGACATGCATCTCAGAGAACAGGTGACGTATCTCAGTCGGAAGCCTGGGCGCTGGTACCGGCAGATGAATGCCGTGGCCACGCACGAGACGCACTGGACCGTGAGCGACGGCCTGCCGGCTGGCATGACCGGCATGCTGCACTGGAGCGCCTCCCTGCCGAACTACTATGGCATCGCGCTCACCGTCGACCTGGCTGGGCTTGCCAACTCGCATTGTGTGGCGTGCACGCGCGGCGGCCCCGCCGTGCGACAGAGCCCGCGGGCGACGTATCGGTTCAACATGTCGGGCGACGCGCGCCGCATGCTGGAGCCGAGTGTCGATGTGCGCACTGGGACTGGAGACGGCGGACGCAGTTGGTGGCGGAGCGCTGGCGGCACGGTGCGGGCGCGACTGGCCAGCCGCACGGCGCTGGAGATCGGCGTCAACCATGAGAACCGCGTGGAGAATGCGCAGTGGGTCGGGAACTACGGCGCACTCCTCAGCGACACCATGCATTTCACCTTTGGCCGGCTGAGCCAACAGACGAGCAGTCTTACGCTGCGCGGCAATTTCACCGCGACGCCGCGGCTCACCTTCCAGCTCTACGGGCAGCCGTTCATCAGCACCGGCGCCTTTGCGCAGTGGCGCGAGATCGCCGATTCCAAGGCCGCCGATTATGCGGCGCGCTACCGGACGTACCGCCCGGGGGCGTCACTCGGTGGATTCCGCGTGCGGCAGTTCAACTCCAATGCGGTGATGCGCTGGGAATATCGCCCCGCGTCGACGCTGTTTCTCGTCTGGCAGCAGGGGCGCGCCATGAACGGATCGCACGAGGCGTCGCACCTGCCGGCGCACGATTTCCGCGACCTCTATCGCGCCCACCCCGACAATACGTTGCTGGTGAAAATCGCGTACTGGTTCAATCCGTAATCAGACCGCGGCGAGCAAGACCCCGGTCGCACCATTCTGGTGCGGCCGGGGTTTCGCTTGCCGTGCAACAGCCCTGGCGTCAGCTCGAAGTTTCTGTGTAGGGCAACTTCCTTCTCTGACTAAGGCAATGCTTGATTTTCGCGCCTAACGTTCATCGAGCGTTCAGGAATCACCCGAAGTGCCGACGAATTGGTCAGTTGGATCGCGACGGCGCCGGTGCTGTCGTGTGCTGACGACGTGCCGCGGGCAACGCTCGCCACGCGGCGCCTCCACCACTTCGGGTGATCGACCATGCTCAAGAACGTGAAGATTGGTCCCAAGCTGTTGCTGGCCTTCGGCATTATTGCCGCCTTCTCGATGGTGATTGGACTGGTCGGTGTCATGCAGGTCGGCTCGGTGAAAACCGAGTCCGACAAGGTGACTACGGCGAATGTGCCGCAGCTCATTGCGCTCTCACACTTCGACGCGGCCGTGCGCGACATCCGACGTCTGCAGGCCGGCGAACTGCTCGCACGCATTGAGAAAGACGATGCGCTCTTCACGGAGTACAAGGCCGAACTCGCGCGCATCAGCGGCACGGACTACGTGGAGGCCGCTGAGGCATTCAGCACCTCTCCGCATTCAGCTGCGGCCGACACCGTGTGGAAGCGCCTCAAGGGACACGCGGATGAGTTCGTCGCTTCGACCAAAGCCGTCGAGGACCTGCTGCTCCGCAACGACGTCACCAAGGCCAACGACGTCTTCCTGGCGGAGGCCAAGACCCAGTTCGCCGACGCCAACAAGGGATTGGAGGAACTCCTGACGCACGTTTCGACCAGTGCGAGCGCGAAGGCGGCCGGCATCGCCTCAACGTACACCAGCGCGCGCTGGATCCTCTTCACGGCGGCCGCCCTCGCGATGCTGGTCGCGATGGTGATGGGAGTCTTCATCTCGCGGTCGCTCACGGTACCGTTGGCTGAAGTCATGGAACGCGCTGAACGGCTGCAGGGCGTATGCATCACGGGCCTCGAAAACGGGCTCAGCAAGATGGCGCACGGCGACCTGTCCGTTGATGTCGAGGCGTCAACCAAACATCTCTCGTACGATCGCGGCGACGAAATCGGCACGATGGCCACGACCGTCGACAACATCATCAGCAAGGCGCAAGCCGCGATTGCATCGTACACGAATCTCCAGAAGATCGTGCGTGCCCTGATCAGCGAAACCGAGAAGCTGACGGTCGCCGCCCGCGACGGCGCGCTCGACACCCGCGGCGATTCAGCGAAGTTTAAGGGCGCGTACCACGATCTGGTGCTGGGCTTTAACAATACGCTCGACCTGGTGCTTGACCCGGTGAACGACGCCGCCGGCGTGCTGGAACGCGTGGCCAACCGCGACCTCACCGCACGGGTCACCGGCGATTACAAGGGCGATCACGCCAAGATCAAGAACGCGCTGAACACCGCCGTCGACAACCTGCAGCAGGCGATGAGCGAGATCTCGGGCGCGGCCGAGCAGGTCGCCGCCGCCGCGGACCAGATTGCGACGGGGAGCCAGAACCTGGCGCAGGGCGCGAGCGAGCAGGCGAGCACCATCGAAGAAGTGTCGTCGTCGCTGCACGAGATCACGTCGATGGCCAAGACGAGCGCCGCGAGCGCCAAGGAAGCGGAGACGCTGGCCGAAGCGGCCAAGAGCGGCACCGATTCGGGCGGCGAGAAGATGGTGCAGCTGGCCGAGGCGATGGGCAAGTTGAAGAGCAGCAGCGACCAGACGGCGAAGATCGTCAAGACGATCGACGAGATCGCCTTCCAGACGAACCTGCTGGCCCTGAACGCCGCGGTGGAAGCGGCCCGGGCGGGCGACGCCGGCAAGGGCTTTGCGGTGGTGGCCGATGAAGTGCGCGCCCTGTCGATCCGCGCGGCCGAAGCGGCCAAGCAGACGGCGGCGCTGATTGAGGAGTCGGTGGGGCACACGCAGCAGGGCGTGACGATGACCAAGGACGTGCAGGAGACGTTCTTCGAGATCGCCAAGCGCGCCAGCCGCGTGCGGGAAGTGATGGCCGAGATGGCCGCGGCCAGCGAGCAGCAGACGCTGGGCATCGGCCAGGTCAACACGGCCGTCGAACAGATGAACGCGGTCACACAGTCGACGGCAGCGAGCGCGGAAGAGAGCGCGAGCGCGGCCGAGGAGCTCACGAGCCAGGCGACGCAGGTGCGTGGACTGGTTGGGCAGTTCCAGCTGGATGCGGGCAAACGGGGCGGCTATGCCTCGGCCTCCGTATCCGCCGTACGCCGTGCCGCACCGAACGCCCGCAAGGCGACCGCGGGCAGCGGTCGGCAGGCGGTGCTGAAGGCCGCCGCCATGATTCCGTTCGGCGACGAAGACAACGCGGCGTCGGAGTTCTAGCCCGTCCGCCGTGGCGCGGGGCCGGCATGCTACGGCGTGCCGGCCCCGCTGCGTTGTGCGAGAAAGCGCAGCACGGCGCTCCACGCGCTGGCCCCAGCGGACGGGCCGAATGCCCCGTGGTCGCCGCCGGGGAGAGTGTGCAACTCCGCCGCAACGCCCGCGCTGGCGAGTGCGGCGTGCAGGCGCGTGGCGTGCGCATACGGAACGGTCCCGTCGCGATCCCCATGCACGGTGAGCACCGGCGGAAGTCCCGCACGCACCCAGCGCAGGGGCGAGACCAACTGCGCGCGCGCTTCGGCGCCCGGCAACACCCCGATCCAGCCGGTTGCCCATCCGCGCGCGTTTGGCCCGGCAAGAAGATCAGACACATCCGTGACGCCCATCCAGTTCACGATCCCGGCCACGGCCGGCATCGGCCCAGGACAGGCCGCGTCGAAGCCCGCCGTGGAGTCAGCGAACGCGGCCATCATCACGAGATGCGCACCGGCTGATTCCCCGACCAACACCAAGCGCGAGGCGTCCACCCCGTGCTCGGCGCTGTGGCGCACGACCCATTTGACGGCGCAGCGCACATCAACCACCGCCGCCGGCGCGGTGGCCTCAAAGCCGCGGCGGTATTCAACGTTGGCCACAGCCCACCCCGTCGAGAGGAACGGCGCAAACGACAGCTGCGCGTTCTCCTTGCGAAGCATCATCCACCCGCCGCCGTGCACGTAGACCACCACGGGCGGGGGTGACGGCTGATCGTTGGGCACGAACACGTCGAGCCGCTGATTGGGACTGGTGCCGAGGTACCGCAGGTCGCGCCAGACTTTGGCCGCGCCGTTGAATGCACGCTCGTCTGCCGCAGGCCGCGCACAGGCGGCCGCGGTGCCGACGGCCACAAGCACGACCGCAAGGACCGCGGCGCGCCTCGTGCTGACGCTGGGCCACGCCACGCGACGCGTGCGCGCGTTCACCGGCGGTCGAGCCACGAGAGCAGGTACAACACGTTCACCGATCCGTCCATAATGGGTTCGTTGGTGGAGTAGTCTCCCCAATCGTCGTGGTACACGATGTGACCCGTGTTCCACTTGGCGTAGGCGTCCGGCTTGGTGAGTGCGATGCCCAGCAGGTTCTTGTAGATGGAACTGTACACGGGGCCATCGAGCAACGCGCCATCGAGCTGGTACTTGAGCCGAATGGAGATGACCGCGTGCGGGTCGCGCGCAAAGTTTCCATCGGCCGGCACGCCGATGACCATCGACACGCCCCACGGGTTGGCGCCAAAAAGCCAGTCGATCGCCGCCTGCTCGAGCGCGCGGAAACGGCCGTCGCCCGTGAGCCGACGATACAGCAGCGCCTGCACCGCGAACGACGTCATATAGTCGTTGGAGCACCAGACGAACGGAATGCCCACGTTGAAGCCGTTGGTGGCGCGGTTGGCCACGGCTTGCAGGCCATCGCGATAGTACCCGGCGAGCCGCGCACGATCCCCGGCGGCCGCCGGACGCGCCGCCTCGTAGTGGCCGATGTTGTGAAACGGGTACCACTGGTAGTGACTCGCCGTGTCGGCGCCCATCCACGGCTTTACCTTGGCCTGCGCGGCAAAGGCCATGGCGCGCGTGCGATACGTGGCGTTGCCGGTCAGCGCAAAGAGCGCGGCGGCGCCAAGCTCCATATCGTCGGCCCAATCATCTTCTTCGTAGAAATACGGGCCACGCCCCGGGGCGGTCTGGCAGGCGCCAGGATATTTCTCGCCCAGCGCGAATGCCGCGCGCGCCTTGCGGCCGAGCGTATCGGCGAACGCGCCGTCCCGCCCGCGCAGCAGTTGCGCGCCAAGGGCAAACGCGGCCGCGAACTTGCCAGCCGTCGAGGCGTACCCTGTGGCGCGATTCTGATATCGAAGCAGCCCCTGCGCGATGCCGGTGCACGGATAGAGCGGCCGCGCGCCGCCCTTCCCCCAGCCGTAATCGGCGGAATCGTTGGGGGGGAGGTCAAAGTACATATGATCGCGGTCGTCCCCGAGCTGATTGAGCATCAGCGAGTCGTCGGGAAACATGCGCAGCAACCACGCGAGCCCGTGCCGGGCCTCGTCGAGCACATCAGGCACGCCGTTGCGCCCCGCGCGGCCATCGGCCAGATAGACATCGCCGAACGCCTGCGGATTGTCGCGGTATGCCTGCAGCAGTTGGAACGTCGCAGTGGCCGACGTGGTGACGTACTGCAGATAGTCGGAGGCATCGGCCCATCCGCCGGTCGCCGGCAGGTACTCGCCGGCCCGCGTGGGGTGATCGACGATGATGCCGTCTTTGGTGTGGACGGTCGTGTTGTACGTGGGATTGAAGCCCGAGCGCTGCTGCCGCATGTAGTGCAGCGGCATCTCGGCGAGTCCGCGCCAGACGGTCGCGCCGATGCGGACGGGCGGCGACTCGAGGGCCCCCGCGCGCACACGGTAGGTGCCCGCCGTGCGGAGCGCCGTGAAGTCCAGCTTGTAGGTCTGTGCACACGGACCAAACGAGCCGCCAGCTGTTGCCGGGCGCGGACCAAAGACGCGCTTCCCTTGTGCGTCGAACACCGCGAACTGGGTCACCGCCCTGGGCGCGAGCGCACAGACCACCGCCACCTTGGGCGCATCGGGGAGATAGCCCACCTGATTGACGCGGATCGCGTCATCCGGCGTCCCGTCCCCCTGCCCCGCCGCCGGGTACGCCGCGGCGGCCAGCGTGACGGCCGCGAAGAAGAGTCGCAATGTGGGTGCCATATCGTCGAAAGTACCGTGCCCGCCGTAAGGCCGCGAGCCGCACTAGCCAACGAACGGGCCGCTCGTAGAGTATTCGGGATGACTCGCGCCGCCCGCGAGCCGCCGACAGCGTCCGGCTCGCTCGGACGCCCCTCAGTGAGGATTCCCCGGATGCGTAGACGTTCTCTGTTGGCCCTGCTCCTGACGCTCGCCGCACTTGGCGCGGCCGCCCGCCCACTCACGGCACAGCGCACCGCCAGGCCGCCGCTGCACGGGCGTCACTGGATGGCCGTCACGGGCAAGCCACTCGCGGCGACCGCGGGCTCGATGATGTTCACCAAGGGCGGCAACGCCATTGACGCCGCCTGCGCCATGCTGGCCGCCGTCACCACGATGTGGGACGTGCTGAGCTGGGGCGGCGAGACGCAGGCGCTCATCTATCATCCGGGCCTCAAGAAGGTCATCGGCATCAACGCGCTTGGCGTGGCCCCCACGGGCGCCACGGCGGAGTTTTATCGCGGCAAAGGATACCGCTATCCGCCGGAGTTCGGTCCGCTCGCCGCCGTCACGCCGGGGACGCCGGGCGGCCTGATGACGATGCTCGCCGAGTACGGCAAGCTGTCGCTCAAGGATGTGCTGGCACCGGCCATCCAGATGGCCGACGGCTATGCCATCGAGGCGCAGGCCGCCAACTCGATGGAATCCAACAAGGCACGCATCAAGCAGTGGAAGTACTCCAAGGCCGTCTACCTGCCGCACCTCGGCGAAAAACGCGAGGCGCCAGAGCCGGGCGAGATCTTCGCCCAGAAGGATCTCGCCGCCACGCTGCGCAAGCTGGTGGAGGCCGAGCAGACGGCGTTGAAGGCCGGCAAGAGTCGCAAGGACGCGATCTACGCGGCGTATGATCGCTTTTACAAGGGCGACATCGCCAAGGAGATCGTCCGCGGCGTGCAGGAAGAGGGCGGACTGTTCACCGAACAGGATCTGGCGAACTGGAAGGTGAAGATCGAGGAGCCGCTTTCCACCAACTACAAGGGGATCGAGGTCTACAAGCTGCAGCAGTGGCAGCAGGGCCCGGCGCTGCTTCAGGCGCTGAACATCCTTGAGAACGCCGACCTCAAGGGCATGGGCTACAACAGCGCGCGCTACTTGCACACCGTGTATCAGGCGATGTCGATGGCGTTCGCCGACCGCGACTTCTATTACGGCGATCCCGCGTTCGCGCAGGGTCAGCCCATGAAGGGGCTGCTGTCCAAGGAGTACGCCAAGTCGCGCTTTGCGCAGATCAACGCCAGCCGCAACGATCCAAACGTCAAGCCGGGCGACCCGTATCCGTTTGAGGGACGCACCAATCCGATGCAGGCGCAGCTCAACGCGTGGACGGTGCTTCCCGCGCCGACCAACCTGCCGCGGAGCGGGCAGCAGGACCGCCTGCCGCCGACCGAGACGACGGACGAGGCGTTCAAGCAGGCCTTCTACTCGGGGACGACCTCCATTCAGGCAGCTGACGAAGAGGGCTGGGTGATTTCCGTCACGCCGTCGGGTGGATGGATTCCCGCGGTGATCGCCGGCAACACGGGCGTGGGTCTCTCGCAGCGCGCGCAGAGCTTCGTGACGGCACCGGAAGACGGACCGTTCAACGTGATTGAACCCGGCAAGCGTCCGCGGGTGACGCTGACGCCGACGCTCACCCTCAAGGACGGCGCTCCGCACGTCGCCGTCTCGGTGCAGGGCGGCGACTCGCAGGACCAGAACCTGCTGCAGTTCCTGCTCAACATCACCGAGTTCGGAATGACGCCGCAGGAAGCGGTGGAGGCGCCGAACATCAACACGTTCCAGATGCGGTCGTCCTTTGGCCAGCACGAAAGCCGGCCCGGGCGCATGCTCGCCGCCGAGTCCCTGCCGTTCTACGTGCGCAGTGAGCTGCGGCGGATGGGGTACACGATGGAGTACGAGGAGCGCACGTCTGGCCCCATCACGGCGATCCTGTTCGACCGCAAGCACCGGACGATGTGGGGTGCAGCGTCGAATCACGGCGAAGACTACGGGATCGGGTGGTAACGATATGTACGCACTGGTGCTGATTCGGTATCGCGCCCCGATCGAGGTGATTGAGGCCAACACGGAGGCGCACCGCGCCTGGCTGCGATCGCTCAAGGCGTCGGGCACGCTGATCGCGTCGGGGCCATTCGTGCCCCGCACGGGGGGCGCGCTCATTCTGCGTGTTCCCGACGACGGCGCGGCGGCCGCGCTCGATGCGGCCCGCAACGGCGACCCGTTCTTCGCGCTGGGACTCGCGAACTACGAGCTGGTGCAGTGGAATCCGGTGATCGGGCGCGAGGGACTGGACGCGCTGTAGCTCGGCCCGCGCGGAGCACGCAACGCCAGTGCGTAGGGCGCGTGCTCCGTGCCGCTCAGGGCGCGAAGACGATTTTCTGCAACTGCCGCTGGGCAGTGTCGATCCAGTACACGGTGCGGTCGGGGAACTCCCGCCGCACCGAGTCGTTGGCGGCTGCCCCCAGATCGTAGGCGGTCACGACGTGCGCGTTCTGCCTGTCGGCAACGTTGCGCACCAGACTGTAATGGGGTTTATGCCCCTTGCCGTAGCGCACAAAGACGAGGGCGCGCCGCTCGGGAATCGCCTGAAAGGCCGCGAAGAACTGCCGCTGATACTCCGTGAGATGCTCAATTCGGCGCCGGTACGCCACGACCTCACGCGCGGACGGTTGCAGCGTGAGCAGGAGCACCAACACCGCCGCCACCGCCTCCGCGCCGCGCGGCAACGTCGCCCCGCGCAACCGCTGCGCCAGCCAACTCAAGGAACGGCCGAGCCCCCGCGCACAGGCGAAGCTGAGCACGGGAAGCAGCTCGAGGTAGTAGACCGTCCACTGCGGGAGGTGCGCGTAGGCGAGATAGGTGAGTACGACGAGCAGCGCGGTGCTCAGCCCAAAGGCAAGCGTGGCACCGCCGGTCAGCACGCCGACGAGCAGCGCGGGTGCCAGCACGGCGCGCCATCCGCCGAACTGCATGTTGAAGATTGCCGCGGCGCGTTCGCCGAACGTCGCCGGAAGCGATGCCAGGGTGTGCGACGCGTGCAGCGCGTCGAAGTCCTGATAGACACGCGCGATGTCCGCCGGCAGCGTCCGTTGCGGCGACGCGACGCGCAGTCCGAAGCCAATCACATCGGACGGCAGGTACTGCTGTGTGTAGACGCTGAGTGGTGACCGCAACGGATGGCCCGTGACTCGCCACGCCTGAAACGGCACGATCATCAGGCAGGCCGTGCCAAGCGTCAACGCGGCCGCCAGCTGACGCCACTGCTTCCCGCGCACGATATCGTGCACGACAATGACCCCAAGCGGCACCGCGAACGCCAAAAAGGTCAACGGACGCGTGACCGCGCCCCAACCGGTGAGCGCGGCCACGCCCAGCAGCCATCCGCCGCGCCGCGTGGCACGCCATTCGAGCAGACACCACCAGGCACCCAGCCAGGCAACGCTGCTCGACGTTTCACTGAAGTAGGTGGGACGCCAGACGAGGTTCCCCGGCGCCGTCAACCAAAGCACGAGCGTGAGCAACGCGACGGGTGCCCCCGCGATGCGTCGCGCCACCAGCACCACGAGCGCGGCCGCAGCGCCGGTGAGGAGCAGGGGCATGAGCGCTGGAAGTCCCAGCCAGACGCCCGGCACGAGTGCCAGCGCGTGCCCCGGGCCCATCTTGGGCGCGAGCACCGGCGTCACCAGCACGGCCGCTTGTTCAAACGCGCGTGCCACCGCCGGCGACGGGAGCGACCACCGGAACCGCGCGAACAGCTCGGCCTGCAGCAGATACGCTGCTTCGTCGTGATAGACAGCAACCGGGTCGAGACTGCCCCAGACGTACGCCGTCACTGCGACCGCCGCCACGAATGCCGTCGCCGGCAGCGGCCAGCCCGCGAGCACACGATCCAATGGCTCTGCCCACGGCACGCGCCCCGGGAGGCGCGCCACGAGCCACGCGGCCACCAGCAACAGAGCGATCAGCAGAAGGGGAGGCATGCGCGCGGGAATTTAGCGGTCGTCGGTGCGGGGGGCGAATGGCACACTGGCGACGAAGCGGTCGGTGGTCGCCGGACGACCGCTCCGCCGATCGGGGCCGATGACTGGCCCGCGCGACGCCGCCGCCGCACGTTTCACCCTATGCTTGCCGCCCCCTCGGTCTGGATCGTCATTCCGGCCCTCAACGAGGCGCGCACGATCGGTGAGGTCGTCGCGCCGCTGCGTGCGCACGGGTGGCGTGTGCTTGTCATCGATGATGGCTCCCATGACACCACGGCCGCCGCAGCGCAGGCCGGCGGCGCCGTGGTCCTGCGGCACGCCATCAACCTCGGACAAGGCGCGGGACTCAGGACGGGGTTCGCCTTCGTACGCGCCCAACCCGAAGCACGCATCGTCGTAACGTACGACGCCGATGGCCAGCACCAGCCGGAGTCGGTGGCCACGCTGCTCGGCGCCCTCGAGCAATCGGGAGCCGACGTCGCGCTGGGGTCGCGCTTTCTCGACCCGGCGGCGTCCCGCGAAATCCCAACCTCGCGCCGCGCGCTCTTGCGGCTGGCCACGCTTTTCACGCGCGCCACCACGGGGCTGCGTCTCACCGATGCCCACAACGGCCTGCGTGCGCTCACGGTTGAGGCGGCCACGCGCCTGCGCCTCACGCACAACCGGATGGCGCACGCCTCCGAAATCCTGAGCGAGATCGCCCGCCTCGGCCTGCGCTATGTCGAAGCGCCCGTCACGATTCGCTATACCGACTACTCGATGGCCAAGGGGCAGCGCCCGCTCGATGCGATCGCCATCCTCTGGGACATTTTCACCGCCGGCCTCCGGTAACGCCTATGCTGCGCAGCCAAGTCCTGCTCATTGTCCTCCTCGCCGCGCTCGCACTCTACCTGTTCCGCCTGCGGACGACGCCGCGCGATCGCCTGCTTTACGTTCTGATGGTCGGCATCGCCGTGCCACTGGTCCTGTTCCCCGACGCATCCAACGTCGTGGCTCACGCCGTCGGCATCGGACGAGGCGCCGATCTGGTCTTCTACCTGTTCATCATTTTCAGTCTATTCCATTTCGCCACGAGCGCCTCACGCATCCGGCAACTCGAACGCCAGCTGACGCAACTCGTGCAGGACCGGGCGCTCGACGCGCCGGGCCTGCCGCACGATCACGGTTCGTCGAGCGCGTAGCGCGCCAGCCCCACGGCGTCCACGCGATGCCAGCCGGGCGGGAGCCGCGGGGGGAGCACGCCGCTGGCGATAATCTCGCGAGCGCCCGCGGCCCGCATGGCGTGCGCCACCGCTGTCCGCACGCTGTCTGACGACGCCCAGAACCTCGCGGCTTCCGACGCTGGCAACTCGGCCACAATGGGCGCACGCAGTCCGCGCGCCCACTCGGCGCACCGCGGCCCGTCGCCGATGACCGCGATGGCCCGTCCCTCGGGAAACTCTTCGCCCTCCAGCGCTGTGCGCACCGTGTACGAGGCGTCCAGCAGGACGCCGCCCGCCGCCAGTTGCCCCGCCTCACCCGCCGTGCGCACCAGCACGTGTCCGGCGCCAAGCGCCACCATCGCGGCGGCGCACACCGCCGCCAGCGATGCCGCCGCCGTGCCGCGCGCGACAAGCGCGCCATAGAGCAGCGCACCAAAGGCGAGTTCGCGCACCGTGGGAATCTGGATGTCGAGCGCGTACCAGAGCGCAACGCCGAGCCCCGCCGCCAAGGCCATCCGGCGCGGCGCAGCGATCGTTGAACGCAACACCGCCGCCGCGGCGACGATCAACAATGCCAGAAACGGCGCCACGTAGCGCCCTTCTACAAAGACCACAGAATATCCGCCAACGGCCACCAGCGCCGGTGCTGCCAGCGACAGCGCGGCATTTCGCTGGCGCGGCGCGATGGTCGCTCCCGCCACCACCACCACGACCAGCAGCACCCCCCAAGGCTCCAGCCAGAACTGCAGCAGGCCGAGCGACCGAGTGAGCACGTGCCACTGCCGCTCGACCGGTGCGCTCGACCGCATATTGCCGTGCCAGGCGGACGGATCACGCCACGGCGCGTACGTGCCCCGCGATCCGGGCCACGCATAGACCGCGGGCACCTCCACGATGCGAGGAAAGACCGCGGCGCCAGGCCCTGACTCGCGCGCCGGATCTGGCGAAAGCCAACGATCGCCGGCTACCAGCCACCCGTAATTGAAACGCCCGTTGTCCCCGAACGTCGCACGCCCTTCGCGCACCGAAATCGCGGCAATCCACGGACCGGCGATCACGAGGAGCATGCCGACACTGCGCGTCAGCACCAACCGGCGCCGTTGCGCTGGGGCAAGCCAGACCGCCCCGGCCACGAACACCGGCGCCACCGGCAACAGGACCGACTTGGTGAGATAGCCCGCGCCCAACGAGGCGCCGAGCAGCAAGGCGTTTCGCGCGTGCCGCGCGTCGTCGCGGTCGTCTTGGCTCAGAACGAGCGCTGCGGAGAGAAAGACCCATCCGGCGAGCCACGCGTCGGGCGTCACAAAATGCAGCGACATCAACCAGAGCATCGCCCACGCGAAGACGGCGTAGCCGGCCATGATCCCCAGCGGTGCGGCAAACGACGCGAGTCCGGCGCCACGCCGCCCCAGCTGCCGCAGCACCAGCGACCAGGCGCCGAGTGCGACGGCGAAGCCGGCCAGGTTGACCGCGTGTGCGATGACCGTCTCGTGCGCCGCGCCCCGCCCGAACACCGCGCGGCCGAGCGCCAGCAACCCGGGATACAGGGGACTCCAATAGCCCTGCACCACCGCACCCCACTGACCGGCGAGCAGTTCGTCGGAGAGATCGAGATACGCGACTCCGTCCGGATTGAGCGCCCGACGATGCCAAATCGCCTGCAGCACACCAAGCAGGAGCACGATACCGGCCGACCCAAGATGCGCGCGGGCCGTGTCTCGGGGAGCCGCTGCCTGCCCCTCGGTATTGGACGGTGACGGCGCGGCCTTGGGCGACGACGGGGTCAACACAAGTGCACGGCCATCGCCTTGAAGGACGCCGTGACGTGCATCCCGGGGGCGATCGCCAACTCCTTGGCCGATCGTGTGGTCAGCGAGGCCACCAGTTGGACGCCCTGCGCATCGACGGTCACGCGCGTCAGCGCGCCAAGCGTCGCCAGTTCGGACACGACGCCGCGGAAGCGGTTGCGCGCCGAGCCGGCGGGGGCCTCGAGCGACAGCACGATCTCCTCCGCGCGAATCACGGCGTACCCGTCTCCGGGCGGGAAGTCGCCGATCGTGTACACCGTGAGCGGCCCCGCCGTGAACTCGATGGCGTGGTTGCCGTGGGCGATGGGCGCGGGAGCCCCCTCGAGCCAGTCGGGCGACTTGTCCTCGAGGTGGCGCACCACGCCCGCCAGGACGTTCTCCGCTCCCAGAAACTCGGCGATGTACGGCGATGCCGGGCGGCGAAACACCTCTTCGGGCGCCCCCGACTGCAGCGCGCGCCCGCTGTCGAGCAGCACGGCGACATCACCCAGCAGTCCGGCCTCGGTGAAGTCGTGCGTGACCTGCAGGGTGGTGAGCCCCCACTCGCGATGCAGGGCACGCACCTCACGGCGCACGAGGGTGCGCCGACGCGGGTCGAGCGCGCTGAACGGCTCATCCAAGAGCAGCACGGAGGGACGCCGCGCAAACGCGCGCGCCAACGCCACCAACTGCCGTTCGCCACCTGAGAGTGCCCGCACGGGCCGCCCCGTCAGCGCGTCGGCGCCGAGTCGCTTGGCCACCAACTCGGCTACCTCGGCGGTTGGCGCGCCGTACGCGATGTTCTCCGCCACGCTGAGATGCGGAAACAGATACGCGTGCTGATACACCAGCGAGACGCCGCGCGCCTCGGGGGCGAGCCACGTCGCGTCGGCCCCATGCAGCCACAGGGCGCCGGCCGTCGCAGGCACCACGCCGGCGATGGTCTCGAGCAACGTTGTCTTGCCCGACCCCGCCGGACCGATCACCACCCCGTACTGCCCGGAGGGCACGGCAAAGCTGACGTCCGCGAGCTCAAAGCTCCCGTGGCGTGCCGAGAGGGACCGGCATTCAAGCATCAGGCCGCTCCCTCGTCGGCGCCACGCAGCGTGCGCAACGCGGTCAGCGGGACGAGCGCGATAAGCGCGAGCACTGCCGCCACGGGGAGCGCCTCGCGAAGCCCGAACGACGTGAAGCGATCGTAGCTCAGCACGCTGGCCACTTTGGGATTGTATGTGAGCACGACAATCGCCCCGAACTCGCTGACGGCGCGCGCCCACATCACGACCGCCGAGGCAATGAGTCCACGCCGCGAAAGCGGCAGCGTGATGCGCAGGAAGGCGCGCAGCGGCGCATCGCCCAGCGTGCGTGCTACGGCCTCAAAACGCGGATCGACGCGGGCGAACGCCTCGCGGGCCCCACTGATGTACAGCGGCGCCGCCACAAACAGCATGGCAGCCACGATGCCCAGCGGCGTCCCAACCACGCGCAACCCTGCCGCGAGCAACGCGCCGCCGAGCGCCGAATCGCGGCCGAGCAAGAGCAACAGGGCGATGCCCGCCACCGGATGTGGAATGAGCAGCGGCAGGTCGAGCAACGCCGAGACGACCGCGCGCCCGCGGAAATCGCGACGCGCCAGGACGTAGGCGAGTGGTGTCCCGCCGAGCATCCCCAGCACGGTGGCAGCCGTGGCAGTCAGCGCCGTGAGTACCAGCGCGGCGCGCAACTCGGCGTCGCCGCCCAGTTGACGGATACCCTCCACACCGCCGGCGCCAATCAGCTTGCCGATGGGCACCGCGAGAAAGAGCAGCAGCAACGAACTGGCCAGCGCGGCCAGCACGCCGATGACGCGATGCAACGCACGAGGCGCCGCCGCGGGCACGCTCGCGCTCACGGCAGAATCCCCGCCGGCAATCCGGTGCCCGCCACGCTCGGCGCGTCCAGCGCGTCGAGCCCCTGTGCGCGCAGCACGGCGCGGCCGCTTGGTGAGAGCAGCCAGCGCACGAAACGCTCGGCAACGGCCCGATGCGGTGCGGCCGTCGGTACGGCCAGCGCGTAGACAATGGGCCGGCCCGTGAAGGTCACGGAATCCGTCCCTTTGCCGCGCACGCGCACGGACGCCGTGGCATAGAAGGCTGAATCGACCGGCGATGACAGGTCGATCGCGTCGGGAAGCCGAACGAACGGCAGCCCGATGCTGCGCGCCATCGACTCGTACGACCAGATGTAGTCGAACTCCCCCGCTTGCAGCATGCCCACGAGGTCCGCTTCCTTGGGACGCACATTGCGCGCCGGCATCGCCTGCAAAAGCGCCGCAGCGAGCCCCGGGCGGCCGTAGTGGCGCTCGGCGAGTTGCAGCACCAGCAGGGTGCGATATCCGTTCGGATCAAGTTGGGGGTCGCTGCGTCCGGTTTCGACGCCCGGCCGCTGCAGGACGTCCCACCAGTTGTCACCGGTAATGGTCGCCGCGTGCTGCGACCGCGCCGTGTACGCCAGCACCATGCGATTATGTGCAAAGCGCACATACGACGACGTGAACGCCGGCATCAATAGTTGCGGAAAAACATCCTCGTCGGCCAGCGCGATGACGTCGGGCACCTTGCCCAGCTCCGTCAGTTTCCGGGCGGTCTCCAGCGAGCCGGCGCTCTCCTGCAGCACCTCAACTCCCTCGCGCGCCGCGAACGTGTCGAGCGCCGCGCGCAGCGGGCGCGCCAGCGAGCCAGCGTTGAAAACCACCAACGTGGCGGGCGCCCCGCGTGCATCGCTTCCGCCACAGGCGGCCACAGCGAGCATCCACGCAAGAATCCAGAAACGTGACATAGACGTAGTGTCACTCAATTGCAGGGCGCGCTCAAGACGTCACGGCCGCTCTGCGGTACGGCGGCGGCACGGCGGCGGCACGGCAGTCGGACCGCCGCGGGCGCCCCGCATCGCCCGCCTGGCGGTTCGAGCCATATATTCGTTCGCACTACAACCCCCTCTTTTATGTCACAGCTCGCCCTCGAAATCCGGGGGATCACCAAACGGTTCGCGGCGCATGTGGCCGTGCGTGAGCTTTCGCTCGACGTGCCGCGTGGCGCCGTGTACGGCTTGCTCGGTCCCAACGGGGCCGGCAAGACCACCACCATCCGGATGATCCTCAACGTGATCGCGCCCGACTCGGGCTCCATCACCGTACTGGGCGTTCCCAATACGTCGCCCGGCCTCCTCGACCGCCTCGGCTACCTTCCCGAGGAACGCGGCCTCTACAAGAAGATGCAGGTGCGCCGGTTGCTGCGGTTCCTCGCCGAGCTCAAGGGCGTGGACGGCAAGACGGCGGACCACCGCATCACGGAATGGCTCGAGCGCCTCTCGCTGCGCAGCCCAGAGAAGGACTGGGGCAATGCCAAGGTGGACGAGCTGTCGCGCGGTATGCAGCAGAAGGTGCAGTTCATCGGCACGCTGCTGCACGACCCCGACGTGATCATCCTCGACGAACCGTTCAGCGGCCTCGATCCCATCAATGCGCAGGCGCTCAAGGACACCGTCGTGGACCTCAAGCACCGCGGCAAGACGGTGATCTTCTCCACGCACCTGATGGACAACGCCGAGCGCCTGTGCGACTCGGTCTGCATCATCGCGCGCGGCGAGAAGGTGCTCGACGGCACGGTCGCCGGCGTCAAGTCGGAGCACAACAAGCAGAACATCGCGCTCTCACTCGCCGGGTCACCCTCCGACGAGGTTGCGGCGGTGCTCGAGGACCGCGCGCTCGTGGCGCGGATGGACGACAACAATCGCTTCTTCGAACTCGAACTGGCCCCGGGCGGCGACGCGCAGCTGTTGCTGCAACGCCTGGTCGGGGCCGGCGCGCAGGTCCAGCGCTTCGAGCTCATCCAACCGTCGCTTCACCAGATCTTCCTCGACCGCGTGGGCGCGTCGGGCGTGGAAGAGGGGATGTCAGGCCATGGCTAAGCTCTGGACCGTCATCAAGCGCGAGTTCCTCGAGCGCGTGCGCACCAAGTGGTTCATCATCGTCACCATCTTCGGCCCGGTCTTCTTTGGCGTCATTATGGTGCTCCCGGCCTACCTGTCGGTGCGCGGGATGAAGGACATCAAGGTGACGGACATCCGCATCATCGACGCCACCGGTATGGGCCTCGGCGATCGGGTGGCCACACGGCTCGCCGGCGGGCCGATGGGCGACGCGTCCACCACGCAGGTCGTCGTGGTGGCGCCCACCGAAGTGGCGGCCGCCGAGACGACCGCGACGCACGACGTGATGACGAAAGCGCGGCGCGGCTATCTGGTGCTCGATTCGCTCACGCTGCACGAGCAGAAGGCGACGTATGCCGGTCGCAATGCCTCGTCGCTGAACGAAATGCAGATCATCGAGAACGCCGTGCGCTCTGCCCTGCTCGGCATGCGCCTCGAGCGCGAGGGACTCGACCCCAAGCGCGTGGAGGTGTTGACGCGCGTGAAGGTGGAGATGAGCGCGCAGCGCATCACCGACAAGGGACGGGGCGGCTCAGGCATTGGGAGCGCCATCTTCGGCTTCCTGATCGCCTTCCTGCTCTACATGATGATCGTGCTGTACGGGCAGAACATCCTGCGTGGCGTGCTGGAGGAGAAGACGACGCGCGTGGCCGAGGTCATCGTGTCGTCCGTCTCGCCCGACGTGCTCCTGGCCGGCAAGGTCATCGGCGTGGGCGCGGTGGGCCTGCTGCAACAGGTGGTCTGGCTGGGCAGTGCGGCCGCGCTCTACACGTTCCGTGAGCCGATCTTCCTGAAGCTGGGTATGCCCGCCGCACCGGCCATCCCGCTCCCCGAAGTCCCGGCGCTCCTGATCGTCGCGTTGGTGCTGTACTTCATTCTGGGCTACGGCCTCTACGCGGCGCTGTTCGCCGCTGTGGGCGCTATGGTTTCCAGTCAGGAAGACGCCAATCAGGCGGCGCAGCCGGTGGTGATGCTGCTGGTCTTCAGCATCATCTTTGCGCAGCCGGTGATGCTGAACCCGACCAGCCGGCTTGCCGAGATCGTCAGCTGGATTCCCTTCTCGGCGCCCGTCATCATGCCCATGCGCATGAGCGCCATCCAGATTCCGTGGTACGAGCTGGCCGGCTCGCTCACGGGGGTAGCGCTCACCTGTGCGCTGTGCGTCTGGCTCTCCGCGCGCATCTATCGCGTGGGGCTGCTGATGTACGGCAAGCGTCCCAGCATGTCGGAACTTCTGCGCTGGATCCGGCAGTCGTAGCGCGGGCTGGCCACAGCTGACGAGGCCCGGTGGCGCCCTCCGTGGGCGCCGCCGGGCCTCGTGATTTGGCGGAGGTGCGACGCTACCGGCCGCGCGTCGCCTCGATCAGCGCTTCCATATGGCCCAGATAGCGCTCGAGCGCACGCTTGCCCGCGGCCGTCAGGCGGTACTCACTCTTGGGCACCCGGCCCTCATATCCCTTGTGGCAGGTGACGTAACCTCCCTCCTCCAGCTTGCGCGCGTGCACGCTGAGGTTGCCGTCGGTGAGCGCCAGCAGGTCGCGCAGATCGGTGAAGGTGAGCCGGTCATTCACGGCAAGCGCGCTGATGATGCCGAGCCGGACGCGATCGTGAATGAGCTTGTCGAGCGCGGCAGGGACCGGTTCGCCACCCAGCACGGGGACGAGTGCTGGTGCCGGCGCGGCCGGCTTGCGGTCACCGCGTCGCGGCGCGGAGGAGGATGCCTTAGCCACCGTGGTACCTCGCAATGAAGAAACCGAACGACAGGTGCGCCACGCCAAAACCGGCGCCGAGCAGCCACACGTGCGTGGCGGCGGGCAGGAACAGGGCCGCCGCACCGAGTGCCACGAGTACCGTGCCAAGCACCGGCACCGCGCGCACGGAGAAGGCGCCCCCCGAGACGACGGCCGCGCCGTAGCAGACGAGCCAGGTGCCCGGCAGCAGGCGCCACCAGCCCGCCAAGACGAGCGCCGCAGTTAGCAGCGCGCCCGCAATCAACGACGGCGCGAAGGCCAGCGCAAACGTTCGCCCCGGCCCGGCGCGCAACGACTGGCCCGACCGGCGCGCCTTGCGCGAGATGGCCGCCACCGAGAGCGTCATGGCGAGTACGGCCGCCGCGAGCCAGACGCCCAGCCACGCGCCAGGCGTGGCCGCCCGAGCAGAAATCACCGCCGCCGCCGCGCCAATAAGGCCGGCCCCAATCATCCCGGTGCCGGAGACGGCGGTGAAACGCCCCGCCCGCACCATCGTGTCGCGAATGAACGCGAGCTGATCGGCAGCGTGGTCCGCAAGCGCGGCAGGGGGCGGGGAGGGGCGGAGAGACATACGTACTTTGAAAGGTAAAGAGAAACTACAGAGAAACAACAGACAAACAACAGAGAGACTACAGACAGATTGTAGAGAGCAGGCATCGAGAGCCCGCGTCTATAGTCCGTCTGTAGTCTCTCTGTTGTTTCTCTGTTGTTTCTCTGTTGTTTCTCTGTTGTCTCTCTGCCCCTTCTAAACAAGAAGGACCGGCTCCCGGAAGCCGGTCCTCTTGTCAGCGGCGGCCGAAGCCGCGCGCGAGCACTGATACGTTGATCGCATCAGTAACGCACAAGGTAAAACTAAAGAGGTAATTCGCGCCAGAGTTTTTGCAAACCTTTTTTACGTTGTCGCACCGGTCGTGCAATGACGATCGAAAGCCTGCACCAGATCCTGCGCCACATCCGACGCCATGCGTCCTTCGATCTGATGACGTTCGATCATCGTGACAATGCGTCCGTCCTTGAGCAGCGCGATGGACGGCGAGGACGGCGGATAGCCCGTGAAGAACGCACGCGCCGCCTTGGTGGCGTCGACGTCCTGACCGGCGAAGACCGTGTACAGGTGATCGGGCGTTGCGTGATGCTGCAGCGCGGCGGCAACCGCGGGGCGCGCGTTGCGCGCCGAGCAGCCGCAGACCGAGTTCACCACCACCAGCGCGGTCCCCTTGGCATTGCCCAGCGCTTCAGCGACGGCCGCGGCCGTGCGCAGTTCCTGCACGCCGAGGCGCGTCAGCTCTTCGCGCATCGGGACAATCATCGGTTCGGGATACATCATGGGAAGTTGGTACGGTTGGGGGGTCATAAAGGGACGGGCGCGACAACCGCGTGTCCCTGATCAATCAACTCGGCGGACGGCCCGCCGGTTCCGCGCGTCCGCTATCGGGCCAGGGTGAGAATCGCGGCCTGCGGCACCACCAGAAAGCGCTCGTCGTCGAACGTGATCTCCACGGCGGCTTTCCGAAAGAACAACGCATAGTCGCCAACGCGGGCCTGCATCGGCACGTGGCGGGTGTTCGGCCCTGACGTAATGCGCCAGGGCTCGTCCAGATGGTCTTCCACTACCGGGAGCGGGTGCCCGGGCCCCGTGGCCACGATGGTGCCGCCCTGCACCTGCTGTCCC
>JARIEY010000216.1 GCA_031127085.1 Gemmatimonadota bacterium | reverse complement strand
CCCTTCTTGTTGACGATATAGGCGACGAGGGGCAGCAGGTCGGCCTCCAGGATGCCCTGGTTCGCCATCGGGGTCATGAGCTGGGCGAACAGAGCGCGGGCCTGGGGGTCCTCCTTGACCATCACCTCGGGCTTCGTGATCATGCGGCCGATCCAGGGCGGCGTCCGACGGTCGCCGACCCCGACGAGGTCGGGCCCGACCAGCTTTGTGCCGAACTGGTGGCAGCTCGCGCAGCCCTTGGCGTTGTAGGTGGCCTCGCCTGCGGCGAGGGTGGCGGCGTCGGTGGGGAGGGCGGCGGTGGTCGCGGGGAAGCCAGCCGGCAACACGATCGACGCCGGACCATCGGGGCCGACCTCAACGGGCTTCGGGGCCGGAGCGGCGGTCACGGGCGTTGGGCTGGCCCCGGAGGGACCGGGCGCGGGGTCACCCCCACAGGCAAACAGGAGGAGGAGAATCGCAGACATGAGGTAACCCGGTGCTGGAGGTGTTCAGAGGGAGGGTGTCGGCCTCTCGACCTGGGGCTCCTCCCTCTTCACCGAGGAGAGAGAGGATTGGAGAGAGAGGAATGGAGAGAGAGGAGCCCAGGTCGAGGGAATGCACACCGGAATGCACACCTGAGTGCAAACCGGAGTGCACATCAGGCCGACGGGCAGATCAGGAGCCCTTCGGCTTGACGAGGAGGTAGCCCATCATCTCCAGGTGCAAGGCGGAGCAGAACTCGGTGCAATAGAAGGGGAACACGCCGGAACGATCCGCCTTGAAGGTGATCTCCTCGTATTTTCCAGGCTCCATGGACACGTTGACATTGTACATGTCAATCGAGAAGCCGTGGGTCTGGTCGTAGGCCTGCTCCAGGCTCGTCAGGTGGATCGTGACCTCATCACCTTGCTCCACCTCAAAGAAGTCCGGTGCGAAGTGGGAGCGAATGACGCTCATGTACACGTCGACCTTCTTGCCCTTCCGCTCGGTCCGCTCCGCCCCGGCCGCCACGGCGTGCTCGGAGACCTTGTCGGTGTAGGGGTTGGTGCCGGCGGGGATGTAGGCCTGCAGCGTCTTCAGCTTGTCGGCCTTGATCATCTGCGCATAATGCGGCTCACCGAGCGGGATGGGCAGGTCATAGACCATCGACATGTTCTGACCGGAGATGTCGATGAGCTGGAAGTTCTGGGGGAGCAGCGGACCCACCGGAGTGAAGCGGTCCTGCGCCATCTTGTTCATGGCGACCACCCAGTGACCGTCCGGGCTGACGGTGTCACCCTCGGCCGACAGGATGTGGCCGATGTTGTACTGGGTGGAGATCGCCTCGGTCTCTCCGCCGAGCTTGTTGTAGTCCCACTTCACCACCGTGGAGTCGAGGAAGACAGAGGTATAGGCGAAGCCCTTGTTGTCGAAGACGGTGTGCAGGGGGCCGAGGCCGATCTGCTGCTGGCCGCGGATGGACTTCTGGAAGTCGAGCACACAAACGCCGTAGGGGTCTTTGCTCGGGCACTCCCCCTTGGTGATCTGATCCTTGATCTTCGAGAACTCGAAGACCGTCGCGTGGGTGTCGAGCTTGCCGCCGACCACGATGCCCGTGCCGTCCGGCGTCACATCGCAGCCGTGGGGGCTCTTCGGCTCGGCGATGAAGCTGAGGACCCGCTCCTTCGCGGCGACCTCGAGGGGGAGCACCTTCATGCCCGCGATCATCTTGAAGTTGCCGGCGGCGATGAGGGCCTCCGCCTTCTTGTAGTCGATCACGTGCAGGTAGTCGGTGTCGTTCTGGCTGGCTCCGGACTCGGTGAAGGGCTTGCCCTTGCCTTCGGTGCCGGCGGAGCGCTCGGTGTTCCAGGAGTTGATGAAGACCCAGCCGTCGCTGACGAGCTTGCCCGAGTCGGCGAGATCCTGGGCGTAGGGCGGCAGTTCGATGGCCCAGGAGGCAGCGGGATCGAGGCGGCCGGCCTCCCGGTTGAATTTCCAGAAGGTGGCGGCGCCGCGGAAGGTGTCGTTGTAGCTGTCGAGGGGGGCGTATCCACCCCCGAGGGGAGCGGCGTACTGACTCGTCTCGACGACGTACTCGGTGTTGGGCGTCACGAAGGCGCCGCCGTGATCGCTCATCACGAGGGGGTTGGCGACGATCTGCTTGGTGCTGAGATCGGCCAGATCGATGACCGCCACGCGGGCATTGGCCTTGTCGTTGACGAAGAGGAATTCCCCATCGTAGTCGCCAGCCGTCTCGGAGAGGTTGGGGTGATGGACATCGCCCCAGCTGATCTCCTTGCCGCCTTGAGCGCCGTCTTGGTAGAGCACCTTGTCACTCAGGCCGCCGAACCCATAACCCTGCCAGGGCTCGGGGCCGAAGACGGCGATGTACTTGAGGATACGCATCGAGGGAACCCCGATGGCGATCATGTTGCCGCCATGACCACCCGAGGCGAAGATCACGTATTCGTCGTGAACGCCGGAGGGGGTGTAGGTCTTCGCGGCGTTGATGACGTCGGCGTCCGAGAGGCCGCGGGCGGCCATGATCGAGCCGAGGTCACCTCCGGCAGCCGACTTTGGAGCGGTCGTGCTGGCGGTCGTCTGCTCGGACGGAGCACAGGCCGCGAGCGCCAGGAGGAGGAGAGGGGACTTCATGGATGGACTCCGGTGGGAAATTGTTTATCTGCACAAAGCGTGCCAGATACGCTCGACTGGAGCGTCTATCGCTCCATGTCGCTTGGGCTCCAAGGGGGTTCGTGGGTGATGTGCACATCGGGCACGAGGCCCGTCTCCGTCACGGCCTTCGCACAGGCCTCGACCAGCCAGTCCGCGAGCGGGCAGCCCGGGGTGGTGGTCGTGATCACCACGGTGGCCCGGCCGTCCTCGACGGAGATCTCGCGCACCATGCCGATGCTCACGATGTTGATGCCCATCTCGGGGTCGATCACCCCGCGCAGGGCGGCGAGGACCTCACCCGCCGGGCCGGGCGCGTGATGGAGGGCATAGGACTCGGGTAGCCCGCTGGCGCTGAAGAATTCCTTGAACTTGTCCATGATGCTCATGAGGGCTCCGAGCTCGTGCCGGGCAGCGCCACCGCGCTGCGCCAGGCGACAAAGGTGCGGGCGCCGGCCCCCGCGACGCTGAGGAGATGCAAGAGGGCGCCAGCCGCCAGTCCTGCGGCGCCCATGCGGGCCAGCCCCTCCGCCTCGCGGACCAGCCCGAGCACGAGGGTGAGCCCGCCGATCCCGGTGGCCCCTGCCTGAGCCCACACCAGGCGGCTGTCGACGAGGGAAGAAGCCGGCACCCGGGAGCGCCCCGCGAGGAGCTGGGACCACAGCAGGAAGGGCAGGACCCGGGACGCCACCCCATGTTGGAGGGGGAGGAGCCACAGCACGAAGATCCCGGCGACGACCGCATGGGGCGGGAAGAGCCCGGAGGCCCCGCCAATCGCGGCCCCGAGGAGGCCCAGGAGGGCGAGCGCCGCCTGCAAGAGACCGGGACCGGCCGCTCGAAGACCCCGCGCCGCTCCGAAGAGGCTGCGCCCAAGGAGCAGGACCATGAGCAGCCCGCCGCCGGCCCAGAGGGGCGGGAGGGAGAGGGCGATGCCGGAGTACCAGAGCAGGGCGGCCAGCACGAGGGGGCCCGCGGGCGGCTCTCTCCCGAGGGCGAACATGGGCAGGAGGAGAGAGGCGAGGCCGAGCTCCCAGCCACCGACCCATCCCGCCGCGAGCAGGGCGACGTGATGACCGACACCGGAGATGGGGTCGCTGAACAGGAGGTTGCCGAGGAGCGGGTACCCGAGGCGACCCAGATAGAGGAGGGCGGCGTAGGCGAGGCCGCCCCACAGGGCGAGCTCAGCGGAGAGCAACCAGACCCGGACCCCGAGGCGGCCGCTGCTGCGGATCAACAGCGGGACCACCATCAGGGACCGGGAGAGGAGAGAGAGGATCAGGAGGCTGGCGCCGAGCGCGCCGATCCAAATGGCCCCGGCCATCCCAACCCAGAGGAGGGCCGCGCCGAGCACCGCGGAGGGCCCGACCAGGCCGGCCACCCGATGCGCGGCGGCCGGGAGGGGGCGAGTCGTGACGACGGGCGTGAGCTGCCACCCGGCGCCGATGACCGGCCACAACAGACCCCCGATGACCACGAGGTGGACGCCCAGGAGGAGGTAGGGGCTGCCGTACCAACCGGCCTGGAGCGGAGCCGCGCCGGTGAGGAGGAGCCAGCCCGCGAGCTCGGCGAGGAGTCCGAGGCCCATGGGCAGCATGACGAGGTGAATGGGCACGAGGGTGCCCATCCCCGTCGCGCCTCGCGAGGCGCTGGGGTGAGGCAAGGGCCTCAGCGGGTCAGCCGCGGCGGACATCGATCAACACGGCATCGGCGGAGTGGCTCACCGTCCACTGGAGGCCCCTCTCTTGCAGAGCCGGCCACAGGAGCGCAGGCTCCCGGGCGTGGACGATGCGGAGCGGCAACCTCCCGGCGTCCACCGCGGCGAGCACCTGTCGCATCGGCTCCGGGGGTGGGAGCTGCCGCACATCGAGGGTCCAACCTCCTTCCGTCTCCAGGAGCTCCATCGGTGGAGTCGACTCCGCGGGGGTCGCCTCCCCGCTCGCGGCCCGCCCGAAGGTGACAAAGCAGGCCCCCTCGTCCCAGCGGGTCCAGGCGCTCCAGCCCTGACGGGACAGGAGGCCCACGAGAGGGACGGGGTCGAAGGGGGCGATGAGGGTGAGCTGCCCACCGGCCCCGAGCCCACGGATGGCCGCCAGGATCTGCGCCAGCGGCTCCTCTCCCCGCTCGATCAGCGGCCGAACATCGAGAGAGCGGGTGGCCGAGACGTCGAACCAGCGGGGAGGCGGCTCGGCGGGCTGCGGGGTGGCTTCAGCGAGAGCCTCAACCTGCGCCGGAGGCCCGGCCGCCTCCGCAGAGAGAGCCGGATGAGCGGAGACCGGGCAGTTCATCACCGCGACGAGGGCCTCAACATCCACGCCTGCGATGCGGGCCGCGTCGGCCACCGTCACGAGCCGCGGCAGGACCCGCCCAAGCACTGGATGATGAAGTCGGGTGAATGCGGGATGGAAGGCGACGAGCACCTCCCGAAGCTCCGGGCGTTGAGTGAGCGCTTCCGAGACCCGTGTGGCGGATGTGATCATGTGGGCGCTCGCGGGGAGAGGGGGGGCCGGCCCAAAGCTCAGGACGCGGAGGCAGGCTGAAAGGAGGGCCAAGCAAGAACTGCGCCATCAAGTATCGCGGAAATACGCCGTACAACTCGGCCGGGTGTGCAATTGCGCACAGCTTTGCGGGTCGTCTCACACAGCGGAGTTCTGGATTCGTTGAAAGCGGCCGATCAATGGATTGGCATGTCGGTTGCTTGGTCGGGGAGCGCAGTCGGCCCTCTCGGGCCCCCGACCTCTTCCGAGCGCTGAGCCCGTCGTATTCATGACCGGTCTCAGGGCCTTCGCCGAATTCGAGGATTCCACCGAGTGGACTGCAGAGCCGGCTTCTGGTGCCGGCAGGGCGAACCACTCCGCCCCCAG
>JARIEY010000022.1 GCA_031127085.1 Gemmatimonadota bacterium | reverse complement strand
CTGCGTTTGGGGGCAAAACAATGCGCCCCGCCGACGTGTGCAGGCGGGGCGCGTTCTTGTGGGGCGCGTGCTGGCGGGGCGCGAAAAGCCACCAGTAGGAATGGCTCTCCTTGATGAACTACTACGGATCAGCCGAGCGGAAAGTTTCAACGCGCCTGCGACTCGGCGTCCAACAATCGCTGCTTGTGGGCGACCCCCCACCGGTAGCCGCCGAGTGCGCCGTTGCCGCGTACGACGCGATGGCAGGGAATGAGCACCGCCACGCGATTGGCAGCGCAGGCGCCGGCCACGGCGCGCGCTGCGGTGGGCGCCCCCAGCCGCGCGGCGACCTCCTTGTAGCTGCATCGACTGCCGCGCGGAATCTGCTGGAGTTCGGCCCAGACGCGGCGCTGGAACGGCGTGCCGGTGAGGTCGAGCGGGACATCAACCGATGGTTCGAGTCCTTGCAGACGGCGTTCGATTTCCGCGACCCACTGGGCAAGCGTGGCGGGATTTGCCGCGCTGTCGGTACCCTCGTCGTTGGTGTCGTCGCCAATGGCCACCTGTGCGACGCCACGCGCGGTGGCGACGATGTGCAGTACGCCGGCGCTGGTGTGAAATGTCTGAGTGTGTGGCATCAGGGGGCGCTCCAGAAAAAAGGCACCGGCCGCGAGGTGCGGTCCGGTGCCCTGAACTTTATGGACGGGCCGTGCGCGGCCAATCCGATTCTTGCGCTGAAATTTCCGTTTCTTGCGATGACGCTCAGTTCACGTACGCAATCTCGCCTTCGCCGTCGATGCCGAGTTCCTGCTCCATCCCGCAGACGCCGCAGATCTTGACGCAGTGCCAGACTTCGCCGAACTCCTTCTGATGCGCCGCGGCCGCGGGCTTGATGTTCAGCTTCTTGTAGCTGTACTCGCCGCAGTGTTCACACGCGTGCGCCCTGGCCACTTTCTCGGCGCGCTCTTTGGTGATGGTCTTGGGCATATCCGGAATTTAGCCCTTCACACCGCTGGCCGGAGGGAAGCCGAGGGCGCCGGTTGGCTTGGTGCCCTCGCCCACGGCGTTGGTCTGTCCGGCGGCGTCCATCACCTTACGCAACGCACCAATGGCTCCCATTGCCCCCGCGGCTTCGGTCGGCAGGAAGATGGTCGTCCCCTTCCCCTGCGTCAGGGCGGGGAGCGCCTCCATGTACTTGAGTCCCAGCAGGTACGTGGCGGCCTCGCCCGGCGGGAGCGAGAGGGCAATGCCCGCGATGGCCGTGGCCTCGGCCTTGGCCATCGTCGTGCGTGCTTCGGCCAACCCTTCGGCGCGAAGGATCGCGGCCTCCTTTTCGCCCTGCGCCTTGAGCACCTGTGACTCGCGCAGGCCCTCGGCCTCGAGAATCACGGCGCGCTTGCTCGCTTCGGCGTTGGTGACGGCGGCGCGGCGCTCGCGTTCGGCGCGCATCTGCAGTTCCATCGATTGCTGAATGTCACGGGGGGGCTCGATGGTCTGCAGCTCGACGCGGGTGACATCCACACCCCAGCCCAGCGATGCCTCCTCGATGACCTCGCGCATCCGCTTGTTGATCTGGTCGCGGCTGGTCAGCGTCTGGTCGAGTTCCATCTCGCCCACGATGTTGCGCAGCGTGGTGCGGGTGAGCGTCTCGATGGCGTAGGGCAGGTTCTGCACGGAGTACGTCGCCTTCTGCGGATCGGCGATGCGGTAGTAGAGCACCGCGTCGATGTCGATGGTGACGTTGTCCTTGGTGATGACCGGCTGACTGGGGAAGTTGAGCACCTGCTCACGCAGGTCGATGCGGCTGGTGGTGCCGGCGATGATGCGCCGCGCGCCGGAGACGTCGCTCGCCAGGTAGTGGGTGTCGATGTGGCGCGGCACCTCGACAAACGGGATCAGGATGTTGAACCCGGAGCGGGCAATGCGATGGAACCGACCGAAGCGCTCCACGAGGAGCACCTCAGCCTGGCCGACGATCTTGACCGACTTGGTGGCGATCAGCAGAACGGCAGCGGCGATGGCAGCCAGGACGAACCACATAGACGTTGTCAGGCGAGAGAAGGTGAACGGGGGCGTACCCACAGCGATAGTACCGCAATTTGCGTTGCGTGGCGAGCCGGGGGGCGTCGGTCTGTCCACCGGGTGCGGACAACGGACGAGGGGCACACGGCCCGCAATGCGCGGTGCATGTGCCCCTCGTGACCCGTCGCTGAGGCCCCCGCGCGGCGGGGGCGGGAGCGCTACTTCTTCCAGTCGGCGATGAAGATGTTCGTCTCGTTCGGCTTGGCGTTGTGGCGGTTGGAGGCAAAGATCAGCTGCTTGCCGTCGGGCGAGAACATCGCGAAGCCGTCAAACGTGTCGTTGAACGTGATCTGCTCGAGCTTGTCGGCGCCGGCCTTGTTCTCGCTGGCGTCGACCAAGTAGAGCTCGAAGTTGCCCGACCGCGGCGCCACGAAGTTGGACGAGAAGATGATCTTCTTGCCGTCCGGGGTCCACGACGGGCCAAAGTTGGCGCCGCCGAGTGCGGTGACCTGGCGGTTGTCGCTGCCGTCGGCGTTCATCACGTAGAGCTCCACCTTGGACGGGCGAATGAAGCCCTGCGCCAGCAGGTCGCGATACTGCTGAAGCTCGACCGAGTCCTTGGGGTGGTGCGCGCGATAGACGATGCGCTTGCCGTCGGGCGACCACCAGGGGCCGCCATCATACCCCGGCGTGTTGGTGAGCCGCTTCACGTTGGTGCCGTCGGCATTCATCGTGTAGATCTCGAGATCGCCGTCCTTGAGCGACGTAAACACGATCTTCTTGCCGTCGGGCGACAACACGCCCTCGGCGGTGTAGATGTTGTAGTTGGTGAGGCGCTTGAAGTCCGAGCCGTCACGGTTGGCCGTGTAGATGTCGTACTTGTCGAGCGGCCAGACATATCCCTTGGACGGATCCGGGCGGGGCGGGCAGATGGAGTCGTGCGCGGTGGACGATCCGAAGAAGAGCTTGGTGTCGCCCGGGAAGAACCAGCCGCAGGTCACCTTGCCGCGGCCGTCGCTGATTCTCTTCAGCCCCGTGCCGTCGGTCTTCATCACATACTGCTCGTCACAGGTGCGACCATCGCGCGTGGACTGGAACGTGATCCACTTGCCGTCGTTGCTCCAATACGCCTCGGCGTTTTCGCCTCCGTTGGTGAGCTGCCGGAGGTTGGCGAGGTGCCCCTCGCCCTTGTTCGGCTCGAAGACACGAAGTTGCGCAACAGCGGGGGCCGCCGAGCCGACAAAGGCGGCGGCGGCCAGAAGGAGGGGCAATCTCATAGGGGGATGCTCAGCGCTTGGCGCCGGATGACGGAGTGGAAGACGACACCAGGGCGAAGAGGTCGCGCTGCGACTGTCCCTTGCGGAGCAGTTCGAGCGCCTTCACCAGCTGGTTGTCGTCGCTGGCCTCGCGCCGCTTGGCGGTGGAATCGCCGAAAGCGAGGCGGGAGATGCGAATGTCGATAAGCCGCGTCACGTAATCATTGGCCGCGTCCCAATCCTTGCGGTCGATCGTGACGCCCTTCTTCTGCAGGCGCGTGTAGAACTCGTCGCGCATCGCCTGCGTGACGACGAAGTCCGGCTTGACCGATGCCTTCTGCGCAAAGGCGAAGTCGTAGAGCGTGATGTAGGTGTCCTGTCCCTTGGCCCCGAGCGCACGCGCCACCTTCTGCTCGGCGCTGGAGATGGTGTCGGGCGCGACGATGATGTCGGGGGTGATGGCGCCGCCGCCGAAGACGACGCGGCCGGCATCCGACTTGTAGCGTGGGCGCGACTTGCGCACCGAGTCGCTCTCGAGACTGTCGGGGCGCACTTCGATGAACTGCCCGTCATCGGTGAGCTTGCGCTCCTTCTGGATGGAGCGACCGCTCGGCGTGTACCACTTGCCGGTGGTGAGCTTGATGGCGTAGCCGCCGTCGAGTCGATAGACCGACTGCACGAGCCCCTTACCGAACGACGTCGTGCCGACGATCAGCGCCCGGTCGTGATCCTGCAGGGCGCCGGCGACGATTTCGGAAGCGGAAGCC
The DNA here is from genome assembly GCA_031127085.1 of Gemmatimonadota bacterium. Lineage (GTDB taxonomy): Bacteria > Gemmatimonadota > Gemmatimonadetes > Gemmatimonadales > Gemmatimonadaceae > PNKL01. Next base: position 22,834 of record JARIEY010000022.1, on the reverse strand, counting down.
GTGTACGCGTCGGTGAGGATGACGAGCGGGATCTTGGGCGCGATCGGGTCGCGCTCCGCCTTGTGGAGTTCGGCCACGCCCTGCCGGTCACGCACGCTCAGAATCTCCTGTCCCCGCGAGAGGAACAGGTTGGACATCTCGAGCGCCTGATCGAGGAAGCCGCCCGGATTGCCGCGGAGGTCGAGGACGAGCCCCTTGGCCCCTTCGTTCTGCAGGCGGATGATCTGCTGCGCGAGTTCCGGCGTCGCCGTCTCGTTGAAGTTCTGCACCGGCACGTAGCCGATCTGCCCGTCGAGCATGATGCCAAACGGAACCGCCGGAATGCGGATGATGCGACGCGTAAACGTGGCGGTGATCGGGTCGGACCACCCCGGGCGCGCGAACTTGGCGGTGACCTTGGTCCCCGGCTCGCCCTTCAGGCGTGACGAGACCTGATCGATCTTCCAGCCGCGCGTGCTGGAGGTATCGACCTGAATGATGCGGTCTCCCTCGTGAATGCCTGCCTCTTCGGCCGGCGTGTGCGGGTAGACCTTGGAGATGATGATGTTGCCTTCCTGCTCTTCGATGAGCATACCCACGCCACCGTAGAAGCCACCGGTGTTCGTGTTGAAGGCTTCGAGCTGCTTGGGGGTGTAGAGCTCGGTGTACGGATCCTTGAGTTCCCGCAACAGGCCGCGCGCCGCCTTTTCGTAGAGCGCCCCGGCGCTGACCGAGTCGACGAACCGGTCGCCGACCACCGACATCACCTGCTCGAACAGGCGCACCCCGTCACGCGTCGCCCGTTCCTGGATGACGAAGCCACCGGCCAGCAGCGGGGTCGCCACGACAGCGAGGGCGAGGAGGGTCTTGCGGGTGCGGGTCATACGGTCTCTGCTGAGGGGGAAACTCAAGCTAATGATTCCACGAAGGCGGGGGAATGCGGGCCGCCCAAGAATAGGAACCCGTTGCTGGGCAAAGGGTTCCCTTCAAAAGGGTTCCCTTTAGTCAGTCAGTTGATACGTGACGATCCAGGTCTTGTCGTGCTGGGCAACGGTCGCTCCCCGGAGAATGCCGGCCGCGATGAGCATCTCGTGGGCGGGCTGCAGCACCCGCTGCAGATGCGACGGGTAGCGCTGGGCGAGGGGGAGCTGCTCGGCGAGGCGCTCGAGGGGCAGCTCCCACGTGCGTCCGCCGTCGCACCGGGCCACCTGCAGCACGCGGTACAGGCGGCGGGCGACCGGGGACGAGAGTTGCGTGTACCGTGCGGAGCCCAGGGCGATGGTGAAGGCCGCCGCAATGTTGGCGCGGAGCTGCGGGGCGAGGGTGACGTGCGCGTCACCGGGCTCGTTGTTCGTCAGCGAACTGAACAGGGCGAGCTGGTCGCGGTCGGTCAGGCGCCGCCGGTCGATGGACACCGTGGTGAGGATGGTGAACTGCCCCGTCCAGCGCGTGCCGGTTGCGGCATCGAACCAGGCCTCGGTGGACTCGAGCGTCGTGCGCTGCAGTCGGTTGAGCGCGCTGCGCAGCTGCTCGTACGTGCGTCCGTCGACGCGCCGTCCCATCGTCCGCAAGAAGTCGTGCAGCGTGAACGAGAGGGTGCCGTCGGCCGGGGCGTTGGCCTCGTGATAACGGCGCATCAACTCGACGTAGACGTCCTGATCAAACGTTCCCGGAAGGCGTTCCCCGGGGGCGGGCAGGACACGCCAGCGGCCGCCCCCTTCGGCGGCGAACGTGATGGCCACCTCTTCTCCGGAGTCGCTCAAGCGAAACAGCGGCAGGGCCTCCAGCGCCCGGTCGAGAATGACCGTGCGTGCGAGGAGGCGACGCCGTGGCGCTGGACTCATCCGGTAGGAGGATGCGGAATGCGCTGTCCCAGTCTCAACGGACGTCTTCGCGCCCCAGCGCGGCTCGCACAGACTCGCGGATGGCCGCAATGGTGTCGCCACGCGCGGCCGGGCTGTCATCACGCACGTGCAGCTCGATGCCGTCAGCGACCACGACCCGGCGCCACGACACCGTGGAGGCATCGTCGTGCTGCACTGCCTGATCGGCTCCAGACACGAGGGCGGGAGCGAGCGATTGCGCCACCCGCTTTTCCAGTGCATCGCCCGAGGCCCCGACAAGTTCCGCCTTGATCGCGTCGAGGGTTTGTCCCTCCCGCTGGCGGATCTTGATGGTGAGGAGCTGGAGCAAGTGCCGGTAGTGGTACGTCGCGGCGGTGCCGCGCCCCACCGGGTGGTCCAGGAGCCCGTGGGCCACGTAGAAGCGCACCGCGCGCGCGCTTGGTGTGGCGCGCGCCGACGCGTTGGTGGGACGCATGCCGGCGGCATCGACCAGCGCGGTGGCGTGCGCGGCGAGACCGCGGGCATTCCAAGGCGCATGCCGAGAGTGGGCACGCAGCAGTGCTACGGTGTTGTCAGCCATCGTACCCAAGAGAATAACGCGCCAGCGCGCGGAGAGCGAGCCAGTGACGCGCCAGCAACGCGCCAACGACGAGCGGCGGACGGCGGGGGGCACAGACCGTGCCCTTCCCACCGCCCGCCGCGAGCGACGCCGAGTGTGTGCGGACTACTTCTTGTTCTTGGCCTTCTTTGCCGGCTTCTTGGCCACCTTCTTGGGCGCCGGCTTCTTGGCTGCCTTCTTCGGGGCCACCTTCTTGGCCGGCTTCTTGGCCACCTTCTTGGGCGCCGGCTTCTTGACGGCCTTCTTGGGGGCCGGCTTCTTGGCCGCCTTCTTCGGGGCCGCCTTCTTGACCGGCTTCTTGGCCGCCGGCTTCTTGGCCGCCGGCTTAGCCGCTGGCTTCTTGGCGGCTGGCTTCTTCTCCGCCTTCTTGGCGGCGGCCTTTGGAGCGGGCTTCACGGCCTTGGGAGCCGCGGCCTTCGGTGCGGCAGCCTTGGGGGCCGCCTTCGGGGCGGCAGCCTTGGGAGCAGCCGCCTTGGGAGTAGCCGCCTTGGGGGCGGGCGCCTTCGGGGCGGGCGCAGCGACTGGAACCGGCGCAGCGACCGGAGCCGGCGCAGGAGCTGGCTTCGGGGCGGCCTTTCGGCCGCGACGCGGCTCGCCAAGCCCGGCACCAAACAGGTCGCCGTCCTCCTCCTCCTCGCCGGCGTCTACCAGAACGCCAGGCTCTTCCTCGTCCTCGTCGTCCGATTCTTCCGCGCTATCCCACAGGGAGTCTGAATGGTCCTTGTTGATGGCCCAGCCTCCATCCTCGTCGTCTTCATCGTCGTAGCCCATGCTTCCGCCGCCGTAGCCGGAATCCTCCGGCTCGTCGTCCCGGTCCGCTGCCATGTGCTTGTCGTTGAGATCGCCGCTCAGCATTCGTGCCTCCCGATCCTCGTCGGTCAAGAAAAAAAGTGTTCGTCGCTCAAACGCTGAATACACTACCTGCGCGTCAACGTCAAGCGGGGGTGCCAGGCTCTGGTTCCGCCGCTACCGGTCGACGCGTGGCCGGCACGCGCCGGCGCGCCCTGAAGCGTTCGGCGGCATCGTCCAAAATCGTATACATCGCAGGCACGACGAACAGGGTCAGCAAGGTGGACGTAATCAAGCCGCCGATGACTGCACGCGCCATCGGAGCGCGCTGCTCGGCGCCTTCGCCGATCGCAAAGGCGAGCGGCAGCATACCGAAGATCATCGCCACCGTCGTCATAATAATCGGGCGCAGACGAATGCGTCCGGCCTCGAGAATGGCATCAAGCCGCGTTTCGCCGGCCTCGCGACGCTGATTCACGAAGTCGATGAGCAGAATGCCGTTCTTCGTCACCAGTCCCATCAACATGATGATGCCGATCATCGACATCACGTTGAGTGTTCCCTTGGTGACCAGCAGTGCGAGCGCCACTCCGAGGAAGCTGAGCGGGAGCGCGAGCATGATGGCCAGCGGCTGGATGAACGATCCGAACAGCGACGCGAGAATCAGGTAGATGAAGATGACGGCGAGGATGAGCGCCTCGGCCACATAGCCCTTGGTCTCCTCCATGTTCTGCACGTCACCGGTGAAGACGGTGCGGTAGCCCGGCGGCAGGACGATGGAATCGAGCGCGGCGCGGGCGGCGTTGGCCACGTTGCCCAGTGGCGTACCGGGCACGACCTGCACGTCGATCTTGACCTGGCGCTCGAGCGCCCGCCGTTCGATCTGCTGCGGGCCGATGCCGGGACGCACGTCGGCGACCTGCGAGAGCAGGACGGCGGCCGGGAGCCCCGTGCGGGTGTCGACGCCGGTGCCGTTGACGGAGATGCCGGCAACGTCGCCGGCGCTGGCGCGCAGCGAGTCGGGGTAGATGACCACGACGTCGTGCGAATAGCCCTGCGGATCCTGCCAGGTGGTGGCGCGCTGCCCGTTGAAGAGCGGCTGGAGCGTCTGGGCGATGTTGTTGATGCCGAGTCCGGCGGCCCACGCCTGCTGGCGATCCACGCGCACGTCGAGCTGCGGCACGTTGCCCTCGTCGCTGGAACGGGTACTGGCGACGCCGGGGAGCGTCTTCACGACGTCATTGACCTGCGAGGCGATGAGCTTGAGGCGTGAGGCCTCGGGCCCCTGCACGTTGATGGCGATCGGTGAGCCGCGTCCGCCGAAGATGGAGCCCTGCCCGCTGATGTTGGCGGTCAGGCCGGTGAACTTGGGCAGTTCCTTGCGGATCGCTTCCTGAATCTGGAACTGATCGCGCGTGCGCTCGTTCTTGGGCTTGAGCCGCACGTTGATGTTGCCGCCCGTCGCACCGCCGCGGCCGCCGATGGAGAACGACGTGAAGTCGACTTCGGGGAGCGTCCGCACATAGCGATCGATGGGCTGTGCGCGGCTCATCGTGTAGGCGAGGCTCGAGCCCGGCGGCACGCGGAAGTTGATGGAAAACTCCCCGCCGTCGAAGTCGGGCATCCACGTGAAGCCCAGCTTGGGGACGATGGCGAGCGCGATGACCACCGAGCCCACCGCGCCCGCGATCACTGCGCCGCGATGCGCGAGCGCGGTGCGCAGCCAGCCGGGGTACTTGTCGGCCATTCCCTCGAACCAGCGGTCAAAGCGCAGCGCGATGCGACGGATGGGGCCGGCGTGCTTCCACGCTTCTTCGCCGTGCTCCTCGGCGTCCGGATCGTGCCAGACGCTCGAGAGCATGGGGTCCAGGGTGAACGAGACGAAGAGCGAGACCGTGACGGCGAACGCCACCGTGACGCCGAACTGGAAGAAGATCTTGCCGATCATCCCACCCATGAAGGCGACGGGGATGAAGACGGCGACGACCGCGAGCGACGTGGCGAAGACGGCGAGCCCGATTTCATCGGTGCCGTCCTTGGCGGCGCGATGATGGTCTTTGCCGAGCCCCACGTGGCGGACAATGTTCTCTCGCACCACGATGGCGTCGTCGATCAGCAGGCCGATGGCCAGCGAGAGCGCGAGCAGCGTCATCGTGTTGAGCGTGAAGTTGAGCGCCCACATGGCGAAGAACGCCGAGATGATCGACACGGGCAGCGTGAGCCCGGTGATGACCGTGGAGCGCCACGAGTTCAGGAACAGATAGATGATCATCACCGTGAGGATCGCGCCGACCACGATGGTGAGCTGCACGTCGTGCAACGCTTCGCGGATGCGGCGCGAGTCGTCGCTGGTCAGCCGCAAATGCACATCTTCGGGCAGCGACCGCTCCACTTCGGCGATGATCTTCTTGACCCCGTCGGCGACCGCCACCGTGTTGGCGCCAGAAATCTTGAGGATTTCAATGGTCAGCGTGGGCGTCTCACCGAGCAGCGACGCCGAGCGGCGCTCGGCGATGGTGTCGATCACCCGGCCGACGTCACGAATGCGGATAGGGGCACCGTTGCGCACCCCGATGACAATGTCGGAGAACGCGCGCGGATCGGTGATGCGGCCAGTAACGCGGACGCTGCGCTCGCTGTCGCCCTTCCGGATTCGGCCGGCGGGGACTTCCTGGTTTTCGCGGGCGAGCGCCTGCGAGACCGCGTCGGGCGTCAGGCCAAAGCTGCGCAGCGAGATCGGGTCGAGTTCGACGTGGATTTCACGCGATGCCGCCCCCGAGAGTTGCACGCCACCCACCCCTTCCACGGCCTCGAAGCGCGGCCGGATGACCTGATCGCCGAGGTCGGTGAGTTCGCGCAGCGAGCGCTCGCCGCTGGAGATGGCCACCGCCATGATGGGGCGGTCGTTGGGGTCGAAGCGCGTGATGATGGGTTCCATCATGTCGCGCGGCAGCTGGCGGCGGATGCGGCCGACCTTGGCCGACACTTCGGGCTGCATCTTGGTCGGGTCGACGCCGAGCTTGAACTGCAGGCGGACGTTGCCGCTCCCCTCGGACGAGGTGGAGGTGAGCTCGTAGAGCCCCTCGACGGTGTTGAGCGCCGTTTCGATGGGGCGAATGACGTCGCGCTCGACCACTTCGGGCGAGGCGCCGGGATACGACGCCTGCACGCTGATGATCGGATAGGTGACGTCCGGATATTCGTCGACCGCGAGCCGCTTGTACGACACGGTGCCGATGACGACGAGCGCCAGCATCATCATCGTGGCGAAGACGGGGCGCTTGATGGAGACGTCGGAAAGGAACATGGCGGATTCAGGAGGGACGAACGCGGGTGCCGATCGCGGATCGCGATCGCGGAATGCGAGATGCGATGACTGCTAGGGCCGCTTGCCGCGCCGGCCGGTGGAGTCGGTGCGGCTCGCCCCATCCGGTCCGCTGCCGCGCGTCTCACCGCCACGCGCGCCGCCGGGAGCGCCGGTGCGGTCGTTGCCGATGATCTGCGCCTTCATCCCACGGCCCAGCGTGCCGACGTTGCCGACGACCACCTGATCACCGAGTTGCAGGCCGTCCTTGATCTCCACGAGACTGCGCGCCTCATCGACGACGCCGAGCGTCACGGGCGCCTGTTCGAGCTCGCCGCCAGTGATGCGATAGACGAACGGCTTGCCGTCCTGTCCGGTTCGCACGGCAGGCTGCGGGACGACCATCACGCCTTGGAGCGTCTGGGCGATGATCTGGCCGCTGGAGAACGTGTTCCCCTTGAGTTCGCCCTTCGGGTTGGGGATCTGCACGTACGCCGTGATGGAGCGCGACGCCGGGTCGATGGTGGGGCTGACGCGGGCCACCTTGCCCGTGAAGGTCCGGCCGTCGGCGAGAAAGCGCACGGGCTGGCCGGGCTTCACTTCGTTGGCGCGGCGCGCCGGGAGCGAGGCGGTGAGTTCGAGAATCTCATTGCGGACGAGCGTGAAGAGCTCGGCGCCGCGAAGGATATGCTCGCCGCCCTGCACGCGGCGGAACTGAATGGTGCCATTGACGGGAGCGACGATGCGCGTGTCACGCACCTGTGACTGCGCGGCGCGCTGACGCGCCTCGGCGGCGGCCTGCTGCGCCTTGGCCGCGGCCGCAGCCTGCTCGGTGGCGCGCAGATCGCGTTCGGCGATGGCGCCCACTTTGAACAGGTCCTTGGACTGGTCGTAGTTCCACTGCGCGGTGGTGGCGGCCGTGCGCGCTGAGATGACGTCGGCTTCGGCGGAGCGCAGCGTGCTTTCGAAATCGACCGCTTCGAAGCGGGCAAGCGGGGCGCCAGCACTCACGCGATCGCCTTCGCGCACGTACACCTGCTCGACGTTGCCCTCGAGCCGCGACTTCAGGCTGAGCGTCTCGATGGGGCGCAAATCGCCGGAAATCGGAATGCCGGCCTCGATGGATCCCCGGGCGACCTTGGCGACGTCGGCGGCGCCGAGCACCACCGAGGCGGTGCGGCGCTGTCCGCCACCCGGGCCACCGCTGGGAGCGCCACCGGGCGCGCCACCCTTCTGGGCGCCAGCGGGTGCCCCCGCGGGCGCGCCGGAACCCGCCGCGCTCGCGGCGTCCTTGGACGAGCCGCCGCAGGCGACGGTGAGAAGCGCGACGCTGGCGAGCGCGCTAGCGAGCGGGAAGCGGACCAGAGAGTGCATTGCGGGAATCGGTGCGCACGGGAATGGTGCTCCCGTTCGGAAGCGGAATGTCGCGGCCGCGCACGCGCGCGAGATCGGCCACGGCCAGATAGAGGTCGTACGTCGCCTTGGCCTCAGTGGAACGCGCGGTCAGCAGCGCGTACTGGGCATCGGAGACTTCAAGCTGGGTGCTGAGGCCCTTCTGATATCGCAGTTCCGCGAGCTGGTAGGCTTCCTCGGCCTGGGCCGAGTTGTCCTGCCGCGCGCCGAATGCGGCGATTGCCCGCGCAAGCTCGTTGCGGGCGCGGGAGACTTCGAGCGTCGCCGTCTCGCGGACCTGCGAGAGCGTGATCTCGGAGATCTTGGCCTGCGCCTGCGCGAGGTCGAGGTTGCCCTTGGCGCGCAGGCCGTCGAAGACGTTCCAGCTGAAGGTGACGCTGAAGTTACGGTCGGCAAACCAGCCGTTGTTCTGGCACGTCCGGCCCGCCACCGAACCCGGCGGGCAGGCATCGGCGGTCACCTTGCCCATCACGGTCGGGAAGCCGTTGAGCGTGGGGAGGGCGAGATAGCCCGTGTTGAACGCCATGTTGAGCTGCGGGAGCAGATCGGCGCGTGCAACGCGCACGCTGGCGCGCCGCGCGCGGGCCGTGAGCTCGGCGGCACGCACCGAGGCGCGGGGCGCATCGGGGGCGCCGTCGGCCGTGGCGCGATCGGCGATGCTGCGCACCGCCTTCGGCTCGAGGACCGAGACGAGTACGAGCGGCTGCTCCACGGGAAGGTCGAGCAGGCGCCGCACTTCGAGCAGGGCGACATCGCGGTCGGAGGCCGCCTGCAGGGCGAGCGGCTCCAGGTTGGCGCGCTCCACGCGGGCGCGCAGCAGGTCGAAGCGTGCCACGCGGCCGGCGGTGTGCAACTGCTCGGTCTGCGCGACGCGTGTGCTGGCGAGCGCCAGGTTCTGTGCCTGCAACTCGGCGATGCGGGCCAGATATGAGGCGTTCAGGTATGCGCGCTGCACGTCCACCGCGAGGCGGGCGCGCGTTTCGGCGTGGTCCATCCGCGCGGCGCCACGCACGCTGTTGGCGGCCATCGCGGCCGAGAAGATACGGCCGCCCTGGAAGACCGCCTGCTGGGCGTTGAGCGTCGTGTTGTAGGTGTACTTCTGGCCGAAGATCTGGCTGACCATTTCGGCGCGGGCGTTTTTCAGCACCTGCTGGTAGCTGCTGGTCAGGCGAATCTGCGGGAGGCCGGCGGCGCGGGCGGACATCACCTGTGCATCGGAGGACTGCACCAGCTGCCAGGCCGTGCGGGCCTCGTCGCTGGAGCGCAGCATCCGCGTGACCGCGTCCTCGATGGAGAGATGCAGGGTATCGGAGCGCTGGGCGACGGCCGGCGCCGGAGAAGCCGCGAGGAGCGCGGCGGCGAGAATTACGGGGATGGTACGCATCAGTAAAGAAGAGAACGCGCCGGTACCGGCGCGCGTTGGTATGCGGGACGTGGGGCGGCGCGGTCGGTGGGTCAGGCGCCCAGCGACTCGAGGTCAATGAAGACCAGCGATTTCCGCCGCTGCACCACCGACTTGAAGGCCTGAAAGACGTCGGGGTCGAACTGCCCCCCCGTCTGCGTCGAGAGAATCTCGATCGCCTCCTGCGGCTGCTTGGGCTCGCGGAACGCGCGCCGCGAGGTCATCGCGTCATAGGCGTCGGCGACGTGCAGGATGCGGCCGCCGATGGCGATTTCCGGGCCGGCGAGGCCGCGCGGGTAGCCCGAACCGTCCCAGTGCTCCTGATGGTCCTGGATGTAGGGGAGCACGCGGGCGATGTGCTTGAGCGGCGACAGAATTTCGACGCTCAAGCGCACGGATTCCTTGACGTGGTCGAACTCTTCAGGCGTGAGTGCCCCCGGCTTGTTGAGCACGGCCTCGCGGATGCCGATCTTGCCCACGTCGTGCACACGGCCAGCGAGCCGGATGTCCTCGACGAGTTCGTCGTCGAGGGACATCGCACTGGCGATGGAGGCGGCGAGGTCGGCGACGCGCTGCGAATGGCCGCGGAGGTAGACGTCCTTGGCCTCCTGCGCGTTGATGAGCGCGTCGATGACCGCCACCGACATTTCCTGCACCGCGCGCCGCTCTCGTGTCAGTTCGTCGGTGCGGAGGGCGACCTCCTCGCGAATCAGGCGCTCGACGTTGCGCTGCTCGACGATGAGGGCGCGACGGTGGAGGATGCGCTCAATGGCCTTTTCCAGGTCCTTGAGCTCGATGGGCTTCATCAGGTAGTCCATCGCGCCCGAGGCGAGCGCCTCGGTGGCGGTTCCCGCGTCGTTGACGGCGGTGAGCATCATCACCGCGAGGTCGCCGTCGATATCGAGCACCTGCGGTACGAGTTCGATGCCGGTCATTCCCGGCATTCGCACATCGCACAGCATCAGCGTGTACCTGTCGCCCGTGCGCACGGCGGCCAGCGCGTCGTCGCCGTTCTCGGCGACGGTGACTTCGTAGCCGCGGGTGCGCAAGAACTTGGCAAGCGCGGAGCGAATGCTCTCTTCGTCATCGACGACGAGGACGCGGCGCACGAGCGGTTCCTGCACCCCGCGCAGGAACTGCGAGATGCGATGCGCCGCCGATCGACCGTGTGGCTCCGTCATACCCGCCTCATTCCGTGGGACTCTGCGCCTGGCGCACGTGCGCAGGGCGCGTGTTCGCCGCGCGCGCTACACGCCGCGCGCAGCAAGAAGCTACCGCATCCACAGCGCAGGCACCAATGGGAGCGAGGCAAGTCAGAGAAACAACAGAGAAACTACAGAGAAACTACAGAGATACAACAGAGACACAACAGAGATACTACAGGCGGTGCACGGGGATTTTGACGTGTAGATATTTACGATATGGCTTTATTGTGATTCTATACTGACTTTGTTGTGTATTGAAAAACTGTGAAGACATGTGGATATGCGAACCACACGCCGGGACGTCCGAAGTGCACGCGGGACTGGGCGTCAGCGAGCGTGTGTGCTCCTGGGGAAATCATATCGTACACTACGATGACCGCGCCACGCGCTGCGCGCCACGCGCTGCGCGCCACGCGCTGCGCGCGCCGGTGTGGGCTACGGCTTACGTGCTCGCGCTTCCTTGAGCGCGGCATCAATGTCGCTGCTGTGCGCGGTGTACTCGTCGCGCGCCGTCTTTCGCTCGCCGGGCTCGGCGGCAATGAGACGCTTGGCGAAGTCGCTCGCCGCCGCGCTGTTCTTGGAGACCTCGGCGACGCGGTAGGCGAGCGTAAGACCCAGCAGGTCGCGCGCGTTCTTCTGCAGAATCGAATCGGCCTGCACCTTGGCCTTGCCGTACTCGCCGGCAACGATTGAGACGAGTCCAACATCAAAGCGCGCGTGCACGTCGAGCGGGCCGAGCATCTCGAACGACTGCAGCGCCATCGGTGCGAAGATCGCGGCGCTGTCCGTCTTCCCCTCGGAGGCGTACATCATCACGCGGTTGAAGAGCCGGTCGGCCTTCTCCTGCGGCGACATCGAGGCGATATCCACGCCGCCCGAGCCCCCGCCCAGCGGGGCGCCGCCCATCGCCGCGCCACCCATCGGGGCGCCGGTGTCTGCCGGGCCGCCGTCCGTGGCCGAACGCGAGGCCTGAAAGAGCACCAACGCGATGACCGCCACCAGCGCCACGCCGGTCACGATCCACGGCACGCGACTCGGCACGGTAGTCGAGACACCCTTCATGGCTGAGCCGCAGTGGTGGCAGAACTGTGCGCCCGCCGTAAGCGGACCGTTGCAGCTGGGGCATTCGGCCCCCTTGAGGGCGGCGCCACAATTTGCGCAGAACTTTCCAGTGGCGGCTTCGCCGCAGCGCGAGCAGGTGGTGGAGGACATATGACGGCAGAGGGGAGATGGCGGACGGCAGATGGCAGACGGCGGAAAGGTAATCTCCTGCTCTCAAAATAGGGTGTGTGGCGCATTGCGGTGAGGCGCGCGGATGCGCAGACTCCAGAGTTCCGGATGCCCTCGTAGGCACCCGGGTCCAGACTCCTGCCACCGCCTGCCGTGACCGCCTCCTCCCGCGCCCTGCTCACCGACCTGCGTGGTGTAACCGCCAAGGATCTCATGGAGATCGTTGAGCGGCATCACGTGCGTTTCGTTCGCCTCCAGTTCACCGACATTCTTGGCGTCAATAAGAACGTCGAGATTCCCACCTCGCAGCTGAAGAAGGCGCTCGAGGGCGACATTCTCTTCGACGGATCCTCCATTGAGGGGTTTGTGCGGGTGGAAGAGAGCGACATGCTCCTGCGTCCCGACCTGGAGACGTTCCGCATCTTCCCGTGGAGCGACAACCAGGCCCGCGTGGCCCGGCTCATCTGCGACATCACCACGCCAGAGGGCGAACCGTTCGCCGGCGACCCGCGCGGCGTGCTCAAGCGACAGGTGACGCGCGCGGCGCAGATGGGCTACACGATGTTCGCGGGGATGGAGGCCGAGTTCTTCCTGTTCCGCCTGGGGCCGGATGGCGCGCCCAGCACGACGACCCACGACGTGGGGTCGTACTTCGACCTCGGGCCGGTGGATCTGGGCGAAGACGCGCGCCGCGCGATTGTGGATGCGCTGGAGCAGATGGGATTTGAAATCGAGGCGGCGCACCACGAGGTGGCGCACGGGCAGCACGAGATCGATTTCCGCTATGCCGACGCGCTGACGACGGCCGATGCGCTGGCGACGTTCCGCTTTGTGGTGCGCAACGTGGCGCAGCAGTTCGGAATGCACGCGTCGTTCATGCCGAAACCGATTTACGGGCAGAATGGCAGCGGCATGCACACGCACCAGTCGCTGTTCAAGGACGGCAAGAACGCGTTCTACGATGCCGCGGGCGAGTTCGAGCTTTCGCAGCTCGCGCATTACTACATTGGCGGCCTGTTGCAGCACGCGCGCGGTATGAGCGCGATTACCAATCCGCTCGTCAACTCGTACAAGCGGCTCGTGCCGGGCTTTGAGGCGCCCATCAACGTGGCGTGGTCGATGCGCAACCGGTCACCGCTCATCCGCGTGCCGGCGCGCCGCGGCACGGGCACGCGCGTGGAACTGCGCTCGCCCGATCCGAGCGCGAATCCGTATCTGGCGCTCGCCGTGATGCTGGCGGCCGGCCTGGACGGCATCGAGACGCAGGCGTCGAGCCGCGAGCCGGTGAACGAGAACATCTGGGAGATGAGTTTCCGCGAGAAGCGGCGCCTGCGCATCGACGACCTGCCGCACGATCTCAACGAAGCGTGCGACGAACTGGAGAAGGACAAGGAGATGTGCGCCGCACTCGGCGATCACGTGACGCGCCACTTCCTTGATGCCAAGCGGCAGGAGTGGCGGGACTATGTGACGCAGGTGAGTGAGTGGGAGCTGGCACAGTACCTGGCGAAATACTGAAGAGAGACAACAGAGAAACAACAGAAAGACAACAGAAAAACTACAGAGGATTTCCGATTCTCGAGTACACTTCCGAGCGGCTTGATCCGCTGCTCGTTTCCCCTGACGCGACCTTCGACCAGGCGACGCTGGCGCTGCATTTAGAGCGCTACCGGCTGGCCGCGGAATACGTGCGCGATGTCGATGTGGTCGACTGCGCCTGCGGCACGGGCTACGGCAGCGAGATGCTGCAGCAGGCCGGGGCGCGGTCGGTGCAGGGGGTGGATCTCGACCGCGACGCGCTGGCCTTTGCGCGGGCGCGCCACGCGCGCGACGGGATCACGCACTACGAAGCGGATGCGTTGCGGTATGTGCCGTCGCCCACGCCGAGCGTGTGGGTGAGTCTCGAGACGTTAGAGCACTTGCCGAACCCCACGGCGTACATCGCGCACGTGGCAGCGGTGTTGCCCAAGGGTGGGCGGTTGATCGCCTCGGTGCCGGTCACGGTTTCTACCGATGGCAATCCGCACCATCTGCACGACTTCACGCGCGAATCGTTCCGGCAACTGCTGCGCGCACACGGCTTCCGTGAGGAGCGCGCGCTCGAACAGGTTCATCGCTTTGCACTGCGCGACATTTTCGGCGGCACGATGGGCGCGCGGCAGCGCGACCGGCGGCATGGCTTGGTGCGCTGGTATGCGCGGCACCCGCGTGTGCTGGTTGAGCGCGTGCGACTGACGCTCACCAAAGGATTCGTCAACGAGTATCTGACCGTGGTGGCTGAACGGTCCTGACCCCCTAGCTCGGAGCAGCGATGCATCGCCCCCTCGCGGCCCTCCTCCTGTCCGCCAGTCTTGCCACGGCCCAGACCCCGCAGGGTGTGCTGGTGGCCGGCAACAAGCGCGCGAATACGGTCTCCCTCGTGGATCTCGCGAGCGGGCGCACGCTCGCCGAACTGCCAACGCCGCCCGGGCCGCACGAGAGCGCCGTGTCGCGCGACGGGCGCTGGGGCGTGATTACCGGCTACGGCACGCAACAGCCAGGCAACACGCTGGTGATTCTCGATCTCGCCACGCACACGGTGACGCGCACGCTCGACCTCGGCGAGTATCGCCGGCCGCATGGCATCGATGTGCTCGAGGGCGACTCATTGATTGCCGTGACGGTGGAGGCCAATCAGGCGGTGCTCGTGGTGCATCGGGAACGCGGCGTCGTGCGCGCGATCCGCACGGGCGAGCAGACCACGCATCAGATGGCGGTGCGTCCGGATGGCGTGGTGGGCTACACCGCGAATATCCGCAGCGGCACCATCACCGAGGTCAACTTCACCGCCGGGGCCACGCGCACACTGGCCGTTGCTCCCGAGGTAGAAGGCATCGGCGTCACACCCGATGGGCGCGAGGTGTGGGTGGGGAGCAACACGGCCGGCACCATCTCCATTGTGGATGTTGCCGCGTGGCGCGTGACGGCCACGCTGGATCAGGGCGAGCGTCCGTACCGTGTGTCGATCAGCCCCGATGGAACGCTGGCCGCCGCGGCGCTCACCATTCGTTCTCGCATCCGCCTGATCGACGTGGCGTCACGTCGTGCGGTGGCGGAACTCGAGGCGCCGCCGAATGCGCAGCCGGTGGGGATTACGTGGTCGCGCGATGGATCGCGGCTGTATGTGGCCTGCCAGGGGATCAATGCGGTGGCCGAGTTCGATATTGCCACGCGGCGGTTGCTGCGCACGATTGCCGTGGGCGATGGGCCGGACGGCGTGGCGGTGGCCGAGCGGCGCTAACGAGGACGCTGTGCTGCGTCACCGCTACTGAGTGCGGGCTGAATGCCCGAGTGGTGCGCCCGAGTCACATCTCGCGTCGAAGTCGAAGCACACTCCAGCAGCAAAGTGGCGCGAAAAGCCACCAAGACACACTCCGCAACTTGGACAGATGCCACACTTCTGCAGCGCCTATACACGTCAGGGCGATGGCGGTCAGAAACATGGCGATCCGTCGCGCATTCGAACTATCGCGCCACTCGATGAGCATCGAGAGCAGCACGATAAGCCCACTGAGTATAAAGGCATACTGTAGACCGAAATACACCTATTTTCCTCGACCCGCTGACTGGGCCGCCGTTGTCGAGTCGTTGCCTCTCTTCTCTCTCGAATTGCGAGCGTGCAGCAACCGCTCTCCAGGCTCTCCGCCGCTGCTGTATCCTCTCATACACCCCTCCGTTGACTAGATGCCAGCGGATCGGCGCCCGCGAGGCCTGGCATTCGTCGCTGGTCGATCACCGCAGCGACAGCACAGGTTCGGGCTAGCACCGCAATTTACGGCGACATTGGCAGAATACCTCACGTTCCTCCTCGCCAGCGACTACGCGCATAAGGTCGTCTCTCTTTAGCGTGCCACCCCTCGGCGATCGTTAAGGCGCGGCATCCTAACAGTCCGGGTCGCAAATGAAGCGCGTCTTCTGCACCTCAATGTCGTCTCCTGTCAGCGGATCATATTGCCACACATAATAGTACTCTACATCGCAGTGACACACGATCTTTACGGGTGGGAGTTGCTGCGCGGTGAGGTAGTCGTATAGGCACGCGAAAAAGTTGATCTCACCGCTGATCTCAAGTAGCGTAGCAGCAGCGGGCAGTTCCAAAACTGAGAGTACCCATCCCGACACGAACTCGATCCCGGCATTCACCGCGACCTGGTACAGATTGATTGTACAGTCGATCGAGGCAGGCACGATTTGAGCGTGGAGTTGTCGCGGGAGCACCATCGAGGCGAGGCGATCGAACACGCCCGACGGCTGATCCTGCGTTCGCACTCCATTCCCGCATCCTACTTCCAGACCGTCGAGCGTGAATGTCACCTCGATTTTCTGTCGGCCGTGCTCGTCAAAACGGCGAATGGTCCCACCGACGATCATCGATTTCCCTCGCTTTCGCGAGAACTCCGGCTCGAACCGAAGGGCCACCTTCCCGTCAATCCGGAGGTCGAGCTCCGTTGGCAGGTCCCAAGGGTCGTTCTTGTTGCGAAAGTGCGCTTCAGCGGTAATAGTGTGGCCATCATGCTCTTGCTGCTTTAGTACGCGCCGATACACCGGTGGGACCCTTTGTGCTGCGGACCCGTCGAGCAGCACTTGCGAGGGATCCCGCCGCAAGCTACGCGTCTCGGTTTCACCGAGTGCGAGCGGATCGCCGATGGTCACGAGATTCTGCCGTCCTTCAGTACCTGGCATAGGGCGGACAGTCATCGCCTGCACGAATGACTGGTGTGACACGCCATTGGGCGAGGCGTGTGAAACGACGAAATGGACCCAACGCGGCTGAGGCGGAGATGGCGCGGGCGCATTGATCTCCCGTTCCATGTCTCCGCATGCGCACAGAGCGAGCGTGGCGACTACAAGGTGCCAAGGGAATATCCTTCGGATCTCCGTCTTGATCATGCCATTTCCGTGAGTGAGAGCAGGAAGGTACGACGTGTCTGGTACACGGGGGCTAGCGCAACAGAGAAAGTGCATCTCGCTACGAGATGCAGGACGCATCTGCCTCGCTGATCGGCGATGCGGAGGAAGATGGTAGTAGTTCGCCGGGAGCACCGCCATCTTCGTGGTGACCGATTGGCTCGCAGCAGGCAGGCGGTAAGTTTATCGAGGCATTGCCTGTTCTTGCCATCGTCGCGGCCGATCTACGGAATGACTTGCAGGGTCTCTTTTGCCGTCGCGACGGGTACCCATGCGCCGCGATTCCGGTCGATTCTCGGTCCAACCGCGACGAAAAGCCGAAGTTGGCCACGCGCGCCCCAATCAACCGGGATCAGTTCAAACGTGAGCGTCACCCGATGCGTGCCTCGCAGCGCGACAACGACGTCGTCCGCGAGATCGAACGCGTCGATTCGACGGTTGTTGAAGCCTACGCGAACGATGCCGGAATCGATTGACGAGAGTGAGACCTCGATTTGTGCCGTCAGGATCGTCGGTACGCCTCGCGTGAATTTCTGCGGCTCGACGCTCAGTACCTTGACGGCATCGCTCTGTGTTTGGGCGGGCAGGGCACCTGAGGATAGTGCGATATAGACGGCGATTTCTGGAAGGCGCGCCGCTCGCGAGGCGAGACGTGCCAACATCCATGAGCTGATTCCAAACACAAGAGCCTCGTTGGTAAGTGCCGCAGATGAATTCTATTTCGCAGCATCTACTCTCACACCGCGCTCAACGCGCGATCGCTGAGCGCGGTGCCGCGTCGCGCGAAACGGCATCACGCGCACGCGCCACCAGCCCCAGCGGGACGCGGCGTACGCCGCGCCAGACGCGCGGTGCCCCCTGCGCCTCGCGCACCATCAACTGCGCCGAGATGCCGCCGTCGAGCAGGACGGCCTGTCGTGCACCGAGCGCACCCATCAGCGCGGCCATTTCGGGGACGGTGAGGCCGAGTGGGACGAAGCCAAGCGCTTCGCCCGCGCCGTCGAACCGGGTGAGTGCGACGAGGACGTGACCGTCGCGGGCGATACCCAGAGCGAGCCGGGCATCGCGGTGCGCGCAGTCGATGCGGCACGGCACGCGCAGTGCATTCGGGACACTGCCGTCATCGGTAAGAAGCGTCGGGTAGGACTGAAAGGCCGCGGTCACACGGGAATCGCGCCGCAAGGCCACGAGCGTGTCGCCGTCGACGAGCCGCACGCTTCCGTCGCGCGCCACGACGAAGGCGCTTGAGAGCGGTCCGCGTCCCGGGCCGAGTCGTTCGCGCCCGGCGGTGACGACCCATCCCCAGGGGAGCGCGGCGGTGAACTGTCCCGCGTTCACGGCAAAGTGCACCGAGCCGGCGCGCACGTCGGTGGCCGACCAGACCGCGCGCGCGGCGGAATCGACGCCCCACTCGACATCGAACCGCAGGACGCGCGGATCGAGGCGCGCCACGATGACGCGCGTTCGCCAGGCTTCGCCGCTCCCTTCCACGGCGAGTTCACCCCACTCGACGCCAGGGGCTCCGCGGTGCCAAGTGGTGGCGCGCGCCACCGCCGGGTGGCGCTCGGTCCACTGCGCGGGCGCCTGGTCGGCGCGCCACCAGACCACCGATCCCGCCGCGCCGCGGACGGTCAACGTGGCGGGAGTGCCCTGCGCGGCAGACGGAGGTGTCGCGGCGCCCGCGCCAACCAGCGCGGCGAGCGCGAGCGCCGCCGCGCGAATCACGGCTTCAGGAAGACGAGCAGTTCGGACTTCCGCGCGTCGAGCGCGGCCAGTTCCCCCTTGGAAAAGCGCGTGCGCGTGCCGGTCACGGCCATCTGGGCCCGCTCACGCGCCATCGCAAACTGCTGCTCGCTGAGCCCCGAGACTCTGCTCCCTTCAAGCACGGCGCGCGTTTCGATGGCGCGGGCCTGCACATCGAGTGAGTCGCGCCGCGCCTCGGCCAGATCAAGGTCGGCCATGGCCTGCGGTCTGGCGGGTGGCGCCCCGCACTTGGCGGCGACGGCGGCATCGTCCTTGGTCATATCGATGCCCCATGCCTTGTAGTATTGCGCGGTCCACTTCTTCATCGCGGTGGTGTCGTTGGCGGCGATGGCCTTGGCCAGCTCCTGCTGCGCCACTCCGGCGGCGCGCGCCTTGTCGGCCGCGCCTGCGGGGTTTGCCATGATGGCGGCCGCGGCCTTGCGCGCCTCATCCTCGTGCCCCTTCTCGAGCGCGTGGCGCGTGTCGTTTTCACAGCCGGACCAGCGGTTGTGCGCGTTGTCGTAACCCGGGCGCACGGCGCTGACGCGATCGGAGAGCGCGGTGATCTGCGTCTCCAGCGCTTCGCGACGCTTGAGAATGGCCGGAATGCCGCCGTCCGCGGTGAGCACCGCCTGCGAGGCCTGCAGCCCCTTGAGGAGCGACTCCACCCGCGGCGCGGTGAGTTCGAGGATGATGTCATCGTAGGCCGGCGGCGTGGCGGTCCCATCGGCGCCTGGGGCCTTGGTCTCAAGCCCCGCCTTTTCCGCAGCGGCCTGAATGGCCTTCTCTTTCATTTTCTTGGCGAGTCCTCCCAGCTGCGCCTCAGCGGGAACAGCCACGGAAACCAGCGCAACGAGCAACAACAGTCGGGGGCGCATCATCGAGACCTCGGTTCAAGCGAGAGAAGGCCAAAGCTGACGTGCAATGCGCGCAGGTTCAACCCACGCGGACGCACAGAGGGGCGCGGAATCTTCCGCGCCCCTCTGTTTTCTCTCTGTTGTTTTTCTGTTGTCTCTCTGTTGTCTCTCTTAAACCGGAAACACCATTTCCCGGTATCTCGGCAACGGCCAGTACTCATCGCCCACGGCCAGTTCCATCGCGTCCGAGATCTCGCGCACGGCGGCCATTGAGTCAGCGCCCGTGCTGGTGAGGAACTGCGCGCACTTGGCCGGCGCCTCGTGCATCGACTCCGCCTTTTCGACGGCCGTGCGCAGGGCAGCGGCGCGCTTCTGCAGTTCCGAGATCTGCTTGGCGAGCGTCGTGGCCGCCGCGGCGGCCGGATTGACCTTGATGCCGGCGCCCTTGGTCTTCTGCGCCGCGTCGGCGATGACCCCGAGGTACGTGAGCGCCGACGGAAGCACCATCGTGTCGATCATCTCGCGCATCGTGTGCATCTCGATGAGCATGTCCTTGAGGTAGCGCTCAATCCGCACGTGGTAGCGGCTTTCGAGCTCGGCCTCGGAGAGGATGCCCAGCGCCGTGAACAGCTTCTTGGTCGACGGCAGGTTGAGCTGGTTGAGCGCCTCCGGGGTGCGGCGCAGGTTCAGCAGCCCGCGCTTCTTGGCCTCCTTCACCCACGCCTCGGCGTAGCCGTTCCCTTCGAAGCGAATGGCCGACGTCTCCTTGAAGGCGATGCGCACGACCTTGAGCACGGCGTCGTCGATGCTCTTGGTCTTCTTGAGCTCGGCCTTCATGTCGTCGATGAGCTCGCCGATCGCCTCGGCGACGATCGTGTTGAGCAGCATCACCGGGAAGGCGATGGACTGCGACGAGCCCACGGCACGGAACTCGAACTTGGCACCGGTGAAGGCGAGCGGCGACGTGCGGTTGCGGTCGGTGTTGTCCTGCGCGATTTCGGGGAGCTTGGCGACGCCGAGCTTGATCATCGCAGCGTCGGCCGACGCGCCCGTGCGGCCGGCCACGATGTCCTCGATCATGTTGGTCAACATGGCACCGAGGAAGACCGAGATGATGGCTGGCGGCGCTTCGTTGGCGCCGAGGCGATGTTCGTTGCCCGAGGTGGCGATGCCGGCGCGCAGCAGCCCCTGATGGCGGTAGACCGCCTTGAGGACGGCGGCAAGGAACAGGAGGAAGCGCAGGTTCTGGTGCGGCGTCTTGCCCGGCTTGAGCAGGTTGACGCCATCGAGCTCGTTGTCGGCGGTGATGGACATCGACCAGTTGCAGTGCTTGCCCGAGCCGTTGATGCCGGCGAACGGCTTCTCGTGGAGGAGCGCGACGAGGCCGTGACGCATGGCGACCTTTCGCAGGATCGCCATCACGAGCTGGTTGTGGTCGGTGGCGATATCGGTCTCTTCGAAGACCGGGGCCATCTCGAACTGGCACGGCGCCACTTCGTTATGCCGCGTGACGATGGGGACGCCCAGGCGATAGAGCTCGTACTCCACTTCGGCGATGCAGGCCTGGATGCGCTCCGGGATGCCACCGAAGTAGTGGTCTTCGAGCTGCTGGCCGCGCGGCGGCGGCGCGCCGATGAGCGTGCGGCCGCCCATCACGAGGTCGGGGCGGAGCGAGAAGTGGCCGCGGTCGATGAGGAAGTACTCCTGCTCGGCGCCCATCGTGGTGTAGACGCGCATGGCTCCTTTGTCGCCGAGGAGCTCGAGCAGTTCCATGGCCTTGTGCGAGAGCACGTCGGACGAGCGGAGGAGCGGGGTGACTTCGTCGAGCGCTTCGCCGTTGTAGCCGATGAAGACGGACGGGATGCAGAGCGTCTTGGTGCCGGCGCTCTCCATGATGAAGACCGGGGAGGCCGGGTTCCACGCGGTATAGCCGCGCGCTTCCCACGTGGCGCGCAGGCCGCCGGACGGGAAGGACGACGCGTCCGGCTCGCTCTGAATGAGCTGCTCGCCGGTGAACGACTCCATGGGGAGCTTGTTTTCATCGAACGAGAAGAAGGCATCGTGCTTCTCGGCGGTGAGCCCCGTCTGCGGCTGGAACCAGTGGCAGAAGTGGGTGACGCCGTGCGACATCGCCCATTCCTTGATGACCTGCGCGACGGTGGGGGCGATCTCGACGTCGAGTTTCTTGCCGAGGCGGATGGCGCTGTTGAGCTTGGCGAAGACTTCCTTGGGGAGCTTGTCGCGCATCTGCCGCGCGCCAAAGGTGAGCGACCCGAAGTAGTGCGAGATCGGCTCACCGCCTTCATTCGTGGAGGGAATGTTGGGCGGGGTGACCACGCGCGAGGCAATGGCCTTGAGGGCAGCGGCGCGAGCGTTCATAGGTATGTCTTCCAGGGCGGGTGGTTGACGCATCGTTCTGCGAATTGTGCAGAATATGCAAATTTACACGTACAGTGACGCGATTTCAAGAGAGCAAGATTGGAAAATGTCCATCTACTGCTGCAGAATAAGCAGAATAAACGGTCAAAGGGCGAGCAATAGCGTCGTGGAGCAAGCTAAGGTGTTCTTGTTGAATAGTTTAGGCAACAAATCCAGGTGTAGGCTGGGCCGCTGCTCGGATGGTGGTTCGACAAGGGACGCAGCGCGGACGTTCTGGGGTGCCTGCAGGCTCTCTCACAATCATAAGATGAGAACGCGTCTCAAATGGGGTCGGATGAAGCCCAAAAGTATGTAAGGGAATCGAGTACGTACAATTGCCAAATATCTGATTGACCGTCACTTACCCCCCGGTCAGGTTCCGTTCATGGATTTCAGGGGCGAAGTGTCTTTCACCTCTGGAACCACTGCCCCCTAAGAGACCCACCCCGGAGCCTGCGTGCCTTACGTCGGTTTCTGGTCTCGCCCTTGAGGTTTCACGCAGTGCTTCTCCGGGATGTCCCCGGAGACTTAGCGGTGGAGGAAGCCACTATGCGTTTCATTCGTTTCGCCACGATTCTGGCGGGGCTCGCGACGATGCTCGTAGGCACACAGGCCTACGCGCAGGCGGCGGCTTCGGCGGGGTCGTGGAGTGTATCGGACTGTGAGTCCTGCCACGACAAGGCGCTCAGTCCGGCCTTTACCAAGACGGCGCATGCCCAGGCCGCGCAGAATTGCGCCGCCTGCCACGGCAGCGTGGCCGAGCATGCCAAGGCAATGGCTGATGGCAAGGATGGCCCAAAGCCGAGCATGAAGGGACTGAAGGCCTCGGAAATCAGCGCCCGTTGCCTCTCCTGCCACGAAAAGGGCAATCAGGAGAGCTACGACGCCAGCATGCACTCCCGCCGCAACGTCGATTGCACCTCGTGCCACAGCGTCCACAACGCGAAGTCGGCGACGGGCCAGCTCAAGACCAAGAACGATTCCGAGATGTGCTTCTCGTGCCACAAAGCCGAGCGCGCGAAGATGAATCGCACGTCGCACCACCCGGTGCGCGAGGGGAAGATGGGCTGCTCGAGCTGCCACA
>JARIEY010000215.1 GCA_031127085.1 Gemmatimonadota bacterium | reverse complement strand
CGTCGTGCCGCGCGTGTGCTCGACCTGCTGCTCGAGGCCGGCATTGGGCAGGTCGTGCTCTGTGTCCCGCGCCCCGAAGAGATCCCCGGGCGGTTCACGCGCCTGGCGCGCTACCGGATCGCCGACGGCGTGCTGGCGGAGGGGGTATGAGCGAACGGCGCAAAGGGCCAGCCAAGGTTGGGGAGGCGCTGGCCGATCTGCTCGCGGGAAGCGCGCTGGGAGCGCGCATCGCACGCGCGGAGGTATTGGGACACTGGGGAGCGGCCGTTGGGCCTCAGATCGCCGCCGTAACGCTCGCGCGGGCCATTTCCGAACAGGGGACGCTGACGGTCAGCGTGAAGAGCAGCGCGTGGATGCAGGAGCTCTCGATGATGGAGCGCACGCTGATCGCGAAAGTGAACAAACAGGCCGGGCGGGACGAAATCAAGAAGATTCGGTGGGAACTGCAGAGGTAAGTTATTGTGATTTCACAACTTGCAAACGCGCCCGACAGTTGCATTGTCGGGCGTTTTCAATTATAGTATTGGAGATGTGGAGAAACGGTCGTAATTCGGCGTTTCTTTGGAGCTCCCCCACCTCCCCTTTCTGCACGCGCAATGGCCAAGACGAACGACGCGGCTGAATCGCACTACGACGCCTCCGGCATTCAGGTCCTCAAGGGCCTCGAGGCGGTGCGGAAGCGCCCCGGTATGTACATCGGCTCAACCTCGGGCCGCGGATTGCATCACCTCGTGTACGAGGTGGTCGACAACTCCATTGACGAAGCGCTGGCGGGCTACTGCGACACGGTGTCCGTCACCATTCACGCGGACGACTCCATCACGGTGGTCGACAACGGCCGCGGCATTCCCGTGGACATGCACCCCACCGAGAAGCTGCCTGGCGTGGAACTGGCGCTCACGGTACTGCACGCGGGCGGCAAGTTCGACAAGGAGTCGTACAAGGTGTCGGGCGGCCTGCACGGCGTCGGCGTGTCGGTGGTGAACGCGCTCTCCGAGCAGCTGAAGGTCTGGATCAAGCGCGACGGCAAGGAGCACTACATGGACTTCGTGCGTGGCGACACGACCACGAAGCTCAAGGTGCTCGGCAAGGTGGGGACCTCGGTCACGGGGACCAAGGTCTGGTTCAAGCCGGACCACGAGATCTTCACCGAGCTGCACTACGACTACTCCATCCTTGCGTCGCGCCTTCGTGAGCTCTCGTTCCTGAACAAGGGCGTCCGGATCTCGCTCAAGGACGAGCGCGAAGGCGAAGAGAAAGAAGAGACCTTCCACGCCAAGGGCGGCCTCAAGGAGTTCGTGCAGTTCCTGAACGCCAGCCGCAAGGTGCTGCACAACGAGATCCTCTACGCCGACGCCGAGCGTGACGGCATCGGCATCGAAATCGCGCTGCAGTACAACGACGGCTACAACGAGACGATGTTCTCGTTCGTCAACAACATCAACACGCACGAAGGCGGCACGCACCTGACCGGCTTCAAGTCGGCGCTGACGTCCGTCATCAACAAGCATCTCGACAAGTCGAGCGCGGCCAAGAAGGACAAGGAACTGCGCCTCAGCGGCGACGACGTGCGCGAAGGGATGACGGCGGTGCTGAGCGTCAAGGTCAAGGAACCGCAGTTCGAGGGCCAGACCAAGACGAAGCTCGGCAACTCCGAAGCCGAGACGGCGGTCAAGACCTTCGTCAATGAGTGGCTGGCCGAGTACCTCGAGGAGCACCCCCGCGTCGGCAACATCGTCATCGAGAAGGCGCTTGCCGCAGCGCGGGCGCGCGAGGCGGCCCGCAAGGCGCGCGACCTCACCCGCAAGAAGTCGGCGCTCGACGTCGGCAACCTGCCGGGCAAGCTCGCCGACTGCTCGCTCAGCGATCCGGCCCTCTGCGAGCTCTACCTGGTCGAGGGCGACTCGGCCGGCGGCTCGGCCAAGCAGGGACGCGACCGGATGTTCCAGGCCATTCTACCGCTGCGCGGCAAGATCCTGAACGTCGAACGCGCGCGCATCGACAAGATCCTGAGCAACGAGGAGATCCGCACGATCATCACGGCCATTGGGTCGGGCATCGGCGAGGAAGACTTCTCCATCGACCAGGCGCGGTACCACAAGATCATCATCATGACGGACGCCGACGTCGACGGCGCCCATATCCGCACGCTCCTGCTCACGTTCTTCTTCCGCCAGATGCCGCAGCTCATCGAGAGCGGCTTCATCTACATCGCCCAGCCGCCGCTCTACCGCGTCGCCAAGGGGAAGGAAGAGTACTACGCGTTCGACGAGCAGCAGCGCAACGAGTTCGTGACCCGGCTGGGTGGCGGCGAAGATGGCAAGGCCAATGTCGGCATCCAGCGCTACAAGGGCCTCGGCGAGATGAACCCCGAGCAACTCTGGAAGACGACGATGGATCCCGCGACGCGCACCATCCTCAAGGTCGGCATCGAGGACGCGGCCCAGGCACACCAGCTGTTCGAGACGCTGATGGGCGACGAAGTCGAGCCGCGGCGTGCGTTCATCGAAGCCAATGCGAAGTTCGTCTCAAACCTCGACATCTAACACCGATTGAGGATTGGGAATTCGGATGGCGATCAAGGATCGCGATTCGTGATCGCGATTCGCGATGGGCCCGGGCGGCGGCTGCGCTCGGGCCCACCGTGCGTCCGGACGGGCCGCCGAGTTGCGCCGCGCCTCCGAGGCGCTGCAAGTTGCAGCGTGCCTCCCTTCACTCCGTGGAGTTTCCGATGACCGAACGCGACATCGAACCCGCCGTCACCACCCCGCCGCAGGCGTCGATCTTCGAGGATTTCGTCGACATCCTCACCTCGCCACGCGAGGTCTTCGCCCGCCGCGCGACCTCGGGGTATGCGATGCAGATGGTCATCGTGGCGCTGCTGCTCGGCGTCCTCTTCCTGGTGAACCGCGCCACGATGCAGGACATGATGGACGCCGAGATCGCGCGCGGCATGGCGCAGGCGATGAAGGACAACCCGGGAATGACGCAGGAGCAACTCGAGGCGGGGAAGAAGTTTGCCGGCTACGCGGCGACGGCCGGCGCCTTCGTGGGGCTGCCGCTCGCCATCTGGATGATCGGGCTTGGCATCTGGCTGGTGGCCAAGATGCTCGGCGCGTCGCTGACGTACGGCGCCTCGGCGCTGATCGCCACGTATGCGTACGTCCCCCGCGTCCTCGAGTCGATCGTGGTGGGCGCCCAGGGCGTGCTGCTCGATACCAGCGGCATTCAGGGGCGCTACCAGCTCACGCTCGGCGTCGCCCGGTTCCTCGACCCTGAGATGTCGCCGGGGTTGCTCGGACTGATTGGCCGTGTCGACGTCTTCACGCTCTGGGTGACCGTGCTGATCGCCATTGGGATGACCGTGATCGCCAAGCTCCCGCGGGAGAAGGTCATCGCGGCCGGTGCGCTGATCTGGATCTACGGCGCGCTCCCGGCGCTCTTTCAACTGGCCAAGTCGGCGATCAGCGGCTGACGCGCGTCCGCCGCGCGCCCGCCGCGCGCCCGCCGCGCGCCCGCCGCCACACCGCCTCATCCGTCACCCATGATCCGCAGGGGTTTTCCGTGTCGCAGAACCGTCGTGATTTTCTCAGGCAGTCCTCGCTGATCGCCGGCACGGCGGTCGCCGCGTCACTGACGCCGCACGGCGCCACTGCCGCGCCCACGCCGTTGCGGCGATCCAGAAAGCCCCGACTCACGCTGCGGTTCCGCCCGTACACCATCGAACTCAGGCACGTCTTCACCATCGCCACGTCGTCGCGCACCACCACGCCGGTGGTGCTCACCGAGGTCGAGTACGACGGCGTAATCGGCTACGGCGAGGCGTCGATGCCGCCGTACCTTGGCGAATCGCACGCGTCGGTCACCGACTTTCTGTCGCGCGTCGACCTCTCGAAGTACGAGAACCCATTCGAACTCGACACGATCCTCCGCGACCTCGACGGCATCACCACGGGGAACACGGCGGCCAAGGCGGCGGTGGACATCGCCCTGCACGACCTGGTGGGCCGGCTGATGAAGCAGCCGTGGTACAACATCTGGGGCTTCAACCCGGCCAAGACGCCGTACACGTCCTTCACGATCGGCATCGACACGGCGGATGTCGTGCGGCAGAAGACGAAGGAGGCCGCGGAGTTCAAGGTGCTGAAGGTCAAGCTGGGGCGCGACACCGACAAGATGATGATCGAGACGATCCGGTCGGTGACCAACACGCCGATCACCGCCGACGTGAATCAGGGCTGGAAGGATCGCGCCGTTGCCCTGGACATGCTGCACTGGCTGAAAGAGCGCAACGTGGTGATGGTGGAGCAGCCGCTCCCCAAGGAGCAGGTGGACGACCTGGCCTGGCTGACCGAACGCAGCCCGCTGCCGATCATCGGCGACGAGGGAGTGCAGCGCCTCAGCGACATCCCCAAGGCGAAGGGCGTGTACCACGGCATCAACATCAAGCTGATGAAGTGCACGGGGATGCGCGAAGCGCACAAGATGATTCAGCTCGCGCGCGCACTCGGCATGAAGGTGATGCTCGGGTGCATGACCGAGACCTCGTGCGCCATCTCCGCCGCCTCGCACCTCTCGCCGATGGTCGACTGGGCCGACCTCGACGGCGCCCTGCTCATCAGCAACGACGTCTACGACGGCACGCAGGTGATCGACGGCAAGGTCACGCTGCGCGACCGGCCCGGCATTGGCGTCACCAAGCTGAAGGGCTGATCGCGCGACGCTTTACGGCTGTACCTGCAGCACCGGACCGATGACGCGCCGCGCGCGGACCAGCGACTTCACCAGCCCGTCGTTGTAGTTCGGCGCGGCGGGATCGAACGAGTCGATGCGCACGCCGGAGCCGCCCGGCGTGTGGATGATCTGCTTGTCCTGCAGGTAGATGGCCACGTGCGTGATGCGCTCGGCGCGTTCGGGCGTCGCCTTGGTGCCAAAGAAGAGCAGGTCGCCCTTGGTCAGCTGGCGATACTCGTCGGCCACGGAGACCTCGGTCCCCATCTGCGCCTGCTGGTTGGCATCGCGATTGAGTTCCATGCCGTTGAGCCGAAACACCGTCTTGGTGAAGCCGGAGCAGTCCATCCCCTTGGGCGAGGTGCCGCCCCACAGGTACGGGACGCCGATGAAGCGCTTGGCCGTCTGTTCGACGGTCGTGGCCGTCAGCGTGCGCGTCGCCTTCCACTTGCTGTAGTCGGCCACCTGCCCGCGCTCGATGAATCCCTTGCGCCCATCGGGTGTCTCGACGGCACGCCACTTACCGCGCACGGCACCGCCTTTGAACAGCACGCCGGGGACGGCATCGCTCACCGGCAACGACGCGGTGTCGGGGGCCGTGCGCACTACGCCGAAGTAGGCCGTCATGATGACGCGCGGGCCGTTCACCCAGGCATCCACACCGGCCTGCGTGGTGAGGTGCATCGCCGCCGATTCGAGCCAGCCCAGGTACTGATCTGGCCCCTGGATGTAGAACCAGTCGCCCTGCTTCTTCAGCAGCTTCACCACCATTCCCATCATCACCTGCGTGGCCAACTCGGCCGAGTGCGCCGGGGT
>JARIEY010000214.1 GCA_031127085.1 Gemmatimonadota bacterium | reverse complement strand
GACCGGGGGACCAAGCACGCGGAGCTTGCCAGCGTCAAAGGGGACGGCAAAGAGCGCCGCGTCTCGAACGAACAGCAGGTGGCCGCTGCGCACGTAGCGACCGAAGATCGCGCCCTCTACGAGCACCGTCCGCTTGCCCGACCGGTATTCCACGGCCTCAATGCGCGACTTGGCGAACGGGGTGGAGAAACTGTTGAAGATGGCGGCCTTCCCGCCGGGCAACGACTGGGGATACCAGTGATTGAACTCCTTGCGCGCGGAATCGAGAGAGGTCAGTTGCTGCGGTGCACCGCCCGCTTCCGGGACGCGCCAGAGACCCTGGCTCGACTTCGTGTACAGCACGTAACCATCGTCACCCCAGAACATGCCGGCCGTTACGGAGTCAGCGAGGACGGTCGAGGGCCCGCCGGCGACGGGGATCCGGCGCAGCTTGCCGTCGTTCACCAGCGCGATGGACGCGCCGTCAGGCGAGAACTCGGGATCGGTCGCGCCCTCCGTGCCAGGGATCAGCGTCAGCGTCGTCGATCCAAGGTCACGGACATGGAGGTGCGTCACGCCCTCCGAGTCTTCGCTGGCCTGCACGATCTTCCGGCCATCCGCCGAAATCGCCACCTGCGGACGCGCGAAGCTGATCTGTGCGGGGCGATAGGCGAACGTGACGCGCATGCCACCCGTCTCCCGTTCCCGCCCGAGCGCCCACGTGGCGAGCCCGACACCCACCAGCGCCACGGCGAGCGCCGCGTACGCGGTGCGGCGCCAGCGGGCATCGCCCACGGTGTCGCCAGAGCGCCGCGTCCCGGTAAATGTCGCCAGCCGCCCTTCAAGCGCCGCGGCAAAGTCGGCCGCCGACCCGAAACGGTCGGCGGGGAGCTTCTCCAGCGCCTTGGCGACCGCCTCGGCGACGTGCGGCGGCACGGTTTTGCGCAGGTCGGTCACCGGGCGCGCGGACTCGGTGATGATCTTCATGATGATCTGCTGCGCCGAGTTACCCATGTGCGGCGGTTCGCCAGACAGCATCTCGTACAGGACCGACGCCAGCGAGTAGACGTCGGAGCGGCCCGTGATCTCCTTTTCCGCGGTCGCCTGCTCCGGACTCATGTAGTGCGGCGTGCCGAGCGAGAGCCCCGTCTCGGTCATGCGCCCGCCGGCCGCGGCGCTGACGGCGAGCGCGATGCCGAAGTCCGCGACCATCGGCCGCCCGTCGTGCAGGAGAATGTTCTCCGGCTTGATGTCGCGGTGGATCACGCCGTGCTGGTGCGCGTAGTGCAGCGCGCTCGCCACGTCGGTGGCAATTTTGAGCGCCTCCTCCACGCCGAGCTGCGTTTCCCGATCCAGCTTGCTGCGCAGCGTCTCGCCATCGATGAAGGGCATGACGTAGTACAGGAATCCTTCGGCCGTGCCGCTGTCGAAGAGCGGGAGGATATGCGGATGCTGCAGGCTCGCCGTGGTCCTGATTTCCACCACGAACCGCTCGGCGCCGAGCACGGCGGCGAGCTCCGGCTTCAGCACCTTGAGCGCGACCTTGCGGTCATGCTTTACGTCATGCGCGAGGTACACGGTGGCCATGCCCCCCGCGCCGAGCTCGCGCTCAATGCGGTAGCGGTCGGCGAGGGCGACCGAGAGGCGTTGCATCACATCGCTCATTTCGCCCTGGGCGCCGTGAGCCGGAGCAACTCGCTGAACCAGTTCTGCAGGATCAGGTAGCGCGAGGGCTTCGCGTTCGACGCCGTCGGCGCCGCGTTGCCTCCCGAAACCGCGACGACAAAACGGCGCCCATCAGGATGGAGGTCCCAGTTCGCCGTACCGTCGGCATCCATCGCGACGACCACTTCTGGCGCCTGCACCACGACGTTCGACGTCCGGTCCACGCGCGCGCGGAACAGCGTGTCTATTGGCGAACCGGGGCGCCAGAAGTAGACGAACTTGCCATCCGGCGACCAGCGCGGCGACCGCCCTTCACCGCGCGAGATATTCCACTTCCCCTGTGGCACGGGAAAGTCCCGCATCCACAGCTGCTGCCCGCCGGCTTCATCCGACGTGAAGACCATCATCTTGCGGTCGGGAGAGAGTCGCGGCTCCCCCTCGTTGAAGGGCGATTTCAGGTACGGCGTCGGTACGCTTCCGGAGTCCGCGCCCATCGTGAACGCGTCGATCGCACGGTCCGACGTAACGGCGTCGAACACCAGCGTCCGGTCATCGATCCACTGTTGCGCACGGATCTCGGAGGACACCATGGTCGTCAGCCGCCGCTCGGGAGCACTGTTGTCGGACGGCTTGACGTAGAGGTCCTCTCCCCGCATACTGGACGCGACTCGGTCAAAGAGGATGCGCTTGCCGTCGGGCGACCAGACGGGTTCGTCGTTGTCTCCGTCGAACGTGAGCTGCGTGTACGTGCCGGTCACGAGATTCAGCGTGTAGATATCCGACGCCCCGTTGCGGACGTCGGTCGAGACCTCCATCGCGATGGAGCGACCGTCCGGGGAGAACCGCGGCTTCGCCCGCCGAGCCGGTGGCAGCCGCACGGTATCGACACCGCTCCCGGGATCCACGATGACCAGGAGATTCGACGTCGAGTTCCCGGATCCTTCCGCATCATGCTGCACGAGCACGCCGGAGGCGGATACCCAGTACCCGCGCACGTTGGCGGTTCCCCCCACGCGCTCCAGGACACGGACCGCGGCGCCTTCAACACGATGCTTCGCCAGGTTGAAGCGGACAGCGAAGGTCCCGCCATCCGTGGTGTTGAACAGGAGGTGCCCCGTCGGGACGTACACGGCCCCCGAACCGTTTGGAATCAGCATCACCGACGAGTCCGTCTTGAGGTCGTACAGCGACACTTCGCCGGTTCCCGAGTGCAGCACGCCGCTGCCGTCGGGCAACAGGAAGATCCGCCGGCTCCGCACCTTGGGCATCAGCACGGGCTCGCCGCCGCTCGCAGCGATGCGGGCTCCACCACTTGGGGTGACGAAGACGATCTGGTCGTCCGTGCCCCAGTGCGGCCAGTACGGGTCAAATTTCCCGGTCGGCACCAGCGTCACCGCACCGCCGCCGCCCACCGAGATCTTCACCAGCGAGCGATCACTGTTCCTGCGGAAAACGATCCACTGGTTGTCAGGCGAGAACGACGGGGCCGCGCCACTCTCGGAGCCCGCGATCTTGCGGAACTCCGGGTCGCCGTCGAGGTGCCGTAGATAGATCGCCCGCTCGCCGCCGACGTCCCCGGACAGCGCAATCATCGAGCCGTCCGGTGAAATCACGACTTCGCTTCCCGGATTCGGCGTGATCGCGCCGAGCGCAAGATCGAAGCGCCGGAACGGCTGCTCCGGCGTGCGGCGCAGCCAGCCTGCCGCAGCCGCGCCGATGGCCACGATCGCCACCGCCCACGCGGCGATCATCACACGCCGCCCGCCCCAGCGACCGGCCGCGGCCCAGGACGGTGCAGCCGCGGTGATGCCCGCCGCTGCCGTCGCGTACGAGTACCCTTCGCTCCCCAGCGCCTCCCGAAACGCCTTCGCGCTCTCAAACCGGTCGGCCGGCAGCTTCTCAAGCGCGCGCGCCACCGCCCCCACCACATGGGTCGGTACCGTCTTCCGGTACTTCGTCACCGGCTCCACGGCCTCGGTGATGATCTTCATGATGATCTGCTGCACCGTCGCGCCGGTGTGCGGCGGATTGCCGGTCAGCATCTCGTACAGCACCGTCGCCAGCGAATACACGTCAGCGCGCGGCGTCAGGTCCTTCTCGGCCGTTGCCTGCTCGGGGCTCATGTAGTGCGGCGTGCCAAGCGACAGGCCGGTCTCGGTCATCCGCCCGCCAGCAGCGGCCGAGACCGCCAGCGCGATGCCGAAGTCCATCACCATCGCACGCCCGTCGTGCAGCAGCAGGTTCTCGGGCTTGATGTCGCGGTGAATGACGCCGTTGCGATGCGCGTAATCCAGCGCGTCGGCCACTTCGCGCGTGATGCGCACCGCCTCGTCCACGCCGAACTGCGTTTCGCGGTTCAGCTTGTCGCGAATCGTCTCGCCCTGGATGTAGGGCATCACGTAGAACAGGAACCCGTCCGCCGTGCCGCTATCAAACAGCGGCAGGATGTGCGGATGCTGCAGGCTGGCCGTGGTCTTGATCTCCACCACGAACCGCTCGGCGCCGAGCACGGCGGCGAGCTCGGGCTTCAGCACCTTCAGCGCGACCTTGCGGTCGTGCTTGAGGTCGTCGGCGAGATACACAGTGGCCATCCCGCCCGCGCCAAGCTCGCGCTCGATCCGGTATCGGCCAACCAGCGCGGCGTTCAGCCGCGCAGCAACTTCGCTATTCATGGGCGTGCCTGAAGCGGCACCAGCGCCGGCGGGGGGACTCGCACAACAGAGGGGGGGCCTCGGTCGCAGAAGCACGAATACTAAAGAACGCGCGAGGGCGGCGCCAGAAAGCAGAACCCCTACCCCGTCGCCGCCGCTACAGGAATCTACATGTACTTGCTTACATGTACTACATGTGATATTGTTGCACTATGCCAAAACGCCCGCCTTCGTCTCCCGGTCGCGTTCGCGAGCCCGTCCAGGTCTACCTCGAGGCAGACGACAGCACCCTGCTGGCACGACTCGCTGCCGGCACGGGGCTGTCAAAGGCCGAGGTGATGCGCCGCGGGATGCGCGCGTTCGCCCGCGAGCAGAACGTCGAGAGCCCGATGCTTCGCTTTGTTGCCGAGAACGCCAGCGGCGACTGGCCCGCAGGCGTCGCGACAGACCACGACGCCGTGCTCGCCGAGTCGTACACCGGCCGCCGCGGCAAACGCCGGTGACCGGCGCCTTCCTCGACACCTCGGGATGGTTCGCCGCGCTCAGCCCCAAGGAGGCGCGGCATCGCAGCGCACTGGCGTCGTACAAGTCGCTCATCGAATCGAAAGCGCGCCTGATCACGACCAACCTCGTGGTCGCCGAGATGCAGATCCTGATCTCGAGGTTCCGCGGCGCCGCCGATGGCGTGCGGTTCCTCGATAGCCTCTATCAGGACCCGTCGCACGAAGTCGTCTTCGTGGACCGCGACACCGAGCGCATGGCCGTCGATCGCTGGCTGCGGCGGTTCAGCGACCAGCGGCTCAGCCTGGCCGACGCGGTCAGTTTTGAAGTGATGAAGGCGCGTCGGCTGCGCCACGCCTTGGCGCTCGATGCGCACTTCGAACTCGCGGGGTTCGAACTCCTGCCGTAGTTCGCGCGTTTAGCTTCTGGTATGCGCTCGCTCCGGATCATCATCTCCCTGCTCCCCTGGGTCGTCTCGCTCCTGCGCGATCGACGGCGCTGGGTGCTGTGGGGCGCCCCGATGGTGCGGTCCCGGGCCTTCCACCAGCAGCGCGCCGAAGGCATCGTGGCGACGGTCGCAGCCCTCGGGCCCACCTTCGTCAAACTGGCGCAGGTCTTCGCCGCGCGCGCCGACCTGATTGGCGAACCGTACATCAGCGTGCTCTCCACGCTGCACGATCAGGTGCCGGCCGTGCCGGTCGCCGAGATCGAACGGGAAATTGTCAGCGCATACGGCAAGTCGGCCGATGCGCTCTTCGAACGGTTCGACCGCACACCGGTCGCCGCGGCGTCGCTCG
>JARIEY010000213.1 GCA_031127085.1 Gemmatimonadota bacterium | reverse complement strand
TCTTTATCAACGCCAACAACACCCCGCGCATCGCGCGCATCGATCTCACCCGGATGGAAACGGATGAGATTATCGAAATTCCAAATGCCGGTGGCAACCACGGTTCGCCGTTCGTCACGCAGAACAGCGAGTACGTGATTTCCTCAACGCGGTTCTCGGTTCCGGTGCCCAACACGGACGTGCCGATTGCCGACTTCAAGTCGCGCTTCAAGGGCCAGTTCTCATTCATCAAGGCCAATGAACCGGGCAAGATGGCGATCGCGTTCCAGATGCTGGTTCCCGGCTTCAACTACGACCTGGCACGCGCCGGAAAAGGCCCGAGCCATGGCTGGATGTTCCTGAGCACTTACAACTCGGAACAGGCCAACTCGCTGCTCGAAGTGAATGCTTCGCAGAACGACAAGGACTTCATCGCCGCCGTGAACTGGAAGGCCGCGGAAGCCTGCGTGAAGGCCGGAAAGGGCAAGGATGCCACGACCGATTACCTGCACAACGTCGTCGATGAGAAGAGTGGCGTCGCGCGGTCGGAGCGCATTCGGACCGTGCACCAGCTGCTCCCGGCCAACTGCCCGGGCTCCGTGTACTTCCTGCCAACCCCGAAGTCGCCACATGGCGCCGACGTGGATCCGACGGGCGAGTACATCGTGGCAGGTGGCAAGCTCGCTGCAGTGATTCCCGTGCACTCGTTCAGCAAGATGCAGAAGGCGATCGAAGGCAAGGAATTCGAAGGCGAGCTCGAAGGCATTCCGGTGCTGAAGTACAACTCGACCATCGCGGGCGAAGTTCAGAAGCCGGGCCTTGGTCCGTTGCACACCGAGTTCGACGGCAAGGGCTATGCCTACACGTCGATGTTCATTTCCTCCGAAATCGTGAAATGGAAGCTGGGGACCTGGGAAGTGGTCGACCGCGCGCCCACGTTCTACTCGATTGGCCACCTCATGATCCCGGGCGGCGGAACGGCGAAGCCGGATGCCAAGTATGTGATCGCCCTCAACAAGATCACCAAGGACCGCTACCTGCCCACGGGCATGGAGCTCACCCAGAGTGCGCAGATCTACGACATCACGGGTGACAAGATGAAGCTGCTCCTCGACTTCCCCACGGAAGGCGAGCCGCACTACGGGAACGCGATCGCGGCAAGCAAGATCAAGGATCGCCAGATGAAGTTCTTCAAGCTGGCCGACAACACGCACCCGCGCGTTGCACGTACCGAGCGCGAGACGGGCGTCAATCGTGAAGGCAAGACGGTCCACGTGCGCATGACGGCGATCCGTTCACACTTCACCCCGGACAACATCGAGGGCGTGCAGCTGGGTGACACCGTGCTGTTCCACGTCACCAACCTCGAGCAAGACTGGGACATCCCGCACGGCTTCACCATCATGGGCGCGCAGACCGGCGAGTTGCTGATCATGCCGGGCACCACGCGCACGCTGAAGTGGGTGCCGCCGCGGGTTGGCGTGTACCCGATGTACTGCACGGACTTCTGCTCGGCGCTCCATCAGGAGATGTCTGGCTACGTCCGAGTCTCGCCAGCCGGAAGCGCTGTGGCCCTCACGGGCAAGTTGTCGAGGAGCGGCACCCCCGCAGCCGCTGAGAAGGAGAAGTAGGTCCCGTGACTACTTCGGACCGCAGCACCAGGGGAAACGCCGTATGACTCGCACGGCCCGTTGGATCGTTGGCGTCGCCGCACTCGCAATGAGTGCGGCGTACGTCCTCCCGCTCTGGAGCATCGGCTTGATTGCGCCGCAGTACCCCGAGGGACTGGGGATGCTCATCTGGATCAACACGATCGGGGGCTTCAAAGAGAATGACCTGAATAGCATCAACGGGCTGAATCACTACATCGGAATGAAGGAGATCGTCCCCGATTCCATCCCGGAGCTGAAGTGGATGCCCGTGATCCTTGGGGTGCTCATTGTGACCGGCCTCGCCGTCGCCTGGATCGGGCGG
This sequence comes from Gemmatimonadota bacterium, assembly GCA_031127085.1. Taxonomy (GTDB): domain Bacteria; phylum Gemmatimonadota; class Gemmatimonadetes; order Gemmatimonadales; family Gemmatimonadaceae; genus PNKL01. The sequence goes on along the minus strand of JARIEY010000213.1, from coordinate 3,662 downwards.
CGAGGCCCCTTCTACACCTGGGCAGTCGCGCTCGGACTGGTGTTCGTCGCCGGCCTCGCCGACTACGCCAAGTGGGGATACGAATACGGACACGACCTCGACCCGAAGGCCATCATCCGTGTGGACGGGATGTCGTATCAGCCGCCGATCGTCGGGTCAAAGCAGCTGCTGAACTTCCGGGCGACGTCTTGGCCGGCGTCGGGCGGTTGGGTACTCGTTGCCGCGGCGTTAGCCGTGGCCGGCGTGATGACCTCCACGCTGCGACGCCGGTCCCAGCCGGCCCAGGCCACTGGAAAGGCAGGCAACGCAGCGCTCGCGGCCACTGCACTGGTCGGCTTTCTAGCCAGCTGCGCACCAGCCGGTCCGCGCGCGATCGCCCTCAATGAAGACGCGTGTACGCAATGCCGAATGACAATCGTGGACGCGCGCTTTGGCGGTGAAGCAATCACGACGAATGGACGGACAATGACCTTCGACTCGGTCGAGTGTCTCGTCAACTGGGCGCGCACAGCGCCTGCAGGCACGGCGAAGAATATCTATGTGATTGATCTGCAGCACCCCGGCACATTCGTGCCGGCAGAATCTGCAGGATTCCTGCGCGGCGCGCTGATCAACAGTCCGATGGCCGGCGGGATCGCCGCCTTCGCCTCGCAAGACGCCGCAGAACAGCAACGGACAATGCTCGGCGGAACCGTGGTGCGGTGGAGCGATCTGTTGGCCGATACCGCCCGCGCGTCTCACATCGCGCACGCGCAGCAATGACACTGGCCCTCTGGTTCGCGATGCTCATCGCGGCAGCTGACCTGGGGAGGTTGCCCGTCGATACGATCGTCGTCGGGCCAGGGGGCGCAGTGTCCGCAGTCACCGTCGCGCTGGAGCGCGCCAAGCCTGGCGACGTTGTCGTCGTCACTGCCGGCACGTACCGCGAACCAACGCTTGTGCTGCGCACGCCGAACGTCACGCTCCTCGGCCGTGGCTGGCCCGTACTCGACGGTGAGGGCAAGCGTGCCGTGCTCGTCGTCGAAGCCAACGACGTCACAGTACGCGGCTTCACGGTCACTGGCACCGGAGTCTCCAACCTCGAGGATCGCGCCGGCATCCGCGCACGCAACGCGTCCCGCTGCCGCATCGAGGGCAATCGTGTCTACGACAACCTCTGGGGCATCTACCTCGAACGCTCCGCCGACTGTGTCGTCCGCGACAACGACGTTCGCGCGTCCGGGGAGAACCAATCCAGCAGCGGAAACGGGATTCATCTCTATCAGTCGCCTCGGGCGGTGATCGAGGACAATCGGATTGCCGGCCAGCGCGACGGGATCTACTTCGAGTTTTCGGAGAGCGGGCTCACCCGCCGCAACGTCAGTGAAAAGAATCAGCGCTACGGCCTGCACTTCATGTACTCCGATTCCTGCCTCTACGAGAACAACACCTTCAGTGCGAACGCCGCCGGTGTCGCGGTGATGTACAGCCGTGGCGTGACCATCGCCACCAATCGCTTCGAAGACGCGTGGGGTGGGGGTGCGTATGGTCTGTTGCTCAAGGAAATCCTCGGCGGCGAAATCCGCGGAAACATTTTTGAGCGCAACTCCACCGGCATTTTTCTGGAGGGCGCGACGCGCCTGCAGATTCGCGACAACGATTTCATCCAGAACGGGTGGGCTGCGCGCGTGTTCGCGGATGCAACGGACAACCACTTCGCGGGCAATCATTTTCGCGCCAACGCCTTCGATGTCACCACGAACTCACGCTCGGCGAACTCCACCTTTGACGGCAATTGGTGGGACGGCTACCGCGGCTACGACTTGAATCGTGATGGCGTCGGTGACGTGCCGTTTCACCCAGTGCGGCTCTTTGCGCTCATCGTTGAACAGCATCCCGCGTCGCTCCTGCTCCTGCGCAGTCCGACGGTCGCGGTGCTCGATGCAGCCGAGCGTGTGATGCCGATGCTGACGCCTGAGGCACTGGTCGACAAGCGCCCGCTGATCAAGCCGCTGCGCAAGTCTGTGGGTAACGCTGGCGTCGCGCGCGGGGCACCACGATGATCCGGGTCGAGGGCCTGCGCAAACGTTATGGAAGTCACGACGCCCTGCGCGGCGTGACGCTCGAATTCCGGACCGGCGCTGTGACGGCGCTCGTCGGGCCCAACGCCTCGGGAAAGACCACGCTGATCAAGTCGCTCCTCGGGTTGGTCCGCCCCGATGCCGGCGCCATTTTCGTGAAGGACACGCCTGTGGACTCGGGCGGCGACTATCGGCGCGCAATCGGCTACATGCCGCAATTGGCGCGATTCCCGGAAAACCTCACCGTGGCCGATGTCATTGCACTGGTCGCGTCGGTACGGTCTGGCGAGCGCAGCGACGCAGTGCGCGACGACGAGCTCATCGAAGCGTTCCACCTCGTCCGCGAAATGGACCGCCTGGTGCGCACGCTTTCCGGCGGCACCCGCCAGAAAGTGAGCGCGGCAATCGCGTTCCTCTTCTCGCCGGAGATTCTCATTCTCGATGAGCCGACCGCCGGGCTCGACCCGCTTGCGGCGGCGATCCTCAAGGACAAGATCCGTTCCGTGCGAGCAGAGGGACGCACCGTGCTGATCACTTCGCACGTGAGCGCCGAGCTTGAAGGGCTGGCCGACGATGTCGCCTTCCTCTGCGATGGCGAGATCGGGTTCACGGGAACATTCGACTCACTGCTCCATCAGGTGGGAGAGCGACGGTTCGAAGGCGCGATTGCCTCTCTCTTCCGAAGCAAGGGCAGGGTGGCGTGAACGTCATTCGCCTGATTGTCTCTGCAGGCCTGCGCGATCTCTCGCGCAGTCGCTGGCTCATCGGCTACGCGCTCGGCTTCTTCGTGCTTGCCGAGGGACTGTTCTGGTTCGGCGGAAGTGGGCCACAGGTTGTGCTCAGCCTGCTGAATATCGTGCTGATGGTCGTGCCGCTCGTGGCGCTCGTCTTCGGTGCGATTCACGTGTACGCGTCGCGCGAGTTCGTCGAACTCCTCCTCAGTCAGCCGGTGCCGCGCAAACCGCTCTTCACCGGACTCTGGCTTGGTTTGGCGCTGCCGCTGGCCGGTGCATTTGCAATCGGTGCCGGGTTGCCCTTCGTCTTCAATGGAGGCGGTGGCGCAGGGTTTTCCGCGCTTGCAACGCTCGCGGCGGCCGGAGTCGTGCTCTCGTTCATCTTTTCCGGAATCGCCACCTGGATCGCCTGGACCACCGATGATCGGCTGCGCGGGGTAGGCCTCGCGCTCGGCGTGTGGCTCGCCGCCACCGTGCTCTACGACGGGGCAATTCTGGCCGCGACCGCCGCGTTCGGTGACTACCCGCTGGAACGTCCGCTCCTCGCTGCGATGATTCTGAATCCGGTGGACCTCGCCCGGCTGGTCGTGCTCTCGCAACTCGACGCGTCAGCGCTGATGGGCTACACCGGAGCGCTGTTCAACAAGGCACTCGGCACGGCGGGAGGGGCGGCGATGGCTGGTGCAGCGCTCCTTGCCTGGTGCGGCGTGCCCTACCTGATGTCGGCGCGCCGCTTTGCGCGTCGTGATTTCTGACCCAATCCCCAGTGAGGCCAACGAACATGACGAACCGATTCCGACTCCTGACCGCGGTGACAGCACTCGGCGCTGCAGCGTGCGGTGGCGGCGAAGCTCCCGCCGCCGATGAC
>JARIEY010000212.1 GCA_031127085.1 Gemmatimonadota bacterium | reverse complement strand
GTTCGAGGCGCTCTTCATCCTGACGACGGTCGACGCCGGCACCCGCGTCGGGCGCTTCATGCTCCAGGATATCCTGCGCCACATTTGGGCCCCGCTGGGTCGCACCTCGTGGTATCCGGCCATCGTCATCTCCAGCATGCTCTTCGTGGCGATGTGGGGATACTTCCTCTACCAAGGCGTCACCGACCCGCTGGGCGGCATCAACTCGTTGTGGCCGCTGTTCGGCATCGCCAATCAGCTCCTCGCGGCGGTTGCGCTCTGCGTCGGCACCACGGTCATCATCAAGATGGGCAAGGCGCGGTATGCATGGATGACGATGCTGCCGCTCGCCTGGCTCTCCGTGGTGACGATGACGGCGGGCGCAGCCAAAGTCTGGTCGTCGGATCCCAAGCTCGGCTTTCTGTCGCACGCGCGCATGGTCGAGGCCATGGTGGCGGCCGGCAAGATGCCGCCCGGCGCCAAGACGGCCGCAGACGCGGCACGCATGGCGTTCAATGACCGGCTCGACGCCGGCGTCGCCCTGTTCTTCATGGTGGCGGTGCTCGTGATCCTCGCCGCGTCGATCCACGAATGGCTGCAGGTGCGTCGCGGGCTGGGCACCCCGTCGAGTGAAGTGCCGATGGTCGCCCGCGCATGACCGTCGTTTTCGAAGTACCGCCTCGCCGATCGCGCTGGCGTTCACCTCAGATGGGCTCTCCGATGCGCCGTGTACTTCCGCTCCTCGCGTTGATGGCCGCACCGCTCGCGGCGCAGCAGCCGTCGTTCGACTTCAGCATCGCGAACATGATGCGCGGACCGGAACTCTACGGCCGCGAGCCGGCGAACGTCCGCTGGAGCCCCGACGGCCAGTGGATCTTCTTCCAATGGCTCCCCGCAGGCAGCGACTGGCGCGCCACGCTCAAGCCGTATCGCGTGCGCGCACAGGCAGGGGCGACCCCTGAGCGCCTCACCGACGCGCAGGCCGACTCCGTGGCGCCGCTCCTGGCCGACGGGCCCCAGTCGCCGGACCGGGCCCGCCGCGTGGTCAGCGTGCGCGGCGACCTGTACATCGTAGAACTCAAGAAGTCGGTCGCACGCCGACTCACCGAAACCGTCGCGATGGAAAGCAGCCCACGGTTCTCGCCCGATGGGCAGCGCGTGCTGTTCGTGCGCGACGGCAATGCATGGAGCATCGAGCTGGCCACGGGGTTCACCCGACAGCTCACTGACCTGCGCGGCGCAGAGGCCGGCGGCGGCGGCGGCGGTGCGCCGACGGGTATTGGCGGGCCGCTCGGACGCGGTGGGGCAGGCGGCGCGCGCGGCGGCAGCACCGTTCGCGCCGGCGATACCCAGCGCGGTGCGCTCGAGCGTGATCAACGGATGCTCTTTGAAACCGTCCGCGATCAGGGAGCGGCAGACTCGGTGCGCCGCGCCGAAACGGCAGCCCGCGACTCAGCGGCCATTCGGTCGGTCACGCTGGCCCCGGGAGAGCGGTTCGCACAAGTCAACGTCAGTCCCGCCGGCAACGCCGTGCTGTTCACCACCACCACCGCGGCCGCCGACGCGCGCAACGGCATTGTCCCCAACTACGTCACCGCTTCCGGCTACACCGAGGACATTCCCAATCGCACCAAGGTGGGCGACGCGCAGCCGCGCACGCGCGCGGGCTGGCAGTCGCTGCCACGCGGCGAGGTCAAGTGGCTGCGCTCCATCGACAGCGATTCGCTGATCGCGGGCACGCAACTCCTCGGCTGGAACGACGCCGGCACCGCGGCGCTGATCGTCGGATCAGCCGCCAACTTCAAGACGCGGCAGCTCTCCACCGTCGACGCGGCCACCGGTGCGGTGAAGGCCGTGGCGGTGATGCGCGACAGCGCGTGGGTGGGCGGCCCGTGCAGCTTTGGCTGCGCGGGGTTCTACGACGACGACCGCCGCATCTATTTCGTGGATGAGTCCACAGGCTGGGCGCAGCTGTACTCCACTTCGGCGGACGGCAGCGACCGTCGCGCACTCACCACCGGCGCGTTTGAGATCTACGACATCGCGCTCTCCGCGGACCGCAAGAGCTTCCTCTTCCATTCGAGCGAGGTGTCAGCCTTCGACCGCGACCTGTATCGCATGCCGATCGCGGGCGGTGCGCGCCAGAAGCTCACCGTGGGAGCGGGCGGCCACCAAGTGGTGCCATCACCGGACGAAAAGCAGTTGGCCGACGTGTACTCCACCTCGAAGCGCTCGCCCGACCTGTTTCTGGCCGCGAGCTGCCCACCGGCCGCGCAGTGCAAGCAGGCGCCAGCGGCCCGGCTTACTGTCTCGCAGACGGCCGACTGGCTGGCGTACTCGTGGATTGATCCGGCCATCGTGATGATTCCCGCGTCCGATGGCGTGCAGGTCCCGGCGCACATCTATCGCCCAGAGGATATCGGCGCCAAGCCCAACGGCGCCGCGGTGATCTTCGTGCACGGCGCCGGCTATCTGCACAACGTCGGCCACTTCTGGAGCCAGTACCCGCGCGAGTTCATGTTCAACAACTACCTCGCGTCCAAGGGCTACGTGGTGCTCGATCTCGACTACCGCGCCAGCGCGGGGTACGGCCGCGATTGGCGCACGGCGATCTACCGTTTCATGGGTGGACGCGACCTGCAGGATCAGGTTGATGCATCGCGTTACCTGGAACGCACCTTCGGCATCCACCCGGAACGCGTGGGGATGTACGGCGGCTCCTACGGCGGCTTCATGACGCTGATGGCGCTCTTCACCGAACCCAAGCGATTTGGCGCGGGTGCCGCGCTGCGCTCCGTCACGGACTGGGCGCACTATAACCACGGCTACACCGGCTCCATCCTCAACCTGCCGCAGACCGACACAGTCGCATATCGCCGCTCGTCGCCAATCTTCCACGCGCAAGGACTCGAAGATCCGCTGGTGATGCTCCACGGAATGGTCGACACCAACGTGAACTTCCAGGACATCGTCCGGCTGTCGCAGCGGCTGATCGAGCTGGGCAAGACCGGATGGGATCTCGCCGTCTACCCGGTGGAAGACCACGGCTTTGTGCGCCCGTCGAGCTGGACGGACGAGTACACGCGCATCTTCACCTTGTTCGAACAGACCATTGGTCCCAAGGGGACCAAGGCCAAGCCGTGACAACGCACGTTCTCACGCCAACCGCGCGCGCTGGAGCAGTCTCCAGCGCGCTGCGGCGCGCGGCCGCCGTGATTCGACGCATCATCGGTGTGCCGGACTACGAGGGCTACCTCGCGCACCAGCGCGCGCACCATCCGCAGGAGGAGCCGATGGGCGAGCGCGAGTTCCATCGCGAACGCCTCGCCGCGCGCTACTCGCGCCCCGGAAGCCGCTGCTGCTGAGCGGGCCGCACCAGTACGAGTCCCACCGCAGCAAGGCAGGCCGCCGCGGCCCCCACGCTGAAGGCGAAGCTGCTCCCCTTCCAGTCCCACATCAGGCCAAAGGCGACTGAGGCGGGGAGCACCGCCGCGCCAATCACGCCGTTGTACCAGCCAAAGGCGATGCCGCGGCGCTCCGCGGGCACCAGGTCGGCCACCAGCGCGCGCTCCACGCCCTCAGTGAGTCCGAAGAACAACCCATAGGCCACGAAGAGCGCCCACGCGTGCCACGTCGCCGTGGCCGCGGCGAAGCCAAGGTATACCACGGCATACCACAGCCAGCCGGCAGCAATCATCGTGCGGCGCCCCACGCGGTCCGACCAGATCCCCGCAGGGATGCTCGTCGCCGATTTCACCACGTGTAACGCTGCCCACAGAATGGGAAGCAGCGCCGGCGCCACGCCCAGCTGCGAGGCGCGCAACAGCAGAAAGGCGTCGGTGGAGTTCCCAAGGGTAAAGAGCACCAGCACCCCGAGATACCGCCAGAACGATCCTCCAAGCGCCGCCGTATCGTCCGCCATCGGCCTTCTGCCTTCCGCCATCCGCCCCCTGCCATCTCCCACCCGTGCGGCCCCATTCTCCCGCACCCCGAAGACCGCCACGAACACCGCGAGCACGCCGGGAATCGCTGCGAGCAGAAAGACCGTGCGAACCGTCACGCCGACCCACTGCAACAGCACAAAGGCAATGAGCGGTCCGATGAACGCGCCCGCGTGGTCGGCCGCGCGTTGCACACCAAACGCCCGCCCGCGCTCGCCCGCCGGCACGCTGTCAGCAATCATCGCGTCGCGCGGCGCTCCTCTGATCCCCTTCCCCACCCGGTCGCCCACCCGAATGGCGAGCACCTGCCAGGTGGCCCCGGCCACGGCAACGAGCGGACGCAGCACGGACGCCAGCGCATATCCGGTCACAATCAGCGGCTTCCGCCGCCGCACGCGATCGGACCACCATCCACTGGCCAGCTTGAGCAGCGACGACGTGGTATCCGCCGCCCCTTCGATGATGCCCACCCACGCAACACTCGCGCCGAGCGTCGCCGTCAAAAAGGCGGGAAGCAGCGGATAGATCATTTCGCTCGCGGCGTCCGTGAGCAGACTGACAGTCGCCAGCGCCTTGACGTTGCGGGGAAGCGGTGCCCCCGGCGCCGGCGCGCCAGGTACCGACGCCGCCGCAGACGGCGCGTGCGACGAGGCGCTCACTTGGGACCCCGCCACGCGCCCGCCGCCGGGATGAGCACGCGCGCGGGCTCGCGACGCGACGTACCGGCGCCCGGTACTGCGGCGAAAGCAGTCATCCACGCGGTGGCGAACGCCTCCGCATCACCGTCGACGACGAGCGCCCACACGGCGCCCCCGAAGCCGGCCCCGAACGCCGTCGCCGCCACCGCGCCGTGCGCGCGCGCGTTCGCGGCCAACCACGTCGTCTCCGGCACCTGATTCTGCAACGCATCCTCGGCCATCTGCTGCGATCGCGCCATCAAGGTCGCGGCGACGGCGGCATCCGCACGGGCAATCGCCGCCGCCATCGCCGGCACGATCTCACGGGTTTCCTCGTGATACTGCCGCACCCGACCGCGCAAATACTCGGCGCTCACTGTCTCGCTGGCCGCGCGCTCCACCAGCGACAGCGCGTGGTCCAGAGCCCCCGGGCCAGACTCGATGACATCGGAGAGCGTGGCGTCATCGCGCCTGGTGTCGACATTCCAGACGTGTACCAGCGCGCGCACGGAATCGGCCACGCGATTGTACGCGTGCATCGCATTGCCAGTCTTCGTCGCCCTCACCCCGCTCGTCGCCACCACGATGCGCCACGCGGTAGGCCAGGCCACGCGCTGAATCACCCGCCCCGGCAGATAGCCGTACATACCCACCATACGCTCGCGTGATGCACAGATGGCGATGTGGTCCTGCGCGCCGCCGCGCGTCCCGACACCGGTGTCGCCGGCGAACGGCCCCCACGCGGCCCCGCTCTCGAGCGCCGCGCAGTACTGGGCGAACGCCAGCTCGTCTCCGGCCACCGGCTGCCACGCCGGCGACTCCCACAGCCCATTCGCATCGAAGAGCGCGCTCGCCAGCGTCACCACCAGCGCGCTCGAACTGCTCATCCCCATCGACGTCGGAATGCTTGATCCCAGCGTCAGTTCCACACCACGGCGTGCGCCCGGGAAATCGCGGGCAATGCGGCGTGCGACCGCCGCGAGATACACCGACCACCGGGCGCCGACCGGCGCCGCATTCGGTG
>JARIEY010000211.1 GCA_031127085.1 Gemmatimonadota bacterium | reverse complement strand
ATGTCGGCCGTGCAGCGCATCCTGGCCGAGCAGCAGCGCGTGGCCGACGCCGAGTTGCTGGCCTCCCATCAGGCAACACGTATGCGGGCGATCATCGACGGCACCGGCGTGCTGGCGTGGGAGTTCGACCTCGTCGCCGACCGGTTTACCTACGTGTCGGCCGAAGGTACGGGCTTCGGCCGCCCTGCCGAGTCGTGGCTGGAGCCGGGGTTCTGGCGCACGCTGGTACACGCTGACGACCTCGACGCCGTCGAGGCCTTCCTGCGCATCGGCGCGTTTGTCGCCGAACATCGCCGGCTCGAGTTCCGCGTGGTCGCGCCTGGTGGCGCCTCGCGCTGGCTCGCGATGGTTGTCTCCCCCAGAGCGCCCGCCCACGCGGCGGCGATGCTGAGCGGCGTGCTGATCGACGTCTCGGAGGCGCGGCGTCTCCGCGACGCGGCAGAGGCGGCGAGTCGTGCGAAGAGCGAGTTCGTGGCCAATATGAGCCACGAGATTCGCACCCCGCTCACGGCCATTCTGGGCTATGCCGAGCTGCTGCGTGAGGACGGCGACGCCGCTGCAGCGCCGGTCGCCCGCCTGCAAACCATCGACACCATCCGCACCGCCGGTCAGTATCTACTGAATGTCATTAACGACATCCTCGATCTGTCCAAGATCGAGGCGGGGCGAATGACCGTCGAGACGATCACCGTGGACCTCCCCGCGTTGCTGATCGACTGTGAGAACCTGCTCGGTCCGCGCGCCGCCGCCAAAGGCCTCACCTTCTCCGTCGCGCTCGCCTCGCCGCTGCCGCGCCACGCCATCACCGACCCCACACGGCTGCGCCAGATACTGCTCAACTTGGCCGGAAACGCGATCAAGTTCACGACCACGGGGCGCGTGACGGTGCGCGCGAGCGTCGTCAACCCGGACGACACGGTACAGACGCTGCGCCTCGACGTCGAAGACACCGGCCCCGGTCTCACCGCCGAGCAGGCATCGCATCTTTTCCAGGCCTTCTCGCAGGCCGACAGCTCCGTGACGCGTCTCCACGGCGGGACAGGGCTGGGCCTCACAATTTCGCGGCGACTCGCCGGCCTGATGGGTGGCAACGTGCAGTTGCACCGCACGGCCCCGCATGCGGGCAGCACCTTCCGCATCGAAGTCGAAGTTATCCCCGCCGCCGACGCCGACCTCGTAGAATCGCTGCGACCGACGTGGACTCGCGACACGTCGGCACCAGCCGCCGTGGCAGCGGCTCCAACACGGCTCAGTGGTCGCGTGCTGGTGGCGGAGGACAATCCCGTCAATCAGCGGCTGCTGGAAGTCTTCCTCGGCAAGGCCGGCGCCGAGGTGGCGGTTACCTCGGACGGTGCGCAGGCGCTGGCCCGCCTCGACGCGGCGGCGGCGGAAGGAGCGCCCTTCGATCTTCTGGTCACCGACGTACAGATGCCGGTGATGGATGGATACACGCTGGTGCGCACCCTGCGCGCGCAGGGATGCGTGATGCCAGTGATCGCGCTGACGGCCAACGCGATGGCCGGCGACCGGCAACTCTGCCTCGACGCCGGGTGCGATGATTACGCGCCAAAGCCCATCGACCTGCCAGGGCTGGTGGCGATGTGCGGACTTTGGATCGATCGCGCGCATAGCGCAGCTCGGCCCGCCCCTCTCGCGCTCGTGCCGGACGCCCCGGCTCACCAGCCACCGAGCCGCCCGGACGCGGACCCGCTGCTGCAGACGGCCTGAGAGGCCATAGATTTCCACGCCTCCACTCGATCTGGGGCGCTTATGCACGGCATTCGGACTGTTCTTGTGGCGACCGGCCTCGCCATCGTCGCGCGCGGCGCTTGGGCGCAGGGCACACCGTGGCGGCAACACGACCCGGCCCGTCCGCGTCCTGCCAGCGTCGCGCCAGGTGCCACCCTCGGCAGCGCCCCTGCCGACGCGGTCGTGCTCTTTGATGGCTCGAGCCTCGGCGCGTGGCGCGCCACAAGAGACGGCGGGCCCGCGCGGTGGGTGATGCGCGATGGCTTTATGGAGGCGGCGCCCGGAACCGGCGCCATCCAGACGGCCGACTCACTCGGTGACATGCAACTGCACATCGAATGGGCCGCGCCCACGCCCACCGCCGGTCGAGGCCAGGGGCGCGGCAACAGCGGCGTGATCATTATGGGGAAGTACGAGGTGCAGATTCTCGATTCGTACGACAACACCACGTACGCCGACGGCCAGGCGGCGGCCTTGTACGGCCAGTACCCGCCCCTCGTGAACGCCTCGCGAGCACCCGGCGAGTGGCAGAGCTACGACATCATCTTCCGCGGGCCGCGCTGGACCGCGAACGGCGCACTCGCCCGCCCCACCGCCGTCACGGTCTTTCACAATGGCGTCCTCGTGCAGGACCACGCATCGCTATGGGGCGGTACCGATTGGCTTCGTCCCGCACCGTACGTCGCGCATCCCACCAGGCTGCCGCTCGTCCTGCAAGATCACAGCAACCCCGTAAAGTTCCGCAACATCTGGGCGCGTCCGCTGCCGGAGCAGTCCGCGACGCCCACCCGGCCGGGCGAGGCCGTGAATGCCAAAGCACTGACGGCCGCGCAACTCGACGCGTTCGTCGGCTCGTATCGCGCGGACAATGGGGAGATCTGCCGCGTCGTACGCACCTCGCGCGGCCTCGGCCTCTCCATCTTCGCGCGCAAGGACACGATGCCGCTGGTCACGACCGCGGATGGCCAGTTCACGTTCCGCCACACGGGTGGGTCGGTGCGGTTCGTGGGCGGCGGCGCGACCGCGTTGCAGCTTGAGGTCGCGATCGCCGAGGTGGAGCGCCGCTACGTGCGGGTGCGCTGAGCCGCGCGCGACGCGGCGGCGCGGCGCACCGCGCCAATGAGCTCAGCCGCTTCGAAGGGCTTCTCGATGATGCGCTGCACCTGCGGCGGCATCGGTTCGCGCGTGTCGACGTCCGCCGTGAAGCCCGTAATGATGATGATCGGCAGCGCCGGGTAGGAAACGACGAGCCGGTCGATGAGCTCGCGCCCGGTCATCCCCGGCATCATCATGTCGGTCACCACCACGTCGATCCCGGCGCCCAACAGCGCGGCCACCTCGAGCGCTTCCGCACCGCTCGCGCAGGCGCGCACCTGAAAGCCGGCACGCATCAGGATACGCTTGCTCACATTCCGCACCGCGTCCTCGTCGTCCACCAACAACACGGCGGCCTGCGCCACGACAGGCATCGGATCACTCGGTTCACCGACCACCGCGCGGGATCCCGAGGCGCGCGAGGCAACGGCCGGCAGCGAGACGGTAAATGTCGACCCCTTCCCCGGCTGGCTGACCAGCGTGATCTCGCCCCCCGACCGCCGCACGATCGTGTCGACCATCGCCAACCCCAACCCCGTGCCGACGCCGGGCTCCTTGGTGGTAAAGAACGGCTCGAAGATGCGCAGCTGCTGCTCGGCGTCGATCCCCGTTCCCGAATCACGGACCGCCACCAAGACGCGTCGCGATCCGTCCCCCGCCTCACCCCGCGCGAGCGTGATGAAAATCGCCCCGCCGTTCGGCATCGCATCGCGCGCATTCACCACGAGGTTCAGCAGCACCTGCTCCAGCTGCGCCCGGTCGACGAACGCCCGCCAGGCGCCAAGGTCTCCCTCAAGTTGCACCGTGGTGTGCGACGGCAGCAGGCGACGCCACGTGGGCAGCACTTCGCCCACCACCGCTGACACGTCGATCGCCTCCGCATGTACCACCTGGCGGCCACTGAACCCGAGCAGCTGTCGCGTGATCGCCGCGCCTCGGTTGGCCGCGCTCCGCATATCGCCCACATCGTCGTGCCAGGCCGCGTCGAGGGCACGATCGGCCGCGAGCAACTCCGCGTGCCCCTGCACGACGGCCAGCACGTTGTTGAACGCGTGCGCGATGCGCCCGGCCATGTCGTGCAGGGTCGCCAGTTTCTCGGCGTGCCGCACGCGCCCTTCCAGCGTCACCTCCGACGTGCGGTCGCGCCCGTTGATGACCAGCCCGCCCACCGTTTCGTCATCCAGCAGGTCGCTGCCCCGGAGTTCCGCGTGCGCCCACTCCCCGTCCGCGCGGCGCAACCGCGCCAGCACCGGCTGCGTCGAGAGCGCGCGGCCCTCGCCGGGCAGCCAGTTCGTGACGGCTTCCCGGTCATCCGTGTGCACGAGCAAGAGGAACGGCGCCGAGGCCTCGAGGGCGAAGGTCTCGTGCGCTGGGGCGCTCGACCAGCGGATGCGCCCCTCGGCATCGGCGAGAAACACGTAGTCCGTGAAACTGTCCATGATCGCGCGCGACCGCTCCTGCTGCGACGCAACCACCTGCATCTGCCGTCGCGTGGTCATCAGGTGCGCGGCGTGTCGCGCCACCAGCAGCCAGGTCATGGCGGATGCGACGACCGCTACCCCGGTGGGATTCCCGAAAATGCCGGCCGTGTCGACAAAGACCACGTACACCAGCACGGCGAAGGCGCCGGCAACGAAGCCGGCGGGAGCAATGCCGCTCTGGTACTCACCCTCAACTGGCGTGGCGGTGCCCACCGCGAGTTGATGGAACGCGGTGCGCGCCGCCGCCCAGCGGAACACCCAGGCGCCGAAGAACACCACGTCCACCAGATCACCCGCGGCATAGCCCTCACCGCCTACGGCGAGCACCAACCCGCTGATGTTGAACAGCACCTGCGCCAGCATGAGCAGCGCAATGGAGAGTCTGGACGAAAGATCCCGTGCGCGCAGGTAGCCCCAACAGGCCGCCAGGACAACGGCCCACGACACCACGGCCTCGCCCCACTGCACCCATGAGGCTGAGACCTCGTGCCCGCGGAGCAGTGGCTGAAAAGAGAAGTACCACGCGAGCGCCGCCGTGCCGACCGCCAGCAGCGCCGCATCCAGCTGCACCTGCCGTTGCCGCAGAATTCCAACCGGATGGCCGGGGAACGCAAGAAATGCCGAGATCGCCAAGGGCGCGTACAGCTCATCGGCGAGGTAACTCCAGAACGGTGTCACCGCGCCATAGCGCGGGATGACGACAAACGTCCACAGCACGCCGGCTGCCATCATCGCCACGGAGGCCCACGACAACAGCCACCAGGCTCGCGCCGTCTGTGCGTCCCGCGCGCGCCCCGAGGCACGACGCATCGCCCAGACCGTCGGAATACAGATGAAGAAGTAGGCGATGTTCGCCGCAAGTTGCAGCCGCGCGGGCCACGCCCGGGACGCCGCGAAGAGTCCGCCCCAGACGATCGTCCCCGCCAGGACGGCCCACTCGTGCGCCAATCCGCGCCCCATCGTCATGTCCCGCGGCGTGGGTGCCACGGTCGGCGTCATGCCGCCTCCGCGGGGAGGAAGAAGACCAGATGCCGCGTCCCGACGTCATCCGCGCGCACGTGCAGCGTGCCGCCCATCTCGCGAAGAATCGCACGCGCGAGCAGCACGTCCAGCCCCTCTTCGTTGGCCGTTCCCCCCGGCGTCGACGCGCTGGCCTCCGACGCCTCGTCCCGAATGCAAGCAAGCCGTACGTAGGTCGCCGGTTCCAGTTCACCGGCCGTCTCGCTCTCGGGCACCTCCACGCGCGATAGCACAATCCGCCACGAGCGCTCGGCGTCACCGCCGGTCGCATCAGGCCCG
>JARIEY010000210.1 GCA_031127085.1 Gemmatimonadota bacterium | reverse complement strand
AGCCGTGTCGAGGGGAGTTCGCAGGCCATCGACGCGCTGCAGCGCAGTTCGGTGCACAGCTTCCAGCGTCCGGGGGCTGATCTGGACTACGATCCGACGGCGACCTCGATGTCGGGGGCCACGATGCAGCTGGCGCTCAGCAAGAACGGCGGCGGCCGGACGCGGTTCTTCACGGCGTACCAGCGCACGACGCCCGGCTTCGAAATCAACGACCTCGGCTTCCTGTCGCGCGCCGACGTGCAGGGCTTCTACACGTGGTTCCAGCTCTCGTATCTCAAGCCGACCACGTGGTACCGCAGCGTGCGCGTGAACTTCAATCAGTGGAATAACTGGAACACCGGCGGCCAGGCGCTCGACCGCGGTGGCAACGTGAATGCGCACGCCGAGTTTGCCAATCAGTGGTGGGGGCACGCCGGGATCAACATCAACGGCATCGGCGGCACATACGATGACCGCGTGGCGCGCGGCGGGCCCGCCGTGCGGCAGTCGTTTTCGCGGTCGATGTGGATGGGCGTTGAAGGCGACCGCCGCTGGAAGGTCCAGCCCTCGCTCTTCACGCGCTTCCAGTTGCGCGACGGCGCTGGCAACTGGATGGCCGGCATCGATCCCGAACTCGCCGTTCGCGTGGCGAGCCGCCTGCAGGCGCGCGTCGGCCTGTCGTACTCGCACTCGGTAGATAACGCGCAGTGGTACGGGAATACGCGTGATGCCTCGGGCACGTCGCACTTCACGTTCGCGCGTCTCGACCAGCACGTGGCGTCGTTGACGACGCGTCTGGACATCACCGCGACGCGCACGCTGAGTCTGCAGCTCTACGCATCGCCGTTTGTCGCGACCGGCGCGTACTCCAACCGCACGGAGCTCGCCGACGCCTCGTCCAAGCGCTTCGCCGGCCGCTACACGCCGTACGGCGCCGCGCCGTTGACTGACGGTTTCAACTTCAAGCAGTTCCGGTCGAACACCGTGGTGCGCTGGGAATACCGCCCCGGGTCGACGCTCTTCTTCGTCTGGTCGCAGGGGCGCCAGCAGGACGCGCTCAACCCCGGTTCGTTCGAAGCGGGCCGCGATCTGCGCGATCTGTTCAGGGCGCGGCCAGACAATACGCTGCTGATCAAGGCGGCGTACTGGCTCTCACTCTAAAACGATTGAGGATTGGGAATCCGGATTCGGATGGATCGATGGCGATCCAGGAATTCGACTGGTGATTACGGCAGGCCTGCGGGGCGAGGGTCAGCATCGTGCGCCGCAGTCCATCGCAATTCGCCATCCGCCTTCGATCATCCACGTCGCAATCCGAATTCCCCATCATCAATCGCAGGAAACCTTTTCGCGCCCCCGGCGTACTAACTCAATGACGGGCGCCCGGTAGGCGTGATCACCGGCGCTGGTGGGGGGCCGGTTCGCACTGCCGGACGCCTGTCACCTCCAAAGAACGAAAACGTCGCCTCATGGGGCGGCGTTTTCGTTTTTCGGGGCGGTCGCTGATATTCAGGGTGGTCGCAACTCCGCGCTCGTTTCCTCGCACCGCCCCGGCTCATGCCCAACATCGCCTTCCTCGGCCTCGGCGCCATCGGCACGCCGATGGCGCGTCACCTCGCCATTCCCGGCTTCTCGCTCGCGGTCTGGAACCGCACCGGCGCCAAGGCGACGGCCTTCGCCGCTGCGCATCCGGCGCGCGCGGCCGCCACGCCCGCCGATGCGGCGCGCGGGGCCAACTTCGTGGTCACCTGCCTCCCCATCTCGCGCGACGTCGAGTCGTTGCTCGACGGCCCCGATGGATTGCTCGTCGGGATGGCGGCGGGGACGCTGCTCATCGACTGCACGTCGGGCGATCCGGCGACGTCGCAGCGCATCGCGGCACGGCTGGCTGAGCGCGGTATCGGGTACATCGATGCGCCGGTCTCCGGTGGCGTGGTGGGGGCCGAGAACGGCAAGCTCACCATTATGGTGGGCGGTGATGCCGCGCTGCTCGAACGCGCGATGCCCGTGCTGCGGGCGATGGGCGAGAAGATCGTGCACTGCGGGGCAGTTGGCGCGGGCGACGCGCTGAAGGCGGTGAACAACGCGCTGTTGGCGGTGCATATCTGGTCGGCCGCGGAAGGCCTGCTGGCGCTCTCGCGCGCCGGGGTCAAGCCGGATGTCGCGCTCGACGTCATCAATGCGTCGAGCGGGCGGTCGAACTCGTCGATGAACCTCTTCCCGGAACGGGTGCTGACCCGCGCCTTTCCGCGGACCTTCCGTTTGGCGCTGCTCGACAAGGACGTTGGCATTGCCGCGCAGGTGGCGCGCGACGAAAAGGTGCCGTCGCCGCTCATCCAGCTGACCGCCGAGCTGTTCCGCGCCGCGCATGGCGCGCTGGGCGAGGAGGCCGATCACGTGGAAGCGGTGAAATACCTCGAACAGATGGCCGGAGGAGAGATCAAGTGAGCCAGGCGACGCAGGGACTTCCCACGGTGGACGCGATTCGCGCGCATTTCCCCGCGCTGCAGCGCCTCCACGGCGGTCAGCAGGTGGCGTACTTCGACGGCCCGGGTGGCACCCAGGTGCCGCGCAGCGTGGTGGAGGCGATGAGCGATTACCTGTACCACCACAACGCCAACACGCACTGGGCGTACCCCACCAGCGAAGAGACCGACGCCGCCATCGCGGGCGCGCGCGCAGCCATGGCCGCGTTGTTGCACGCCGCGCCGCATGAAGTGGCGTTCGGCGCCAACATGACGACGCTCACCTTCCATCTGGCGCGCGCCCTCGGCCGCGAATGGGGACCCGGCGACGAAGTCGTGATCACCGAGCTCGACCATCACGCCAACCAGGCGCCATGGCGCGCCATCGAGCGCGAGCGGGGGATCACCATTCGCGTGGTGCCGCTCAACCTCGAGACGTATGAACTCGACTGGGCCGCCATCGAGCAGGCGGTGACGCCGCGTACCAGGTTGGTGGCCGTCACGGCCGGCTCCAATGCGTTGGGCACGATGCCAGATGTCGCGCGCGTGGCTCGCCTGGCGCACGATGCCGGCGCGCTCTGCTTCGTGGACGCGGTTCACTACACGCCGCACGGCGTCGTTGATGTGCAGGCCTTCGACTGCGATTTTCTGGGGTGCTCCGCCTACAAGTTCTACGGGCCGCATATCGGCGTGCTCTACGGCAAGGCCGACCGCATTGCCGCGCTCGACGTGCCCAAGCTGGAGCCGTCACCCAATACGGTGCCGGAACGGCTCGAGACGGGGACGCAGAATCACGAGGGGATCGTGGGTGCCGGCGCTGCGGCGCACTTTCTCGCGTCGCTGGGGACGGGCGCCGATCAACGTGCCAAGGTCGTGAGTGCGATGACGGGGCTGCACGCCCGTGGCGAACAGCTGTTCGCGCGCCTGTGGGACGGCATCGGGGCGGTGCCAGGCGCGGTGCGCTACGGACCGCCCCCCGGCCGCCCGCGCACGCCGACGATCGCATTCACGGTGCCGGGCGTCACACCCGAGCAGGCGGCGCGCACGTTGGCCAAGCAGGGCGTCTTCGTCTCGCACGGCGACTACTACGCGTCCACGGTCGTGCAGCGCCTCGGCCTGCAGCCCGACGGGATGATTCGTGCCGGCTGCTCCTGCTATACGACCGACGACGAAGTGGACCGTCTCATCGCCGGCGTGCAGGACCTCGCACGGTAGCGTGAGAGGCGCCCGCTACTTCGCGGGAGCGGGCGCCTTCTTGCGCGAGACCAGCTCCTTCTCGAGTCCACCAACAAAGGGTTCGTATTTGGACCCGGGGTGCCAGAGCACCCAGCCGTCGAAGCCGGCGTCATAGACGCCCTGCTTCTGCGCGCGCAGTTCGGCCGCGCCGTAGGGCGGCTGCCCCAAGGAAAAGGTCTGGAGCCACGGGCGCACATGTTCGCCCGACACGATGCCCAGTTTGGCATCGCGTTCGCGCGCGCGATTCACCGCCGCGAACATCACCTTGTACGGCTCGGCGTTGGGGCGCGCAATGTTGAACGCGCCGCGCGGATAGTGCGACGGATACACCATCGGGAGCATCACGTCGATGCGCGGAGAGAGCGCCTCCCACTGCTGGCCAATCTCCAGCGCCCCAGGGACCGTTGTGACCAGCCCAAAGACGTCGGCCGTCGTGCGCACCCCCAGCTTGCCGATCCGCAGCTTGGCATACGTGAGAAACTCAGCGAGCGCCGCCGGCTTCTCCACTCCGTTCGCTCCTGGGAAAACCTGCTGCGGCAACGACTTATATGGCTCAGGGAAACGTATGTAGTCGAACTGCACCTCGCCGAATCCGAGGCGAACGACCTCTTCGGCGATGCGCACGTTGTAGTCCCACAACTCGCGGTGATACGGGTTCACCCAGGTGAGCCCCTGCTTGTCCTTCCACGCGCTACCGTCGGCCTTCCGGATGGTCCACTGCGGGTTCACGCGCGCGGTCACGGAATCCTTGAACACGACGATGCGCGCGATCGCCAGAATCTTGTGCGCCTTCAGCGTATCAAGCAGCGCGCGCAGATCGCCGATGGCGCCGGCATTGCCAGCATTGCGCAGCACGGCGGGGTCGGCCGACTTGTAGTTGATGCCAAACTCGTCCTTGATGTCGATGACGAAGGCGTTGATCTCGGTGGCGTCGGCCATCGCAATCAACTGCCGCATCCGCTTGGTGCTCTGCGCGGCAAACCGATTGACGTACAGGCCGCGCACGATGGGCGATTCGATGAGGCGCGGAAGCGCCGGCGTGGCAGTTTTCGACGCGGTGGCGGCTTTCGGCGCCGCGCCGGGCTGCGATGGCGCGGCGGTGGGTGCCTGGGCCGGCAGCGCGCCGGCGAGGACGACGCCGGCGAACAGGGCGCCGGCAAGTGTGAGGGGGCGATTCATGGCGTGCAAGCTAAACGGCGGGAGGCGCGCCGAGCGCCCCCGATGCCTCGCTATATTGCGGCGTGATGCGCCGCCGCCTCATTCCGCTGCTCGCGCTCGCCGCCTGCACGCGCCCCCCGCAGGGGCCGGCACCGCGCGCCGAGTTCCTGGTCGCGAACGCCGACTCGACCTTCTGGGTCACGTCGGATGCACGCGGCATTCGCATGCGCGGCGCCCCCATTGTGCTGGCGCGCGACGGCGGTCGATTCCACGAGCTCTACGTCGCCGATGACGATCGCTCCTACTACGACGCGGTCTTCGTCGGCCAGCGCCTCTATCGCCGCGATCTGATCAGCGGCGACTCGGCGGCCCTGCTGGCCGACGGCGAGGTGGCCGGGATGGCCGAGCGCTTCGCACGCGAGCATCCGGATGAGCGTCCGCTCGCCCCCGACGAAGAGGGCGCCGCGCAGCCGCGCACCTCGGCGATGGCCGAGTTGCACCTGCTCGACATCCACGGGCCGTACCTGTCGTACGAGCACCTCACCGACATCGACATTCGTGGCGGCTCCAGCCGGCACGCGGCGCACGGCGGCGTGATTGACCTGCGCTCGGGCGACGAAGTGACGGTAGAATCGCTGTTCGGCGCCGCCGAAGCGGCCCGTGCAGTGCCGCAGGCCGAGCTCGCGTGGCGCATCGCGCGCGACTCACTCATCGCGTCCACCACGGCAAAGGGCGACGCCGCGCGCCGCGCCATCGAGCACTTTGATTTCAATGCCGGCAGCTTCACGCTCGACGCCGTCGAG
>JARIEY010000021.1 GCA_031127085.1 Gemmatimonadota bacterium | reverse complement strand
CCGCGCGGATTCGCTGCGGGTGGCTATCCTGGCCGGCGCGCGGTTCGTGCAGCTCGACTCCGCCCAGTGCCAGCCCGGTGCGCTGCGCACGTTTCCCGATTCGGCGCGCCCAACGGGTGCCACGCCGCCGGGCGAGCTGATGGCGCGGCTGGAGCGGCTCATCATCGCGCAGGGGGTGGAGAACCCCGTAGACACCCCGCTGGGCCACGCGCTGCTGCGGGGCGTGGCCGGGTGGGAGGCCGGGATGGCGCGCCCCAACTGGGATGTGCCGGAGGGGACGCCCACGGTTCCCTCCATCGCCGCCGGGCTGGCTGGCGAGTTCTGGAATCCCGACACCAAGAAGTGCGAGTCGTTCGTGCCGCAGGACGCGCAGTACGTGCTGCTTCCGCCGCTCAAGAACTTCACGATGCCGCGTCCGCCCAAAACGGAGCTGACCGTCGGGTTCGGCGCCCAGGGGCTGCTGGAACTGCGGGACAAGTTCTTTGCGGCGCACCGCAAGGACAGCACGGCGGTGCTGACGTACGCACACGTGATCGCGACGGTCATCTGGCGCGATTATGCCGTTGTGGCGGTGAACCGCCCGGCCGAGCAGATGGGTGCGATGGCGCTCCGAAAGGGGGCTGGGGGATCGACCTACCTGTTCCACCTGGTGAACGGCGAGTGGCGATTGCTGGGTATCGTGAGGACCTGGGCGTAGGGCGGAAAGATCCGAACTGCCACCACGAAGTCTGGAAGGGCACGAAGGGCCGAGCAGAGAACAAACGGGGGGAACAGTCTGCGCACCGCGCGGCCGTTCCCCCCAAGGCGTTCTTGGTGCAACTTCGCGCGCTTTGTCCTTTGTGGTGGGGGTTAAAAAGCACCACTTCCTAACCCTTTGATTTAAAAGGTGTTACACGGGCAATTGGAAGTTGCATTTTCGGGCGTAATTCGGTAAATTTATGAATTGGTCGAGGGCCTCATTCCACCCCCCTGACACGGCACATGACCGCACCGAACAATCGCGAGCGGATCCTCCCCCGGATGATCGACGAAGAAGTCCGGGAATCGTTCATCAACTACTCGATGAGCGTGATCGTTTCGCGCGCGCTCCCCGATGTGCGCGACGGCCTGAAGCCCGTGCACCGGCGCGTGCTGTACGCGATGAACGAGCTCGGCTTGGTGCCGGGGCGTGCGTACAAGAAGTCCGCCACCGTCGTCGGCGACGTGCTCGGCAAGTACCACCCGCACGGCGATCAGTCGGTCTACGACGCGCTGGTGCGCATGGTGCAGGACTTCTCGCTGCGCTACCCGCTGGTGGACGGGCAGGGGAACTTCGGCTCCGTGGACGGCGATCCGGCGGCGGCCTATCGCTACACCGAGGCCAAGCTGACGCGCGTCGCGGTGGAGATGCTCGCCGACATCGACAAGAACACGGTGGCTTTCGCGCCGAACTTCGATGACCGGCTGGAGGAGCCGACGGTGCTGCCGTCGGGCATTCCCAATCTGGTGGTGAACGGTTCGTCGGGTATCGCCGTGGGTATGGCGACCAACATTCCGCCGCACAACCTCCGCGAGGTGGTGACGGCGCTGATGACCCTCATCGACCATCCCGAGACGGACGCGGTGACGCTGCGCGGGATGATCAAGGGGCCCGATTTCCCGACCGGCGCCTTCATCTACGGGCGCGAGGGGATCAAAGACTACATCGAGACGGGGCGCGGCAAGATCATCATGCGCGCCCGCGCCGTCATTGAGGAAAAGGAAAGTTCCAACAAGCAGCAGATCGTCGTTACCGAACTGCCGTACCAGGTGAACAAGGCGCGGCTGGTCGAAAACATCGCCGAACTGGTGCGCGACAAGAAGCTCGACGGGATCAGCGACCTGCGTGACGAGTCCGATCGCGATGGCTTGCGCGTGGTCATCGAGCTCAAGCGCGACGCCATTCCGCGCGTGGTGCTCAATCAGCTCTACAAGCACACGTCGATGCAGTCGACGTTCGGCGTGATCATGCTGGCCCTCGTCCCGGATCCGGTGACGAAGCGCCTTGTGCCGCGCGTGATGGGCATGCGCGAGGCGCTGTTGCACTACATCCATCATCGGCACGACGTCATTGTCCGGCGAACGCAGTTCGACCTCGACAAGGCGCGCGACCGGGAGCACATCCTCGAAGGCCTCAAGATCGCCGTCGACAACATCGACGCGGTCATCAAGGTCATTCGCGCCGCCGAGGACACCGAGTCAGCCAGCCTGGAGCTGCAGAAGCGCTTCAAGCTGTCGGAGCGGCAGGCCGAGGCGATCCTCAACATGCGCCTCGCCAAGCTCACGGGGCTTGAGCGCGAGAAGCTGGAAGAGGAGCTCAAGGAAGTGCGCGCCATCATCGAGGAGCTGAGTGCGCTGCTCGAGAGCAAACCGGCGCGTATGCTGCTGATGAAGGACGAACTCACGAAGGTCGCCGAGGCCTACGGCGACGAGCGTCGCACGGCGATCATCGCCGACGAGGGCGAGTTCTCGATCGAAGACCTGATCGCCAACGAGGAAGTGCTCGTCACGATCTCGCACGCTGGCTACGTGAAGCGCACGTCCATTGCGACGTACCGCAAGCAGAAGCGCGGCGGGCAAGGGCTCAAGGGGACCGAGCTCAAGCTCGACGATTTCGTCGAGCACTTCTTCACCGCCAAGACGCACGATTACCTGCTCGTCTTCACCGACGACGGACGCTGCTTCTGGCTGAAGGTGCACGAGATCCCCGAAGGCGGCCGCGCCGCCAAGGGGAAGCCGATGGTCAACCTGATCAACGTGTCGCCCGACACGCAGGTCTCGGCTGTCGTGCAGGTGAAGAAGTTCAGCGACGATGAGTTCCTGCTCTTCTGCACGAAGGACGGGACGGTCAAGAAGACGGCGCTGAGCGAGTATTCCAACGTGCGCAGCACCGGCATCAAGGCGATCAAGATCGACGAGGGCGACCAGCTCATCGACGTGCAGATCACCAGCGGCAGCAACGACGTGGTGCTGGTGGCGCGACACGGCCTGAGCATTCGCTTCCACGAGCAGGACGTACGCGCGATGGGGCGCGACACGACCGGCGTGAAGGGAATCGCGCTGGGCGATGGCGATGCGGTGGTGGGTATGGTGGTGGTGAAGCGCGAGGCGTCGCTGCTCGTGGTCACCGAGCATGGCCTGGGCAAGCTCACCGGGATCGACGAGTACCGTGTGCAGGGGCGCGGCGGCAAGGGAATCCTGACCGTCAAGCGCACCGAGCGGACGGGCGACGTCGTGGGGCTGCTCGAGGTGCTTCCGGAAGACGAAATGATGCTCATCACCCGCGGCGGCCAGACGCTGCGTTGCGCGGTGAAGGACATCCGGGAGACCGGGCGCGTGGCGCAGGGCGTGCAGCTCAAGAAGCTCGATATGGGCGACGTGGTGGCCGCCATCGCGCGCCTGGTGATCGAGGACAAGGACCTCCCGGCCGACGCCGGGGATGACAGCACCCCAGAGGCCCAGATGGAACTGACCGAGGGGAGCGACGAGTAGCGCGCCGTCCGCGCCGTGATACACGAGGGGCCCGCCAGTGATGGCGGGCCCCTCGGTCGTTCACCGGCCACTCACCGCGCGGCCTTGGCTGGTTTGACTGTGACCATCGTTGCGCCGCTGTGGCCGTCGGCGTTCGCGATGACACTGGCCGTTCCGGGGGCAATGGCAGTCACGAGCGCGTTCTGGGTCACCGCGGCGATGTCCGGGGCCGACGAACTCCAGAGCATCGACCGGGCCGCCGTCGGTTGGCCTGCGACCGTTCTGGGCGCGGCGCCAATCGTGATGGTGTCGCCGACCGACAGTTCCACCGAGGAGTAGCGCATCACGACCGATGCGACCGCCGTGCTGGGCGCGGGTCCCGTGGCGGGGGTGTCCCCGGCATTATCCGCCGAGCCGTGGCAGGCGACGAGGGTGCCGACGGCGACGGCGCAGGTGAAGAGCGCTCGCATCATACCCTGTCTACGCCCGGGAGGCAGCAGGTGTTGGTCACGGCTGAGGGAGCGGCTCACGGCGCAGCGTCTCGATGTCGGCTAAGATGTCCAGGACGCGCGCCTCCACGTATTGACGTCCC
Source organism: Gemmatimonadota bacterium (assembly GCA_031127085.1). Lineage (GTDB taxonomy): Bacteria > Gemmatimonadota > Gemmatimonadetes > Gemmatimonadales > Gemmatimonadaceae > PNKL01. The sequence goes on along the minus strand of JARIEY010000021.1, from coordinate 23,546 downwards.
TTCTCGCGAGTGGCGAGCGTGGCATCGCCGAAAATACCGGTTCGCGAGAAGACCTTTCCCTCGCGGACCGCCCGCACGGAATCTCGCGTGAGGCCGCCGGCGCCCGGGTGGTAGTCCGCGGCGGCGCGCCGCATATCCACCGTGTGAGGGGCCATATACAGCAGCATCGAGGTCTCGATCTCGTCGGCGTGCGTGCCGCCGGGTTGCCGCGCGATCGCCTTCTCCACCGAGTCGGAGCGTGGCCCCCCATTGGTAAAACGCATCACGATGCCAGTGGCGGCCAGCGAGTCGCTGGCCGGGCCGAGGATGCGCACCGTGCTGACCCCCGTATTCAGGATGTAGAAGCGGCGTGGGCCAAAACGGGCCAGCGAGCGGCAGATGTCGATGACGACGTCGCGTGCCGTGTCGAACCGCAACGACGTGCTGCCGGGATAATCGACGAACGAGGGATAGAACGAATAGTTGATGGTCGGCGCGAGCACGATGCGGGCGGCGGCGAGCACCCGATCGGCGTAGTAGGTGGCCTCGATGAAATCCGTGGTCAGGCGCAGGTGCGGGCCGTGCTCCTTGGCCTCGGCGCCGAGCGGGATGACCACCACCGTGGAGGAGTCGAGCAGGCGCTCCGCGCTGGTCCAGGAGAGATCGCCGAGCCGGATGCCGCGCGCCGGGCCTTGGGCACCGAGCGAAGCGGCCAGAAGCGACAACCCAGCGACGGCAGCGAACGATCTGCCGATTCCGAACGAGCTCGACCGATTGGGTGCAACGCGTCGCATGGCACGGGCTCCTGAAGGTGAGCCCAAAGTATAGGACGCGCCGGCGGAGGGCGCATCGGACGGCGGAAAAAGGCGGCGATTGGGGCGTTTCATACCGGGCCGACCGGCCTGTGACGTTGCGGAACTCGTTGCGCCAGCGCAGATTAGTCGCGATCCAGTGCGAGTTCCGCACTCTCTTTGCAGCACCCTCTCCATTTATAGTTGGAGATCCGTTCATATGGCGCTTGAGTCCCGCGGGTCATCTCACACGCGAGGCAGCAGCACCTCACGCATGGCGCGCGGCTTCGCTCGCGCTGCCCTTGTTGTTGTGGCGCTCCTCGGATTGACGGCCGCGCTGCGTGCGCAGGGCGGCGACAAGGCGAAGGTGGGCGAGGCCGTGAAGGCCGACCTCACGCGTCTCGCGGACCTCCAGCGCAGCTGGTACGAGAAGAACCGTACCTTCACCACCGATTTGCGGGCGTTGGGGTACGCGCCATCGAGTGGTGCGAGCGTGACGATGTCGTATGCTTCGGCGCGCTCGTGGGCGGCCAATGCGACGCATCCGACGCTGGCGCCGACGAGCTGCATTATCGTGGTGTCACAGCCGGGAACCGGCGGCGCGAACGACAAGCCGTTCTGCATGGAATCAGCGGAGGGTGGCCGGCAGGTTGCTGCGGCGCCGACGCAGACGCCGGCACCAACGGCTCGCCAGCAGCCGCCGACTCCGAAGACCGAGTCGAAGCCGGTCGCGCCGGCGGTGCAGACCCCCGCGGCCTCTCCGGCTGCTCCGCGCCCGGCCGCACCGCAGCCGCAGGTCGTGGTGAACCGCCGCCCGGGCCGTCGTGCGGCGCCGCCGGCAGCGCCCGTGCCCACGACGCTGGTGGAAGTGCCCGCGCGCGCGCCGTCGAGCGGTGCTGCGCTGGCGGCAACCCGCGCGGCGGGTGGCGCCGCTGATGCCGGTGTGACCGAGGCGGTGACGCCGACGCAGTTCACCGAGCGGCTGAACGCCTTCGTGGCGGCCGCGCTCGACGTGACCAACGCCAAGATGCCGGAAGTGGCGCGCGATCCGTACGAGAGCACGGCGGAGTACCAGGCGCGGGTGGCGCAGGCGTTCGCGGTCTTCCAGCGACGCGAGGCTGAGTTCTACGCGCGCAGCTCACGGACGTTCGTGGTGTCGATTCCGGTGAAGGGCGTGAAGTACGATGCCGATCGCGAGGTCGTGGAATTTGCCGCCGACCCGATTGCCCTGCCGACGACGCGATCGTTCTCGACCGCCGATGGCGCGCGTCTGAGCGTGGCGTGCTATACGCGCCCGTATTTCTGGTGCAGCCCGGACGCCGGGATGTCGTACGACGGCACGGACCTGTGGCGGATTGCCCGGGCCACGGCGCGGACGGCCGATGTGCTGGGCTCGCCGTTGACGCTGATGGCAAAGTTCGTCGTTGGACGGCGCGATGACGCGCGCTCCCCTGCCGTCTCCCTGATCTCTATGGAGCTGCAGGCGAAGGGTGCTGCGATCTCGCGCTGGGAATCCGGCACGCGCTGAGCGGGCGCGGCCGGCGGTGCTGCGAGAGTCCAGGCGCCATGACCGCTGAGCCCCTGCTCGTCGGGATCGAGGACGTGCGCCGCGCCGCCACTGTGCTGCGCGGCGTCGCCGTCCGTACCCCGCTGCTTGGCTCCGACGTCCTCGCCGCGCAGTGCGGTGCGCCCATCTGGCTGAAGCCCGAGCAGTTGCAGCGGGGCGGGGCGTTCAAGTTCCGCGGCGCGTTTACCTATCTGGCTGGCCTGAGCGCGGCGGACCGCGCGCGCGGCGTCGTGACGGGGTCAAGTGGCAACCACGGCCAGGCGGTGGCGCTCGCGGCGAAGATGTTCGGCGTCCCCGCCACGATCGTGATGCCCACCACCGTGCCGCGCGCCAAGCGCGCCGGCGCCGAGCGGCTGGGGGCGCGCTGCTTCTACGTAGGCACCACCACCGCGGAGCGGTTGGCGAAGGCCGAGGAACTGCGGGCGGCGGAAGGACTGACCTTTGTGCCGCCGTTCGACGATCCAACCATCATCGCCGGCCAGGGCACGGTGGGGCTCGAGATCGCCGAAGATCTGCCGCAGGTGGGGACGGTGATCGTGCAGGTGGGCGGGGGCGGGCTTTCGTCGGGCGTCGCACTCGCCATCAAGGCGCTGGCCCCGTCCGCGCGGGTGATTGGCGTGGAGCCTGAGGGGTCCCCAAAGCTCACGCGCGCGCGCGAGGCGGGGGCGCCGGTCACGATTCCGGCGAATCCCACCGGATTGGCCGACGGCCTGTTGGCGGTGCGTATTGGTGCCCTGAATTTTGCGCAGTTGGCCGCCTCGCTCGACGAGGTGGTGACCGTGCCCGATGCGGCGCTCGCGGACGCCATGCGGCTGTTGCTTGACCGGCACAAGCTGGTGACCGAGCCCAGCGGTGCCATCACGGTGGCGGCATTGCTCACGGGGCGCGTGAGCGCGCGTGGCGACACCGTCTGCGTGCTGAGCGGGGGCAACATCGAATGGGATGGCCTGCAGGAGTTGCTCGGTCATGAGTGATGCCCGCGTCCTCGTCGTCGATGATGACGAAGGGGTGCGCCGCTCCCTCGCGGACGCGCTGGGCAACGCGGGCTACGAGGTGCGCGAGGCGGCCGCCGCCGCGGCCATGCGTGTGGTGCTGGCCGACTGGCTGCCGGACCTGCTGATCCTCGATGCCGTGCTTCCCGACGCCGACGGGGTGCAGCTCCTCCCTGTCCTGAAGGCGGACGCCGCCACGCGCGAGGTGCCGGTCATCCTGATTGCCTCACGCACACCAGACGAGATGACGGAGTTGGCCCTGGGGCTCGGCGCGGCAGACGTGGTGCGCAAGCCGTTCCGTCCGCGAGAGCTCGTGGCGCGCGTGCAGGCCCACCTGCGGGTGGGCGCGACGCTCCGGTCGGTGCAGGCGGCGCTGCGTGGCGCGGAGGAGGAACTCGACCGCGTGCGCGAGGATTCCGAGAACCGGCGCAAGCTGGTAGATATCCTGCACGAGGTCACCGGCGACCTGTCGTCGGACGAGATCTATCACATCCTGTCGCGCCGCGTGGCGCGCGCGCTGTCGCTCTCGCGATGCTCGGTGATCCTGGCGCGGCCGGGCGACCGTGTGGGTGTGGTGGCGACCGCCTTCGACAATCCGGCGCTGCGCAACTACGAGATCAATCTCGACGCGTATCCCGAGATTCGCGCGGCGCTCGAGCACGGCCATCCCGTGCTGGTGGAGGACCTGCATACCAGCCCGCTGTATGAAGACCTGCGGCGCGAGTGGGCGGCGAACGGCACGCAGGTGCCGATTCGCAGCGTCATCGCGCTGCCGTTCACGCTGGGCAAGGTGCAGGCCGGCGTCTTCTTCCTGCGCCGCATGGTGGATGAGCCGCCGCTGACCAACGAGGACGTGGAGTTCGCCGACGCCGTCATCAAGGCGGCGGTGGCGGCGATCCATCGCGCGCAGGTGATCGAGACCACCAAGGCCGACAACGCGCGGCTCGAGGTGCTCGCGCACACCGATCCGCTCACGCAGGTGCTCAACCGTCGCGCCCTCACCGTGCGGCTGGCGTCGGAGCTGGAGCGCGCGCGTCGCTACGATTCCGTGATCACGCTGCTGATGGTGGATCTCGACCACTTCAAGTCGGTGAACGACACGCACGGCCACCTGGTGGGCGACGAGGTGCTGCGCGAGGTGGCGACGCTGCTGCAGAACGAAATCCGCAGCGTGGACGTGGTGGCGCGGTATGGCGGCGAGGAGTTTGTCGTGGTGCTCCCGGAGACGTCGCTGGTGGGCGCGACGACGTTCGCCGAGCGCATCCGGGAGCATGTTGCCGCCACTCCGTTTGCGACGACGCTTGTCACGGGGCTGACGCTGACGGCGAGCATTGGCGTCAGCTCGTATCCTTCCACGACGATCAACACTGTCGAAGATCTCTTTGCCCGGGCCGACGAGGCGCTGTACCGCGCCAAGGCGGAGGGGCGCAACCGGGTTTGCCTATGAGCATGCGATGCCCGACGTGCGGCACCCAGTTCGGCGACGAGGCCAAGTTTTGCACCCGTGACGGCACGCGCCTGCAGGCGCAGGGTGCGCCGCCGGCCAGCGCGCCGCCACCGGCCGCCGGCATTCCACTCTCGGGAACGACGCCGCGCGCGATGGTGCCGCCTGTTGTCCCGGCCAAGGCGTTCAATCCGGCGGCGCTCGCCGGCCAGGTGCTCGAGGGACGCTATACCATCGTCAAGAAGCTCGGCGAGGGCGGGATGTCGTACGTCTACCTTGGCGAGGACATTGCGACGAAGGACCAGTATGCCATCAAGGTGCTGTCGCCCCAGCTGGTGAAGGACGGCAACGCGATGGCGCGCCTGCGCCGCGAGGCGTCGCTGGGCATGCGGCTCGAGCATCCGAATGTCTGTCACATCGTGCGGCTGGGTGAGACCGAGGACGGCATTGTGTACGTGGTGATGCCGTTCGTGCAGGGCGAGATCCTGAGCGACCGCAACAACCGCAAGGGACAGCTGCCGCTGGATGAGGTGATTCCGTTCGTGCAGCAGATTGCGGCCGGACTGCAGGTGGCGCACGAGCTCAAGATCATCCATCGCGATCTGAAGCCCGAGAACATCATGATCACGCGCAATCCGGATGGGTCGGAAAAGGCGGTGGTGATGGACTTCGGGCTGGCCAAGGAGCGCAAGGCCGGCGGCGAGTTGGAGAAGCTGACGGCCACGGGCATCATCCTCGGCACGCCGGAGTTCATGAGTCCGGAGCAGCTGCGCGGCAAGCCGCTGGATCCGCGCACCGACGTCTACTCGCTGACGCTGATGACGTACGAGATGCTGACCGGCAAGCTGCCGTTCGAGGGCAAGAACCAGCAGGAGATGATGATCGCGCGCCTGCGGAACGAGCCGATCTCGATTCGCACGCGCCGGCCGGATATCTCAGAGGCGGTGGACAAGGTGCTGTACAAGGGCATGGCGCGAAATGCCGATGACCGGTATCCGACGGCGATGGAGTTCGCCAACGAGCTGGCCGCCGCCGCAGGTGGCGGTGGACTGATGGGGCGGTTGTTTGGGCGGTAGCCGGGCCGCACGCTCCCCAACCAGCATGACCACAAAGGCACGAAGGGCCGAGAGAGTGAAGACGGGGAAGTGCGCATGCGCCGTCTGATCGGTTCGGTGCGACGCCTGTCTCCGTCGGCCTTCGTGATCTTGGTGTCTTTGTGGTGCGTCGTGGCTGCGCAGGCCTTGGCACAGCACCCCTCGCTCATGGCCCCGCCGCCGGCTTCGCAACCGGTGGTGGCGCGGTACACCTACGACATCACACTGCCCGACACCGGCAAGCGCATTGCGGTGAGCGCGCTGGCGCGGCTCGTTGCCGCCCCGTCGGTGGACACGGTGGTGTTCGACCTCGACGATGCGATGCAGGTGCGGTCCGTCGATTTCGTGTGCGATGATATGTGGGAGACCGCGCGTTATGTGCGCGGGCCCGGCCAGGTGAGGGTGGCCATTCCGAATGCGCGCACCCAGGCGTCGGGCTATCGCGCGTTACAGACGACCTGCATCCGCATCGCGTACGAGGGCGAGCCAACGGACGGCCTGATCATCAGCACCGATGCGAAGGGGCGCTGGCAGGCCTTTGGCGACAACTTCCCCAACCGCGCGCGCCACTGGCTGGCGAGCATGGACCACCCCTCGCGAAAGAGCGCCGTCACGTTTCGGGTGATCGCGCCGTCGGACCGCACGGTGATGGCCAACGGACGGCTGGTGGAGATGTCGCCGATGGACGGCCGTCGCACGCTCAGCGTGTGGCGCGAAGACCGTCCGATTCCCACGTACGGCATGGTCATCGCGGTGGGGGCGCTCACGATGTTTGACCTGGGCCGCACGGCGTGTGGTTTTGCCGAGGACCACGGCTGTGTGCCGCAGGCCGTCTGGATTGCGCCCGAGGTGCGCCTGACGATGCCCGGGGCATTCGCCCGCGCGGGCGACATCGTGGCGTTCTTTGCGCGAACGGTCGGGGCGTATCCGTATGAAAAGCTGGGGCACGTGCAGTCTTCTACGCGCTACGGCGGCATGGAGAACCCCGCCGCGATCTTCTACTATGACCGCGGCTTCCGGGCAAAGGGTGGCATCGATGACGGGCTCATCGCGCACGAAACGGCCCACCAATGGTTCGGCGACGCGGTCACGGAGCGTGAGTGGGCGCACCTGTGGTTGAGCGAGGGATTCGCGACGTTCCTCGCGGCGCTGTGGACGCAGCACGCCCGCGGTGATTCCGCGTACGCCGCCGAGCTTGCACGGGCACGCGGGGCAGTGCTCGCCTCCACGAGCGCGTCGTCGCGCGCGGTGATCGACAGCGTGGAAACGGATCCCAACCGGCTGCTGAACGAGAACTCGTATCAGAAAGGCGGTCTGGTGCTCGCGATGCTGCGTCAGGAACTGGGCGACAGCGCCTTCTTCGCCGGGCTGCAGCGCTACTATCTGGCGCACCGCCACGGCAACGCGCTGACCGACGACCTGCAGCGCGCCGTCGAAACGAGCGCCGGTCGCCCACTGGGATGGTTCTTTGACCAGTGGCTGCGCCGGCCCGGGTGGGCCGAGTTGCGCACGTCGTGGGCGGTTGACCGGACGACCGGCCTCGTGACGCTGTTGGTGGATCAGGAAGGGCGCTTTGGGCCGTACCGCCTGCAGCTGCCGATCGAAGTGGTGAGCGCCTCAGGTGATCGCACGCGACTGACGGTCACCGTTGAGGCGCGGCGCACGCAGGCGATCGCACTGCCGGCGTGGGTGAAGGGGCCAACCGCGATCGGATGCGATCCCTCGCACATCCTGCTTGCCGTGTGCTCGGCGAAGTGATGGTGATCGAGGCGGCCAGCGTGCGGCAGTGCGTTGTGGCAGCGCCGCGGTGCTTCCACTGGTCGCTCGGGCTCACGCTGGGAGTTCTGCTGAGCGCTGTCGTTCTCGCGTGCCCGGCTGCGGTGCGGGGACAGGCCGCGTCGCGACCGGTACCTGGCAATCCCGCGGCATTTGACCTCGATGCCACCGAACGGGCGCTCTACGACGCCTCGCGCAAAGCGCCCCGCCATGCACCGACGCGCGCCGCATTGGGCGAGTGGCTCGCCTCACGGGGGCAGGTGAAGTCGGGCGCCGTACTGCTGGAAGAGGCGCGGCTCTTCGGCGGCGACGCCCGCACCATCGGCCTGCGGCTCGCGGCGTACTATGCGTGGCTCCGTGACTGGCCGTCACTCGTGGCGCTGCCGCTCTCACCGCTCTCGGCGGCCGAACGCGCGCGCGCGCAGGCGCTGGTCGATCGCGTCGGCGGGGTCACGGGGGAAGACTCCACCGTCGTCGCCTTCGCGCCGCTCGAGGTCGGGGCGCTCGGCCGTCTCCCGCTGGTGCTCGGCATCGATACGCTCTGGGGGGAAGTCGATCCGCAGGAAACCGGCATTGTGCTGCCCGGGCTGGGACGCGGCGCCGGACTGGTGGAAGTCACCGGCGAAGATCAGCGTGGGATGCTGGGCATTCTGCGAGAGGGTGCGCTTGGCGCACTCACGCTGCGCCAGGTGCCGGTGCGTCTCGACGCGGCGCTTGGCGTTGGGCGTGCGCGTCTCGGCTTTGACGTGTTCGCGCAGTTGGCGCCCACGGTCGATGGGCGTGCCGGCACGGCGACGCTGCGGCGGCCCGGGCGCACCGCGGCGCGTGCCGGTGCGGTGGCCCTGCCAATGCTGCTCGGCTTTCCGGGCGTACGGTTGGTTCCGCGACCGGGCGACGCGCCCGTCGTGATCACGTCGCCCGCGGGGCGAGCGGCGTTGCGCGGGCGCGTGTGGACCGTGGACGTGCGGCGCGGGGTGATCTGGGCAGAGCCGGCGCGCTGATACGCAGTCGCGGCACGCCCTGCGGGGAGGGGCCTACCGTCCGGCGAGATGCAGGAGCGCTTCCGCGACACGATCGAGCGGGACGGCGACTTCTGCGCCGCCCTGCCGCATAGCCTCACGCGGCATACCATAGACCACGGACGTCTTCTGATCCTGCGCCAGCGTGCGTGCTCCAGCGCGGCGCATCGCGGCGAGCCCGCGCGCGCCATCTTCTCCCATTCCCGTGAGCACCGCGCCGATGGCCTGCGCGCCCACGCAGGAGGCGACTGAATCGAAGAGTACGTTGGCCGAGGGGTTGTGCAGTTCCGACGCCCGTGCTTGCTGCACGCGAATCACGAAGCCCATCGGGCCGCGTTCCAGAATGCACTGGGTGCCACCCGGGGCGATGAGCATCGTGCCGCGCTCGATGCGGTCGCCATCGCGTGCCTCGCGCACGGACATCTGGCTGAGTTCGTTGAGCCGCGCAGCGAACATCGCGGTGAACTTCTCCGGCATATGCTGCACGATCACGCCGCCCGGCGCATCGGCTGGCAGCAGCGGGATGACGGCGCGAAGCGCCTCGGTGCCGCCGGTGGACGACGCGATGGCGATGATCGGCTCTCCGCCCGCGGTGCGCCGGCGCGCGGCTGCGCCATTGGCTGCGCTGCTGCCAGCGGCCGAATTCCCCGCCGCGGCATTCGGCGCGCCGGAGGCCGGTGCAGAGGGAACGGGGGCTTGCGCTGCCGCCGGAGGCTGTGCACCCGCTGTCGGTATTCCGGCGCGTCCCACGAGTGGCGCGGTGCCGCCGACCGGCTTGGGGCGCGCGATCAAAGGTGCCGGACGCCGCGGCGGTCCGGCCGCTGCGGCGGCGCGCACCTTGGCGCGGATGGCGCCCGCCATTTGATCGAACTGGTTGCGTACATCAGCGGTCGGCTTCGTGACGAAGTCGAACGCACCGAGCTCGAGCGCGCGCAGCGTAGCCTGCGCGCCGCGCTCCGTGAGCGACGACACCATCACCACGGGCAACGGCGTCGAGCGCATGAGCTCCTCAAGGAAGCTCAGCCCGTCCATCCGTGGCATCTCGATGTCGAGGGTCAGCACATCCGGGCGCAACTCGGCGATGCGCTGCCGCGCAAAGATGGGGTCCGAGGCGACACCCACCACCTTCAGCTCCGTGCCGTCATCGAGCACGGCTCGCAGGAGCTCACGCATCACCGCCGAGTCGTCGACGATGAGGATGCGCTTCGGAGTGCTCACACACACGCTCCCTGCAGGCAGAGGGTCGCCTCGACCGTGCGTCCGTCGTCAAGAACGCGCACCGTGTCCGTCAGCTCGCGCACGAGCTGCAGGCCGCGACCCGAGTACCACTGGTCGTTGTCGGTCGTTGCCTCCCACGGCGCAAATCCCTCGCCGCTGTCGCTTACGCGAATGGACAGCACCGGATGATCGACGCGCGTGGTGATGGCGAGTTCAATGCGCACCCAACCGTGCCGCAACGCCGCAGTGCGCTGGCGCACTTCCTGATAGAAGTTGGCAAACCCATCGGGTGACTGCTTGTCGATGGATGACAGGCCAAGGACGCCATGCTGCACGGCGTTGGCGATGAGTTCAGTGAGCACCACCTGGATGTCGCCGCCGCGGTCTGCGAGTGCGGGGAGCGCCTGCGCCAGTTGCGACGCCATCGCCAACGGATCGATCGATCGCAACGCCGCGGCTTCGATCTCCAGGAGCACGCGTCCGCTGGCATCGCGATGGATGTCCGGGCCACGCCCGGCGACGGCGGGCGTCGCTGGCGCGGCGGTGCGCGCAGTGCCACGCGGCAGGCACTCGAGCTCCGCGATGGTGATGTCGTCGTCCTGCGAAGAGCACATCAGCGCATCCAGGGCTTCCTGCACGGCCTCAAACGGCGCGACATCGCCGCGTGCAATGGCCGCGCGGACGCCGGCCTCGCCGAACATCGGGCCATCGATGCTCCGTGACTCGGAGACGCCATCGCTGTGCACCAGCACGCGGTCCCCGGGCTCCACGCGGAACCAAATGGGCACGAACTCCGTCTCCGCGCTGCCCAGCGCGCCGAGCGGCGGATGCATGGAGCTCACGGTGTCGACGATGCCGTGTCCATGCCGCCAGATGTAGAGGTCGGGGAGGCCCCCGTTCCAGATGGACGCCATCTGGTGCAGCGGGTCATAGCCGACCAACGCGGCGGCGACGAAGTAGCCGTCGGGGAGCGCCTGTGCGAGCCGGTCGTTCATCGTGGTCAGAATGCCGCCGGCATCCAGCCCACGCCGCACGGCCGACGCGAAAGCCGACGCGGCCGGCATCGCGGTGAGCGCCGCGGGCAGGCCGTGCCCGGTGCAGTCGCCGGCAAAGAGGTACTGCACGCCAGACGGCGACTCCATTGAAAGCACGAGGTCGCCCGCAAAGGACGAGACGTCCGCCTGCGCTACGCGCACGTTGGCGAGCGCGCCATCGGAGTACGTCATCACGCGGTCGAATACCGAGCGGGCGACCCGCAACTCCTCGTCGACCCGTGCCTGATGCGCCATCAGCGCGTCGGCCTGTTGGCGCACCAGGCGTCCGAGGGTGCGATTGCGCGCAAAGGAGGTGAGCTGGGCCCCGAGCACACCCTTGCTGACCGGCTTGCTCAGGAACGAGTCGCCGCCCGCCTCCAGGCATCCGGCGAGTTCGTTCTCATCCGCCGTGGCGGTGACGAAGACGATGCCGGGTTGCTCGCCGAGCGGCGCGGCGCGGATCTCGCGACAGGCGCCAATGCCGTCGAGCACCGGCATCTCCAGGTCGAGCAGCACGACGTCGGGGGCGTCGGTGATGCACCGTTCCACCGCCTCGCGGCCGTTGCGCGCCGTGATGGGCATATGCCCAAGGGCGCGCAGGGCGTGCTCAAGAAAGAGCAGTTGCACGGGGGAATCGTCGGCCACGAGCACGCGAAGGCGCCCCGTGGCCGTGCCGGCGCCGCGGTCGATCGGCATGGCCAGCTACGCTGACAGGATGCGGAACATCTGGTCGAAGCGCGCGATCTCAAGGACGCGCATCACGTCCTTGGACCCGTTGGTGAGCGTCACGCCTTCGCGCGTGTTGCCAGCGTGCTTGCGCAGCAGCAGCAGCATGCCCAGCGCCGAGCTGTCGACGTATTGCACGCGGGCCAGGTCGACGACGAAGCTCGTGCCGACAGGATGTGACTCGTAGGCCTTTCGAAACGCTTCGTTCTGGTTGAAATCGAAGCGCCCCGAAATGAGGATCGAAACGCCGGTTGAGCCGGCCGTACTGGTGATGGGCATGGCGAGGCCTTGGTGCTCAGAAGAGTTCGATGTGTCCGGCGCTCATGGACTGCTGATTGACGACCTTGTCTTCAACGTGCGTCGCGGCGATCAGGTGGTCGCAGCGCTCAACGATGTCCTGCGCCGCCGCCGAATCGCCGTCTGCGACCGCGCGGAAGGCGTCCTCGATGACGCCCATCATCGCCCGCGCTTCCGTGCGCTGCCGGATCACGACATGCCGCAGCAGCTGACCTACGATATCGTCGAACTGCAGCGACATCACGGCGGTGGCGACGTGATCGGAAATCACGGCGGCGACGCCCTCGACATCCACCACGCGCTCGGAGACGACACCACTCGTTTCCGCCGCTCGATGCAGCATGCCGTCAATGTCGTCCTTGGCCGAGAAGGCGAAGGTCATATCGGCGGAGGCGAGCCCCTTGATGAGGCTGCGGGCGCTCGCGACGTGCTCGGCGACGGCTTGCACCGCCGTCGTGATCTGTTCGCTCAGCGCCGCCGAGTCATTGGCCAGCGTACGCACCTCGCCGGCGACGACCCCGAATCCGGCGCCCGCGTGCCCGGCCCGCGCGGCTTCGATAGACGCGTTGAGCGAAAGCATCTTCGTCTGACTGGCGATGCGATGGATGCCGCCGGTCAGCGCCGTCACTTCGTCCATCTGACGGCTGATGTCGTTCACGCGCTGGAACAGCTCCATTGACGCGGCGCTGGTCTGCACCAGGTGATCGACGAATTTGCCCAGCGTATCGCCGGCCTGTGCTGCGAACTTCGTCAGGCCATCGTCGTGCTCACCGTCGTTGAGCTGGTGCAGGCGCCCCAGAATGTCGGAAAGGAGTTCATTCTGGCGACGCGACTGTGCCTCGACTTCCTTGAAGCTTTCGCCCAGCTTGCCGACCGCGTCGCGCACCAGGGTGCGGACTTGCGCGAGCTCCGCGCGTGCGTTGCGCTCCTGTGCGACGATCAGGCTGGTCAGGCTGTCGCGCAGCGTCTCCGGCAGGTGGTCAGTGGTGGTGTCGATCATCGGGGAAGCCATGGGCGGAACCGGTGGAGTGACGGTGATGCGAGGCGACTAACGGCCGAGCCGTGCGGGCCGGCGACGGCCGTGGCCGACGGACGGCGGCGCATAGTGCGCTGCCTGCTCGAGCGCGCGCGGTGACGCCGCGCGTTGGCTCGATGCGTGGTGTCCGCCGATCTCAAAGCCGTCGATAGCGCGGCGCAGTTCTTCGGACTGGTGGGCGAGCGATTGGGCGGTGGCCGCCAGCTCCTCGGTGGAGCTGGCATTGGCCTGGGTGATCTGGTCCATCTGCGCCACGGCCTGATTCAGCTCACCGACGCTGGCTGCCTGACTGCGCGAGGCGCTGGCGATCTCGGCGACGAGCTCAGCGGCGCGATCGACGGCGCCCACGATCTCGGAGAGCGTGTCGCCCGACTGCCGCACGAGCGAGGTCCCTTGGGCTACCTTGCCTGTCGAGTCGACGATCAGCTGCTTGATCTCGTGCGCCGCCTGACCGCTGCGCTGCGCGAGCTTTCGCACTTCGGCCGCCACCACGGCGAACCCACGTCCCTGCTGGCCGGCACGCGCCGCTTCCACGGCGGCATTGAGCGCGAGCAAGTTGGTCTGGAAGGCGATTTCGTCGATGGTCTCGATGATGACGTTGATGCGCTGCGATGACGTGGTGATCTCGTCCATCGCGGCGATCGCCTCGCCCATCACGTGCCCGCCACGCAGTGCGACTTCGCGGGCCTCGCCGGTCTGGTGGCTGGCGCGCTCGGCGTGATCGGCCGACTGCGTGATCGTCGCCGTGATCTGCTCCAGCGACGCGGCGGTCTCTTCGAGGGCGCTCGCCTGATCCTGCGCGCCGTTGCTGATGCTGCCGGCGGCGGCCTTCAGCTCCTCGGCGGCGGAGGCTGAGGCTTCGGCCGCGCCCTTCGCTTCGCCCAGCGCCTGGCGCAGGCTTTGCAGCGAGCGTCCCAGCGCCTCGGCGACCTGGCCGACCTCGTCGCGGGATGTCACCGCCGGATCAGCGGTCAGGTCACCATTGGCGACACGCTGCAGGCTCTGGACCAGCGCGTTGAGCGACGGAACGACGGACCGTACCAGCACGCCTCCGATGAACAGCGCGACGAGTGCGCCAAGCACCGTGCCAATGACGATGGTCCACAAGGCCGCCTGATACTGCGACTGGGCGACAGCGGCGTCCCCGGCCATGTTGTCGACCTTGTGCGACGTAAGCGTGTCGAGCGCCCGGTTCATCGGGGCGAGCCGCTCCGGCAAAATATCGAGCCGCACACGCGCCACGTCGGCCCGGCCGGCAGCGATCTGATCGGCGATGCTCTGCACCTCAGCGAGGACCGGTTCCAATGCGGAATGCTGGCGTTCGGCCAGCGCCTTGTCTTCGGCGTCGACATTGCTCAGGTACTGCCCGAGCATCGTGTCCACCAACGACAGCCGCATCTTCACGTCGGCCGTGAAGGCGGCGTCGGCACGTCCGCGCCGGGCCGCGTCGCGCACTTCGGAGACGGCATCGGCAATCAGCATATCGGCCGTCTGCAGGCTGCTCAGCGCCTTGGTGTCCACCGCCACCATGGTGTGCACGCTTTCATTGAGCTGGTACAGGCGCCACGCCGAAACCACGCTGACGGTGACGGTCGTGACGCCGAGCAGGCCAAATGCGACGACGAGTTTACGCGTGAACTTCAGGTTGGATAGCCACTGCATCGTGGGGTCCTCTGGTGTGCCGGCGTGGCGCCGTAGAGACGCTCCCGCGGTCGGTCGGCCGGCGGCGGGAGGGGTGGGGTTCAGAACAGTTCCACGCTAGAAGTGTCGACCTTGCGCGGGGTGAACTTGATGCGCTCGCGGTAGCGCTGTTCTTCGGCGGCGACCGATGGCAGCTCACGCGTGTTGTCGATCGCGCGGGCCCGGGCGTCGCCCGTGTCCGTATCGAACTCGACGTCGAGCGCGGCCGTGCCGCCCACGCGTTCGTGGCGCACCGCAATGCTCTCGGTCTTCAGGAACTCGCGGATGAACGCCACGTTGCGTTCCGCCACATTCTCCTTCTGCCGGGCGAGTTGCAGCACCGAGGCGCCGCCAAACACTTTGGCGACGATGCGCCGCCTATCGGCGCCGAGGTGCATTAGCTCGTTGATGAGCAGTTCCATCGCGTGGATCCCGAACCGTGAGGCGCTCTCGGGATCGGCGCTCCCTTCGGGCAGCATGAAATGGTTCATTCCGCCGATGCCTGTGGCGGGATCCCACAGGCAGGCGGCGATGCACGAACCGAGTACGGTGCGGACTGTCCGCGGTGCGGCGCTGGCGCAAATGCCCCCGATCACAATGCGCGTGGTCGGGCGCTCACCCTCGGCGTTGCCGGCTGGCCGATGCGTGGCGGCGTTGCGTGCGTGATGCGCTGCCGCCCCTCGTACGCCGTTGCCGTGTGCGGTGGGTACGCGCGGCATAGCTCCGTGCGTCGTCCGGGTTGCTGTCGCGGGACGCGTCGCCGCGGGCGCTGGGCGCGTCGCGTGGGCGTGCGACGTGTGCGCGGGGCGGGTAATGCGCGGAGTGGCCGTCGATGGTGCCGCCGCGCCGCGCGCTGGCGTGGCCGAGTGTGGTGCGTGCGGTGCGAGTCCGTCCTGGCGGCGCCAGACGGTCTGACCCAGCGGCGTCAGCGGAAGTTGGGCGTTGCCCAGCCCCTCCGAGTGCCCAAGGATGAGCAGCCCGCCGGGGCGGAGCGCCTGAGTGAAGCCCGCAAACAACTGCGCGCGCGTTGGCGAGTCGAAGTAGATCACGACGTTGCGGCAGAAGATCATGTCGAACGGCTCGTCGGTTCCCCACTCATCACGCACAAGATTGACCTGCGTGAAGCGCACGAGCGGCCGTAGTTCCTGTTTGATGGCGAGCAAGCCGTCGTGCGCGCCACGCGCCGGTTCGAAGTACTTGCGCTGCATTGCCGGATCGAGCTTGCCGGTGACGTCATCCGGGTAAATGCCCGCACTTGCCGTGGCGAGCACGTCAGTGTCGAGATCGGTGGCAAGAATGCGGACGCGACCGGCGTCCTGCCCAAGCACTTCGCGCGCGGTCATTGCAATCGACCACGGCTCTTCACCTGTGGAACAGCCGGCGCTCCAGATGCGCACCGTGCCACGCGACTCCTTCAGCGCCCGCGTCAGTACGGTGAAGTGATGCGGCTCACGGAAGAACGATGTGAGGTTGGTCGTGAGCGCATTGATGAACGGCGTCCACTCCCCCTCTCCCGCTGGTGTGCGCTCAAGCAGCGCGAGGTAGTCGTCAAAGCCGCCCAGCCGCAACGCCCGCACGCGTCGGGCGAGTCGGCTGCTCACGAGATCGCGCTTGGCGTCCGTGAGCGCGATGCCGGCGGCGTCGTAGATAAGCCCGCGGAACGCGGCGAATTCGCGTTCGCCGAGCACATAGTGCGTCGTGGACCCGGCCGCGTGTCGGTGCGGTGGGTGCTTGGCCTGGTGAGTGGACATGCGCCGCGGCTGCGCTAGGCAGCGCAGAGGTCGAGGCCAGTCTCCACGAGCCGAGCCACGTCGAGGAGGAGCACCAGTTGCTCGCTCTGCATCGCGAGCCCGGCGAGGCAGGAGGTGTCGATGCTGGCGCCGAGGGCCGGGGCGGGGCGGATGTCGGCGTCCGCCACCACGACGACGTCGGAGACGGCGTCTACAACCAGCCCAACCACGCGCCCCTCCAGCTGCACCACGATGACCACCGTGAAACGGTTGACGGGGGCCTCGGCGAGCGCGAAGCGCTCACGCAGGTCCGCGACCGGCACCACCGTGCCGCGCAGGTTCATCACGCCCTTGACCCACGGCGCCGAGTTCGGAATGGGGGTCGCGGCGGCATACCCGCGAATTTCCTGGACTGAGAGAATCGGCACGCCGTACGTCTCGTTGCCGAGATGAAAGGTCAGGAACTGCTGCCCGTCGACGCCAAAGACGTCGTTGTCCTGATCGTGCGCGAGTGCGGTGGGGCTCGTCATGCGGCCAACTCCGTCGTTGACGCGGTGCCGATGCGGATCAGGGCATCGGTGTCCAAGATGAGGGCGACGTGACCGTCGCCGAGGATGGTGGCGCCGAGGATGCCCTCAACACGCCGGTAATGCGCCTCCAGATTCTTTACGACCACCTGTTGTTCGCCCAGCAGGTCGTCGACCAGCAGGCCGACCTGGCGACCGCCGTGCTCGACCACCACCACGATGCCGTCTTCGCGTCCGGCGGGTTGCCCCACGATGGCGGACAGACGGACGAGTGGCAGGGTGGCTCCGCGCACGAGCACCACCTCGCCACGGCCAAGCACGGGGCGGTGGACCTCGGGGGTGAGCCGGAACGACTCGACGATCGACAGCAGCGGTAGGACGTAGACCTGGCTGCCAAGCTGCAACTGCATGCCGTCGAGGATCGCAAGCGTCAGCGGCAGCCGAATGCGGAATGTGGTGCCGGCCCCCGGGCGCGAGTCGATACTGATGCTGCCGTTGAGCGACTCCACGTTGCGGCGAACCACGTCCATTCCGACGCCGCGCCCAGAGAGATCGCTCACCGCCGAGGCCGTGGAGAACCCAGGAGCAAAGATCAGCGCGCGAATCTGCTCGTCGCTCACCGGCTCGTTGGGGCGCAGGAGACCGAGGGACTCGCCCTTGGCGCGAATGCGATCGAGGTTGAGGCCGCCGCCATCGTCGGAGATCTCGACGAGCACCGACCCCGCCTCGTGCTGCGCGGCCAGGGTCACCGTGCCCGTCTCGGGCTTGCCGCGGGCAATGCGCGTCTCCGTGGTCTCGATGCCGTGATCGACCGCGTTGCGCAGCAGATGGGTGAGCGGATCGGCGAGACCTTCGATAACGGACTTGTCGAGTTCGGTATCCTCGCCGACCGATACCAGTTGCACCTTCTTGCCGGTGGCGGCGCCCACATCGCGCACGACGCGTTCGAAGCGGCTGAACAGCGATCCGATGGGCAGCATACGGATGGCCAGCACGCGTTCCTGCAGGTCGCGCAGATGGCGGTCGAGCGCGCTCGCCGCTTCGCGCAGGTCTTCCATTCGGTCGGGGGTGAACCGGTCGATGACCGAGGCGACCATCGCCTGGCCGATGATCAGCTCGCCCACGAGGTTGACCAACGCATCCACCTTTTCCGTGGCCACGCGGATGGTGGCGCTTTCGGTTGTCCGGGCGCGGGGAGCGTCGGCGCGCGCGGTGTCGGCGCGCGCGGTGTCGGCGCGCGCGGTGTCGGCGCGCGCGGTGTCGGCGCGCGCGGTGTCGGCGCGCGCGGTGGCGGCGCGCGCGGTGGCGGTCGTCGCTTCGGTTGGGACGTCCGCACTTTGCGCGACTGGCGCCGCGGCCTCGTCGAGGATGAGCACGGGTGCATCGAGCGCCGTCACCTCAATGGAGCAGCTGTCCTCCACAAACAGGAAGGTGCCCCGAATCTCGGCTTCGGGCGCTTCTGTCAGCAGCTCCACGGACCAGGTCAGGAAGCAGGACTCTGGATCGAGGGTCTCGAGTGCAGGGACGGCCGTCGCGTTGACCACGACGTTCGAGAGTTCGCCCAGATCGCCGAGATCGCGCAGCAGGAGCAGTGGATCGGAGCCGCACCGGAACAGGTCGGCCGACGGTGCCAGCGCGAGCTGCCAGCGGCGTGGGCCTGCGGGGGCCGTGTCGGTGACCGCGATGATTGGCGTGGCGATCGGCTGGCCGGCACCGGCGCGCTCGAGGGCCTGCGCGAGCATCACCTCGTCCGTCGTGAGCTCCGTGTCCCCGTTGCTCGCGGCGTCGATCAGTCGATTGAGGACGTCCACGGCTCGAAAGAGATCGGCGGTGAACTCCGGCGATACCGCGAGTGTCCCGCCGCGCACCCGGTCGAGCGCCGTCTCGAGCGCGTGGGTGAACTGCATGATGGCGCGGAACCCGAACGTGCCGCTCGCGCCCTTGATTGAGTGGGCGGCGCGGAAGATCGTGTTCAGCAGGTCGGGATCGCGGTCACCGCGTTCCAGGCGCAACAGCCCCGCCTCGAGCGCTTCGTGGTGCTCGCGTGCCTCCTCTAGAAAGACGCCGGTGAACTGCGAGAGATCCACCGACGGCCGAAACGGGTCGCTCATGGCACGACCTTGGCCACAACCTGGAGCAGTTGGTCGGGGTGGAACGGCTTCACGATCCAGCCGGTGGCGCCAGCGGCGCGCCCCTCGGCCTTGCGGTCGGCGCCCGCTTCGGTCGTCAGCATCAGAATGGGCGTGAACTTGGCGGCCGGCAGCTTGCGCGCGTTCTTGATGAACGTCAGGCCATCCATCACCGGCATATTGAGATCCGTGATAATGACGTCCGGGCGCGACTTCGACAGCGAGGCCAGCGCGTCCTGGCCGTTGGCGGCCTGCGTCACCGTGTAGCCCGCCGTGGTCAGCGTATGGGCGATCATCTGGCGCATCGAGGTCGAATCGTCAACGATCAGGGCAGTGCGTGGCACAGGCCTCTCCGGTCAGTCGTGGGCGGCGTTCAGGAGTGGGAGCAATCCACCGCGGGCGAGGTGCCGCGCGGGGGCCTCGGCGATGCCCGACCATTCCAACTGGTGGCCGCGCGTGGCAAGGGCGCCCTGGAGCGCGATGAGCACCTGCGCCGCGGCCGTGTCGAGCAGCTGTAGTTCCGAGGCGTCAATGCGAACATTCGTCCCGCAACCCGCGGCGCGCAGCGCCTCGGCGTGCAGGTCGCCGGCATCGGCGATGGTGACGCGATCCCGCAGGATCAGCGTGCGGTCCGCGGTGGAGAACTCGGCGCAGCGCGACATGGATGGCTCAGGAGAATTCGTCGGACAGGGGCAGACTGTCCCAGAGCATCGGCGGAGACACGCGCGAAGTTGAGTGCCCCGGGTCGCAAGTGCCGGCGGCAATTGCGCTTCCGCGTTTTAGTCCCGCGGCAATTGCGCCGATACCAGAGGAGGCAGAGTTCCCTGCGCGCCACCCGCACGGGCTGGGGCGCGCGCGGTCGCCATCGCTACTTCGACGCTGGAGCCATCGCATGTCAGTTGACCTGCTCAATCGGGCCCGGATCACCGAGTCCAACCTGGAGCTGCGCCGCCGGTTCATCGCCCTCGGGCCCGCCGAGATGGCGACGCTCGCTGCGCTGGCCCCTTGGGCAGACGCGGTCGCCGACGACGTGGCGCGCGAGTTCTACGATCATCAGTTCTCGCAGAAAGGATCGCGCGAGTTTTTCGAGAACTTCGCGCGCGCGAAGGGCCTGCCACTCGATACCCTGCGATCGCACTTGGAACGCGCGCAAGCCGGGTACTACCGCGGTATCTTCAGCGAAGCCGCGCGCGGGGGGAAATACGGCACCGAGTACTTTGCCCAGCGCATGCACATTGGTGCGCTGCACAATGTTATTGACCTGCCAGTCAAATGGTACATCGGTGCCTACACGCTCTACCAGGACCTGACGCGCAAGTACCTGATGAAGCGCTACTGGTTCCGTCCGGTGTTCCGTGTGAAGGCGGAGACGGCCATCTTCCGCGTCTTCAACTACGACCAGCAGGCGGTGCTCGACTCGTTCTTCCTCGAGCTGCTGGGTTCGCTCGGCTTCGACACAGGGGTGGTGTCACTGTCGAGCGCCGATCACGACGTGGGCGACAACTTCCGCGAGTTCAAGCAAATCGTGCGCGGCGCGCTGGTGGGGCTGACGCGGGCGAGCATTGACCTCGGCTTCGCCGGACAGGAGGTCACCTCGGCGGCCACACAGGTCAGCGACATGGTGCAGCAGCAGGCCTCGTCGCTCGAAGAAACATCGGCGATGATCACCGAGATCAGCCGCAACGTGCGGACGACGGCCGAGAACGCGCAGCGCGCCAACGCACTTGCCATTGGTGGTGACCAGGGCAAGCTGTCGGTGGCCGCGGCAATGGAGAACATCTCCTCCGCCTCCAAGCGGATTGAGAACATTACCAGCGTCATCACCGACCTCTCGTTCCAGACGAACCTGCTGGCGCTCAACGCGGCGGTCGAGGCGGCGCGCGCCGGCAAGCAGGGGCTCGGCTTCGCCGTCGTTGCCTCGGAAGTGCGCAACCTCGCCCAGCGGTCGGCCACTGCAGCCAAGGAGATTTCGGGGCTGATCGCCGACGCAGCGCACAAGGTGGATGAGGGAACGAAGGCCGTCGCGGCAATGACGGATCTCATCATCAGCATCTCCTCGGCGGCCGACGAGCAGTCGGAGGCCGTTGGACAGGTCTCGCTGGCGGTGCAGCAGGTTGATTCGGCGATGCAGAGCAACGCGGCACAGGCCGAGGAGCTGACGGCGACTGCGCATCGCATCGCAGAGCAGGCGCTGGCGCTGCGCGATCTGTCGGCGTCGTTCGACCTCGGCGACGACGTCGATGCGCCGCCGCCGGCGTCGGAGGCTCCGCCACCACCGAAGTCGCTGACGAACGGCCACGGCGGTCACGGCGGCCACGGTGCCCCCGCCTACCACGCGCCGAAGTCGGTTGCGGCACCTGGCAAGCATCGGTTGAGCGCCTATCTCAAGTAGCGTTGGTCAGGGCCGAGGACGTCGCCCGCGCGCCGCCGGCGGGGGGGCGACGTCCGTTCCTGGTCTGACGAGCGTCGGGCGCCGCCGGTAGAATTCAGCACGCCGCCGCACGGCGCGTCGATCCACCCTTGCACGGAACAGTCCAATGAAAATGCTTGTGCTGGGCGCCGGCCTTCAGGGCTCCGCCTGCGCGTATGACCTGCTCCAGCAGGCCGATGTCACCGAGGTACGTCTTGCCGACCAGTCCGTCGACCAGCTTCCGGCGTTTCTGAAGCCCTTCGTCGGCGGCCGGCTGAAGCCAATCGCGCTCGACGTGACCGATCCCGCGGCGACGCGCCAGGCGATGGATGGAGTAACGGCCGTGATGTGCGCGGTGCCGTACTATTTCAACTTGGCGATGACTGAAGCGGCGATTGCGGCCGGTGCGCACTTCAGCGATCTGGGCGGCAACACGGAAATCGTGTTCCAGCAGCAGAAACTGAGCGAGCGGGCGGCGGCGGCCGGGGTCACCGTGATTCCCGACTGCGGGCTGGCACCCGGGATGGTGAACATCCTGGCGCAGCTGGGCATCGCCCGCTGTGACACCGTGGACACGGTGAAGATCTTTGTCGGCGGGCTGCCGCAGAAACCCGAGCCGCCACTCAACTATCAGATCGTCTATTCGCTCGAAGGCGTGCTCGATTATTACACGACGCTTTCGTGGGTGATTCGCGACGGCAAGCGGCATCAGGTGAAGGCGCTCTCGGAGCGCGAGCCCGTGGTCTTCGCGGAGATTGGCGAGCTCGAAGGCTTCCACACGGCCGGCGGGTTATCCACCATCGGGTTCCGCTACGAAGGGAAGATCCCGACGATGGAGTACAAGACGCTGCGCTATCCCGGGCACGCGCACATTATGGAGGCGATCCGCGAGCTCGGGTTGCTGGAGTTGGAGCCGGTCGATGTGAAGGGCGTCAAAGTCCGGCCGCGCGATGTGGCTGTTGCGGCGATGGGGCCGCGCCTGCGGAAGCCGGGCGGGCGTGACCTGGTGGCGCTGCGTGTGATCGTGCAGGGCACCAGCGGCGGCCGGCCTGTGACGCACTCGTTCGAACTCGTCGATCGATTTGATGAGGCGACCGGGATTACCGCGATGATGCGAACGACCGGCTTCTCGCTTGCGATCACTGGCCTGATGCAGGCGCGCGGACTCGTGTCGCCTCCTGGG
The DNA here is from genome assembly GCA_031127085.1 of Gemmatimonadota bacterium. GTDB lineage: Bacteria > Gemmatimonadota > Gemmatimonadetes > Gemmatimonadales > Gemmatimonadaceae > PNKL01. The sequence goes on along the minus strand of JARIEY010000021.1, from coordinate 914 downwards.
GTGCACACGTCGGACGAATGTATGCCTGGTGAGGCGTACGTGGCCGAGTTGGCCAAGCGCGGCATCGCCATTGTGCAGACGGTGACGTAACGCGCGGCCTCGATGGGCGTGGAACGAGGGGCGGGGCCGCGGGCGGCCTCGCCCCTTTCGTTGGGATCACGCCGCGCATCGCGGGGTACGGAAGTCAGAACCCTCTTGGAGGAACGATGGGTGTGCTTCGTACGGCCTTGGCGTTTGGGACGCTCACACTGAGCGTACCGGTGCTGGCGCAGGACAGCCGCTACGGGTTTGACCGCTCGCGTGTGGAGCGCGGGCGCGAGAAGGGCGGACGCAGTGGTGACACGCGTGGTGAGGGTCGTCCCGAGGGACGCGGTGAGAGCCGCGGTGAGAATCGTGGCACGCCGCGAGTGGAGCCGCGCGGTGAGCCGCGGGCAACGCCGCGCGCGGATGACCGCGATGGCCGCAACAACCGCGGTCTGGGGCGGAACGAGCCGCGGGGAGGCGTATCCGAGAACCGGTACGACCCACGAGATCGTCGCGAGGATCGCGGCATCGTCGTGCGTCCGCCTGTCGGTGTGGACCGCGATGGGCGCCGCGACGGCCGCTGGGACGGTCGGTATGACGGCCGAAACGACGGCCGGTACGACGCCCGCACCGACGTTCGCTACGGCAGTCGCCCCGATCCGCGATACGCGCCCTATGGATACCGCGCGCCGTACCGCTATGGCGACCGGGACTTCCGGCATCGCGATCTGGTGCGCATCGGCGTCTGGTTCCGCGCGCTCCCCAGCGTGCGCCTAGCGGGGTACGGCTATTACGATCGCGGCTACGGGGGCATCCGCTACGTCTTTCGGCCTGGGCTCTCGCTGTCTATGTCCGTCTTCGCGCAGTTGCACCTGTTGCCCATCGAGCTT
>JARIEY010000209.1 GCA_031127085.1 Gemmatimonadota bacterium | reverse complement strand
CGGGGCCGGCCGATGGCGATGGCGATTTCGCGATAGGACCTGGTCTGGCCCGGGGGAACCTGGGTGAGCGCCCGCCAGACCCGTTGCTGGAACGCGGTTCCGACCATATCGAGTTCCAGGGGCCGGGGGTCGAGTTCTCCCCGAAGTTGGGCGGCCACCTTGGCGACGAGCGTGGCAAGCCAGCCGTCGCCGGCGCGATTGCACGCAACCGGATCGCCGTCGTGGTCCCGTGTCACCGGATCATTCGTGACGATGGATCGATCGGCGGCTATCGCTGGGGCGTCCCGCTCAAGAGGCAGATTCTCGCCGCCGAACAGATGGCCCGATGACTACTGTGGTCGGCTCTTGGTGATTGACTCCGCGTGACCAATCGCAGTATCTCTGAAACATGGAATACACTTCGCTGGGATCATCCGGACTGACCGTCTCACGGCTCTGCCTCGGATGCATGAGCTATGGCACGCCGACCTGGCGCCCCTGGGTGCTCGACGAGGCCGCCGCGCGGCCCTTCTTTCGCCGGGCGGTGGAGTTGGGAATCAACTTCTTCGACACCGCCGACATGTATTCCCTCGGCGTAAGCGAGGAAGTTACCGGGCGACTGCTTCGCGAACACGCCAGAATGGACGAGGTGGTGATCGCCACCAAGGTATTCTTCGAAATGCGGGGTGGCGCGCCGAACACGGGCGGCCTGTCACGGAAACACATCGTCCAGGGCTGCGAGGCGAGCCTCAAGCGCCTGCGGGTCGATACCATTGATCTCTATCAACTCCACCGGTTCGACCCTGCCGTTCCCCTCGAGGAGACCTTGGCCGCCCTCGACTGGCTGGTCTCCCAGGGCAAGGTTCGTTACGTCGGTGCCAGCACCACCTACGCCTGGAAGCTCATGAAGGCACTCGCCTTGGCCGACAGCCGCGGGTGGACTCGTTTCGTCTCGATGCAAAACCATTACAACCTGCTCTACCGCGAGGAAGAGCGCGAAATGACGCAACTGTGCCTCGACCAGGGCATCGGAACGATCCCCTGGTCGCCTTTGGCACGAGGCCTCCTGGCCCGCGGGCCTGATGCCGGGCCCACCACGGCTCGGGGCGGCTCGGACCATTTGACCGATCAGTTGTACGATCATCCGGGTGACCAGGCCATTATCGCGGCCAATGCCCAGGTAGCCGCCGGCCGCGGGGTTTCACCGGCGGAAACCGCCTTGAGCTGGATTCTGTCACGTCCAGGGGTCACGGCGCCGATCATCGGGGTAACCCGGATCGAGCAACTCGAAAGCGCCGCCCGTGCCGTCGAGTTGCGGCTCACCAGCGAAGAACTCGCCGCGCTGGAGGCCCCCTATTCACCCCGGCCGCTCCGGGGATGGTACGAGGGCCGCCGCTCCTAGCGCGATGACCGGGCCCGAACCTCTTCCTCGGTCAGCCCGAAGATCTGGGGAGTTTGAACGCCCAGCAGGCCGAGGAGCAACTGGAGCTGTCCTCGGTGGTGGGCTTCGTGTTCCACCATCGCCCGAAGCCACTTGGAGGTGGTAATCGCCGTGCCGGCTGGGGTAACACACTTGCCGGCCAGCTGCTCCGGAGCGAGCCTGCCGAAGATGGCGCATGATTCCTCATGCATCCGGTCGAGATAGTCGGCCACCCCCGCGACCCCGGCTGCCAGGTCCTGACCGTGACCAGGATATCGGCTCGGAAGCCCTTGCACAGTCTCACCGTACATCCAGCGCTCGATGGCGCCGAGGTGGCGAACCAGGTCGCCGAGCGTCCACCGGCCTGCTGCGGGGGCCCATTCCAGGTGGTTTTCGGGAATCAGGGGGACCAGGCGACGAGTTCGCTTCCGGACCCCCCGCCAGTAACTGACGAATTCCGCAGACTCGTGAACGACCATTGGCCCTCCGGAGGTGACTTGCGTTTCGGCGGCGTCCTTGCATAGTATCGCGGTAAGCGTTGACATTGCAGTTCGGTACCAGGGCGTAGTTCCAGCGGCCCAGCGTGACGGAGACAGGGATGACGACTCAGCAGCCTGATCGGGTGCGACAATACCTTCGACGCCGGGGCAGTGCCCCGAGCGACGTCAAAGGGGGGCTCAAGGGCCTGCTGGACCACTGGGAGAGCCTCGTTGCGGCGGTCGAAGAGGGCTACGATCTCACCTTTGACGACTACCTCAACGACATGGAACTTCGCGACACCCTGGCGGGGGCCCTCGAGGTAGCCAGTGCCGATGACCGGGCAGCGGCCGAGAAGAAGCTCGGGAAACTGGACGACGAGTTCCGCGAAATGACCGTCGAGTGCGGCCCGATCTGGGGCGAAAAAAGCGCCCGGGAAAACGGCCACGACCCAACCGAGCAGTGGTGGTTCTTCCGCCGCCCCAAGAGCCCTGCCCCGGACTTCGAAGAGGAGCTGCGCGAAGCTGGCCTCATCACCTGAAGAAGCCCCCGTGCTCCTTTACGACGGCTATTGCGCACTCTGCAATAGCTGGGTGGCGTTCCTGCTCAGGGTCGATGGCGGAGGATCGCTGCGGTTCGCGCCGCTGTCGGGAACGACCGGACGAGCCCTGATCGCCAGACACCCGGAACTCGGCGGCATTGACTCGCTGATCCTCGTCGAAGGCCCGAGGGTCACGGTTCGATCCACCGCAGTGCTGCGAATCATCCGCTACCTTGGCGGGCCGTGGCGGATCTTCCTGGCGGGTTACTTCATCCCGCGCGAAATCCGGGATTCCCTCTACGATATCGTGGCGTACTGGCGCAACCGGCTTTTCGGTCGATATGAGGCCTGTCCGATACCGCCGGCCGCCGCCCAGGCCCGCTTCCTTCCCTAGCCCGGCATTCGCAACGCCGCTCGTGCCGCGATTACTCGTCGGGCGTCAAGGTAACTGGCTCCCTGTTCCCTGACCGCGGCCACTACCCCTGGCGCCGCGCGCAAGGGAGAACCCGCATCGAACGGGGGAGCCGGATCGTACTCGAGCATGAGTTGGATCCGCTGAGCCACCTCCTCGCCGGCCAGTTGAGCCGCAACCACCAGCCCGAAATCGATCCCTGCCGTCACGCCGCCTCCGGTGATCCGGTTTCGGTCGATCACGACCCGTTCCCGTACCGGAATCGCCCCGAACAGAGCCAGCAGATCCATCGACATCCAGTGGGTCGAGGCCCGGTAACCGCGCAACAGCCCGGCGGCGCCCAGAAGCAACGAACCGGTGCAGACCGAGGTGACATAGGCAGCCCGCTCACCCTGGATCCGAAGAAACCGGAGGAAGGCCTCGTCCTCGAGCATCGGATTGACTCCGGGCCCACCTGGAACGCAGATCAGGTCAAAGGGAGGGGCACCGGAGAATGTCAGATCGGGCACGACGTGAAGCCCGGTATCGCTGGTAACCAGCCCGAGATCGGCACCGACGGCGACCACCCGGGCTTGGGGGATCCTGCCGAAGACCTCGAACGGACCGGCGAGATCCAAGTGAGTGAAGTTCGGGAACAGAACCATCCCGATCGAGAAGGTGGTGGGCTCGGTCATATTGGCCAATCTATTCAAAAACAACAAATGTTGTAATTCCCTCTCCCTCCCGGCGAACCGGACTGATAGATTCTGGTCTCTTCCCACTCGCCTGGTTGATCCTCATGGCAGACGCATTCATTCTCGATGCGACCCGGACTCCGCGAGGACGCGGCAAGCCCGATGGTTAGCTTCATGAAGTGGCCCCGGTCGAACTCGCGGCCACCCCGCTTCGGGCCCTCCGAACCCGAAACAATCTGAACACGTCCCTGGTCGAGGACGTCGCCATCGGCTGCGTCGACGCCATCAAGGACGAAGCCGGCGTGGGCCGATGGTCGGTGCTTGCAGCCGGCTACGACGAGCGGGTACCGGCCGTCGTCCTCAACCGCTACTGCGGTTCGGGCCTCGAGGCCGTGAACCTGATCAGCGCCAAGATCATGGCCGGCCAGATCGACCTGGGAATCGGCGGCGGGGTCGAACACATGTCCCGGAACCCGATGGGATCCTCCGGCTTTGCGGCCGCGACCGATCCGATGCTCGCGGCCGACTTTCATTTTGTGCCTCAAGGCGTTTCCACCGACCTGATCGCCACGAAATACGGATTCACCCGCCGGCAACTCGACACGTTTGCCGCGGAATCACAGCGCCGCGCCAAGGCGGCCTGGGATGCCGGTCATTTCGCCCGGTCGGTTGTCCCGGTCATCGACCGCAATGGCCTGACGATTCTTGAGCGCGACGAGCACTTGAGGCCCGAGACCACGGCCGATAGTCTCGGCAAACTCGAGCCATCTTTCGCGAAAGTATCCAAGCTGGCCGGTTTCGACCGGGTCGTCCTGCAGCGATATCCGGAAATCGAACGGCTCCACTATTTCCACCACGCCGGTAACTCGAGCGGCATCGTGGATGGCGCGGCCATGATCTTGCTCGCGAGCAAGACCGGAGCGGACCAGGCCGGCCTCAGGCCGAGGGCCCGGATTCGGAGCTTCGCGGCATGCGCCCAGGATCCAACGATCATGCTGACGGCGCCGGCCGAGGGGTGCCGAATTGCGCTCAAGAAAGCCGGCATGAACGCCGCAGACGTCGATCTTTGGGAAATCAACGAGGCGTTCGCGGCAGTCGCGCTGTTCTTCATGCAGGAGCTGGGACTCACGCCGGACACCGTCAACGTCAACGGCGGCGCCATTGCGATGGGCCATCCGCTAGGGGCGACAGGTGCCGTCATCCTGGGTACGCTGCTCGACGAACTCGAGCGCCGGAACCAGTCCGTTGGCGTGGCCACCTTGTGTGTCGCCGGCGGCATGGCCGTCGCCACCGTGATCGAAAGAGTCTGACCATGGCAACCCATATCTTCTCCGAGATCGCGGCCGACGGCATCGCGACCCTGACCTGGAACTGCCCTGGCAACACCCCGAACGTCTTCAACGACCTCTCGCTCGGCGAATTCTTCGCCGCCACCCGCGAGTTGCTGAGCGACCCGGCGGTCAAAGGCATCATCATTGCATCGGCCAAGTCCGATTTCATCGTTGGCGCCGACCTCGGCATGCTGCTCGCTGCCCGGAAGACGACCAAGGCTCAGTTCTTCGACGGGGTTCAGCGCCTTCAGGCCAGCTTCCGGGAAATCGAGACCGGGGGCAAGCCCGTCGTTGCGGCTATCAACGGCACTGCGGTCGGCGGCGGGTTCGAGCTGGCCATGGCCTGTCATGCCCGGGTCGTGGCCGATGATCCGGCTCTTCGCCTCGGCCTGCCGGAGTGTTCCCTCGGACTCCTTCCCGGGGCCGGGGGAACTCAACGAATGCCACGCCTGATCGGCGCCCGCGAAGCCATCGGGCTGATCACCCAGGGCAAGACGATCCCGGCTCGAAAGGCCCTTGACTTGGGCCTGATCACGGAGATCGTTCCCAGAGATCAACTGCTCGAACGCGCCAATCAGCTGGTCCGGACGATCGAACCGATTCAACCATGGGACAAGAAGGGATTCCGGCTTCCTGGCGGGGAGGTGCATTCCCCCGCAGGGGCCGAAACCTTCACCGGCGCCAATGCGATGATGGCGCGAGAGACCTGGGGCAACTACCTGGCGCCCCGTCTCGCGACCTACGCGATCTATCATGGCCTTCAAATGCCGATCGAGGCCGGATGCAAAGTCGAGGCCCGAGGGTTTGTCGAACTGGTCTTCAGCCCGTTAAGCCAGAGCATGATGCGGACACTGTTCTTCAGCATGAGCGAAG
>JARIEY010000208.1 GCA_031127085.1 Gemmatimonadota bacterium | reverse complement strand
GGATGCGGCTGTTCTTCGTGAGCGGCTCGTCGGTGCCGACGCCGTTGGCCGGGAGGCGCACCCACTCGAACTCGCCGCTCTCGTCGCTGAGGGCGAGCACGGACTTGCCGTCGGCAGCGAAGACCGCGTCGCGGAAACGCACGCTGTCCTTGGTGGACGCGCGGACGAAACGGCCGCCCTTCACCGGCGCCACGAAGACGCGTCCGCGCGACGTGAGCACCGCGCGCGTGCCGTCGTGCGAGAGGTGCGCCGACGAGAGGTAGCTGATCGGGTCGCGCACCCACCGCTCGCGGAGCTGGTCGAGGTCGGTGGCCAGCGTGATGAGGACCTGGCGCGACTGTCCGCTCGCGACGTCGAGCACCCAGAGGTCGGCCTGAAGTTGGTAGACGATCTTGCCGTCCGCCGAGAGCTTGGGATGCCGGACGTCCCAGCCAACGTGCTTGGTGACCTGCTTCCGGTCGCTGCCGTCGTCCTTCATGGACCAGATATTCATCTGGCCGTCGCGGTCGGTCACGAAGTAGACGCGCCCCTGATGCCACATGGGCGAGTGGCTCTCTCCCTGGTAATCTTGTCCAGTGAGCTGCACCGCCTCCCGGTCACCGGATGTGTATCTCCAGATCTGCCGTGCCGTGCCGCCCGTGTACCGCTTGGTGACGTTGTTGTGGAAGCCGGGGCGCACGAAGTAGATCGTCTTGCCCGAAGCGTCGTACGAGCCCTCGGAGGCGCCGGCGAGCGCAATCAGCGTGCGCGTATTCGTGGTGAGGTCGAGCGCGACCATGCCGCTTTTTGGAATGCCGGTGTACTGCGTGGTGCGATAGATGAGCCGGCCATCAGGGGTCCAGGTGGTGGCGATGGCCGCATCGCCGTCGTACGTCCAGCGCGTCGGCGAGCCGCCAGCGATGGGCATGGTGTAGAGTGCCGTCTGCCCTTCGTAGCGCGCGGTGAACGCGAGCGTCTTCCCGTCCGGCGAAATGACAGCGTCGGACTCCTCGGCGGGATGCGTGGTCAACCGGTGGGCCAACCCGCCGCTGGCGGGAACCGACCACAGGTCGCCCTCGGCGGCGAAGACGATGGTCTGGCCGCTGATGGCCGGGAAGCGGTAGAAGCCGAGCGCGCCCTGCGGTGGGGTCTGGGCGAGGGCGGCGGAAGCCGTGAGGCAGGCGAGGACGAACGCGCAGCGGCGGAGCATAGGCTCTCTCGTGTGGCGAGCGGGACTGAGTAGGAGTCGGCGCCGGGGTGTGGCGAATATGCGACTACCGGAGGGGCCGCGCCACCGCGGAAGCTGCAACTGGCCGTGCCATGAGCCGGTCGTGCTGCGGATCCGAACCCACGATGTAGATCTGAGTCCCCACGTCGACAAAGCCGCACTTGCGGTAGAAGGCCTTGGCGCGCTCGTTGTGCTCCCAGACGCCCAGCCAGAGTGTGCGAGCGCCCATGTGCGCCGCTGCGGTGAGTACCTGCGCCATCAGTTGCTGTGCGACGCCCCGGCCGTGCCACGGCTGCGCGATGTAGAACCGCAGCAGTTCGATGGGGTCCTCGCCCTGTACGTACGCTGGTGCAGGGCCGCGGCACAGCTGTGCGAAACCGGCGAGCCCGTGGTCGCTGTCGGCGAGCAGGGTCTGCATGTCGGGGTCCGCGAGCTCGCGCCGCTGATGCTCCGCGCCGTAGGACTGTGCCAAGTGCAGGGCAATGTCCTCCGGGCGATTGTCGGCGGCGAAGGTCTCGTGAAAGGTGCGGGCCGCCAACTCGGCGAGTGCCGCGGCGTCCTCCGGGCGGGCGGGGCGAATGATGATGGTCACGACCTCACGCCGCCGAGTCGCGTACGACTCACGCTGGGCCCCGCGGCGCGCGATTCAACCACGCAAGTCCGAGCCAGAGCACGAGCCAAACGCCGGTGCGGAAGATCATCGCGCGGACGCTGTCCATGGCGACCGCGCCGTCGGTGCGGTATAGCCAGATGACGCCACCAAGGGCCACGATGTTCAGCACCAGGATGGCGGCCGAGGCGTGGCGTGCCGGCGTGAGGCGGCGCCATGCCAGCGCGCCAGCGGCGACGTACACAGCGCCCATTCCGGTGTTGAAGAGGAGCAGGGGCTTGTAGACCAGATATCCCGGATCGCGTCCGCCGAGGACGGCGCCGCCGGCGACGATCGTCGCAACGCCGAAAAGAAGGGCTGCTACGGCAATGGCGCGTTGCAGCGCGCGGTGCGCTTGGCCTGCCGTCACGGGCACGCCGCCAAAATCTCAGCCGCCAACCCGGACGGTGTCGCGCCGAGCGTGGTGCCGATCGCTCGGAAGTCGGGGAACAGGTCGCGGCATGCCGCGATGCTCAAGAGTCGCACGGTGTTCGTTGGCGTCGCGGTGTAGCCGACCTCGGCCCGTTTCCGCTGGTAATACCGCTTGAGCACGTTGCCCGGGTCGCGCGCGGCGACGGGGAAGTTATAGAGCCCCGTCGTGGAGAATGCATACGTGCCCTCCAGACGGCCGATGATCCAGTACATCTTCCCGCGTCGATCGAACGGCACTTCGTTGGTGACGTCAAGGGTCGTGCCTGTGGGATCCACGCGCTTGAATCCCTGGTCCCACGCCAGCTTTTCCGCAGCCCCCACGCTCGCCGCCGAGCCCCCGAGTGCATCGCCGACCTTTGTCGCGACATACGACACCACCGGATGCATCATCTCTGGTGGCGGGTTGGGATTGTCGAAGGAGTGCATCAGTTCGTGTGCGAGTACCAGCGTCATGCCGCCCGCCTCCTCGTACGCGCAGACACCGACCTCGGCGCCGCCGGAGTATCCGCCAGCGGGGCACGGCAGAGCGAGGAAGGTCGTGGAGTAGACGTTCGTGAGTCCGGTGATGCGTTCGAGTTCGGTGTTGACCGCTTCGTGTCGTGCCTCCACGAGCGTGACGAACCCTGAGGTCGCCGTCCGCGACGTGTAGCGCAGCTTGCTGCCACCAGAGAGGGGACGTTCCAAGTCAGGCAGGATGCGCGACGGGACTGTGGCTTCGGCACGGTTGCGCTGGCCCAGCCAGGCCATGAGTTGCTTGGTGAACTGGACGTTGAAGATGGCCTGCGTGTACGGATTGGCGATGAAGCCCGGCTCGGAGATCGCGACCACTTTGCCGGCACCAGCCTGGCAGGCGATCGCGACCGGCTTTCTCGTCGCATCGGCGACGAGCGTATCACAAGGCACGGACGCGCTCAGTACCGTGGCCGGCGCGGCATAGCTGGTGACATCGAACTGGCTGACGCCGACCGTGACCGCGTGTTGCCGGACTTCGTAGGGCTTCGTTGCCCGCGTCGCCGAGAAGGTGATGCCAAAGCGCGCCGCCAACTGCGCGATGGTTTGTGTCGACGAGCCCAACCCGACGAGTACGACGCGCCCTCCTGCCTGGACCCAGTCTTGCACGCGCTGCATCTCATCATCGCCGAAGGCCACCAACGGGCGCTCCTGCAGAATGATGGTGATGTCGTATGCGCTCAGGTTCACGCTGGCGCTGGCGAGATTCGCGTGGGAGTTGGTGCGCCGGTACCCAGCATTCCAATAGGGCGCCCACTGAGCGAAAATGTCGTACTCAAACGTGAACTCGTGGCTGAGGTCCATCAGCACGTTCGTCGTCGTGAGTTGCGGTCGGGCAAGGGCGGTGATGGAGATCGTGCCCGACCGGCCCTCACTGGTGGCCGTGATCACGGCGCTGCCCGGACTGACGGCGGTCACCAGGCCTGACGCGGTGACCGTGGCAATTGCACTGCTGCTTGTACTCCACGTCACCGTGCGGTTCGTGAGCGTCGCGCCGGCGTCGTCGCGGAGTGTCACCTGTGCCTGTGTTGCCCCGCCGACCGTCAGTGTCGTCCAGACCACGGTGATCGCTACCGTGGCGACGGGTGCTGTGGTCACGGTCAGCGTTGCCGTTCCGCTGATGCCCTCGCTCGTGGCGGAAATTCCCGTGGTCCCGGCGGTGAGTCCCGTCACGAGGCCAGCGTTGCTCACAGACGCGACGGCCGGGCTCGTGGACGTCCAGGTGACAGTGCGGCCGCTGAGGGCGTTACCCGAGGCGTCGCGCAGTGTCGGTGAGGCGTTGGTGGTGCCACCGGTGACGATGCTGCTCGCGGCGAGCGCGACCTGAACGCTCGCGACCGGGGCGGGGCCGGCGGGCGGCGGCGTCGGACCAGCTTTCTCGCCGCCGCCGGAGCATGCGCTCGTGAGCAGAACAACCGCGAGCACGGTGCTGTCGAAAGAGCGCATCGACACGATTTCCTCCGGGACACGGGGCCGATTGCTGGCCTGGAAGACCTGAAGGCACCGACCGCCGAGCCGCGCGACAAGAGGAGTCGTGGCTCGTACGGTGCGCGTGCCAGCGCCACCGGCGGCGTCGCGCGGTCGCGTTCGTAACCGTTGATCGAAGCTCAGGCGAGACCAAACATGAGTCTCACCGCCCCGCTGAGGCAAGGCCGGTGGAGCTGACCGCTGGTGGATTGGCCCTGTCGACCGCCAGCGACTGCTCCCGTGTGAGACCTCACGCGGTGTCGCGTGGCAGCGGCGCGGTGCGGCCAGCAAGGGACGCACCCGATGTCAGTCGCTCGTCTGCGCGATCCCACATCGTACCGCCGCTTCGAGGGCGGCGATGACGGCATCGCTCCGTCGCTTCAACGAGATGCAGTACCCAGTGACTTTCGCCTTGCCGAGCGTCTTTCCGCAGGCTGCGGCCAAGTACCTCTTGGCGCTCATGTGCCTGGTGTGGTCACTGCTTCTCAACGACAAAGTAGTGGTTCTCGCCCTCGTCGTAGGCCGCGTCGACCCAGGTCAGGCCCGCGGCGCGCAGAAGGCGCTCATACGCCGGGGCGCCGAGGGACTGCGACGGCCGGCCAGTCATCGCGTCCACCCAGTGGAGCGGCTGGCGAGGTGCCGTGAAGAGGAAGCGTCCGTGAGGGTGCAGCGCACGCGCCACTTTCTCGATGACCAGCCGCTGTGCCGCCGGGGTGAGCAGGAACAGCAGGCCCCACGCGAGCACGCCATCAAACTGGCGGCCGAAGAAGTCGGAGGCTTCGACGGTGCTGTGCTCAATCGGCACGTCCGGAAAGCGCGTGCGGAACGCTGCGACCATCGTTGGCGATGCGTCGATCGCGAAGGTCGCGAGGCCGGCCTCCTGCAGGATCCGCGTGCCCGGTTCACCGGGCCCAGACCCCAGATCGAGCACCGTCGCACCGGGAGCGAATGCCTGCGACCACACGCGGACGATGCCGGCGCCAATCGCATCGCCGATCGCCGGACGCGTGCCGCGCTGCGCGAGGTACACGCTGGCAATTGCCTCATAGCCGTTTGAGCTGTCGTCGGATATCGGCACGGGGAGATCTTTGGCGATCGGTGGAGTGTTGCGAAACGAGCGTCTCGCAAGCGGCGCGGCCCGGCGTCGGCGATTTGTCAGAAAAGTGGCGCCGATGCGGTCTGAGTCCGTCAGGCCTCGGCGACGCGATTTTTGCGGCTCTCGCTGCGGAACAGCATCGCGAGCAAGAGCGAGGAGCCCGGGACCGCAATGAGCCACGGCGTCGCGGCGTACGCGAGGTTCGGCCACACTTGCGTCGACAGAATGATCGGCGCAAGCGCACCGTTGACGAAGAAGAGGCGCCTGATCCATCGCTCTTCCTTGCCGGAGCCGAAGGCGGGGGCGGCAAAGAGGGTCGCGAGACTCATTGAGGTGTAGCCCAGTGCATCAAT
>JARIEY010000207.1 GCA_031127085.1 Gemmatimonadota bacterium | reverse complement strand
TGGGCCACCATGATCTGGGGCCTCGTCGGCATGCTGTTTGGCCTGGTTGTCGCCATTCAGCTGACGATGCCCGAGTCGAACTTCGCCCCGTTCTGGACCTTTGGCCGCCTCCGGCCGTTGCACACGAACGCCGTGATCTTCGCGTTCGCCGGCAACGCCTGGTTCACCGGCGCCTACTACTCCACGCAGCGGCTGCTCAAGACGCGCATGTGGAGTGACGGGTTGAGCAAGTTCCACTTCTGGGGGTGGCAGGCGATCATCGTCGCGGCGGCGCTCACGCTGCCGCTGGGCATTACCCAGTCCAAGGAATACGCCGAACTCGAGTGGCCGATCGACATCGCGATCGCCGTCGTGTGGGTGGCGTTCGCCATCAACTTCTTCGTGACGCTGACCAAGCGCCGCGAACGCCACATCTACGTCGCGATCTGGTTCTACATCGCGTCGATCATCACCGTGGCGATCCTGCACATCTTCAACAACCTGTCCGTTCCGGCCGGGCCGCTGAAGAGCTACAGCATCTACGCCGGCGTCCAGGACGCCTTCATGCAGTGGTGGTACGGGCACAACGCCGTCGCCTTCTTCCTGACGACGCCGTTCCTCGGGCTCATGTACTACTTCATGCCGAAGGCCGCCGACCGTCCGGTCTTCAGCTACAAGCTCTCGATCCTGCACTTCTGGACGCTGGTCTTCCTGTACATCTGGGCCGGCCCGCACCACCTGCACTACACGGCGCTCCCCGATTGGGCGTCGACGCTCGGCATGCTCTTCTCGGTGATGCTGTGGATGCCCAGCTGGGGCGGCATGGTCAACGGCCTGCTCACGCTGCGCGGCGCCTGGCACAAGGTGACCGAGGATCCGATCCTCAAGTTCTTCGTCGTTGCCGTCACCGCGTACGGCATGTCGACGTTCGAGGGCCCGATGCTCTCGATCAAGAGCGTGAACGCGCTGGCGCACTACACCGACTGGATCATCGCCCACGTGCACACGGGCGCGCTCGGCTGGAACGGCTTCCTGACGTTCGGCATGGTGTACTGGCTGGCCCCGCGCCTGTTCCAGACCGAGATGTACAGCAAGAATCTCGTGAACCTGCACTTCTGGCTCGCCACCTTCGGCATCCTGCTCTACGTCGTGGCCATCTACTCGGCCGGCGCCACGCAGGGGCTGATGTGGCGCGCCTTCGACGAGACGGGGCGCCTGCAGTACCCCGACTTCGTCGAGACCGTGATGCGCCTGATCCCGATGTACTGGGTGCGCGTCGCCGGCGGCACGCTCTACATCGCCGGCATGATCCTCGGCATCTACAACCTGTTCAAGACGTGGGCCACGCGTCCGGCGACGTATGACGTGCCGGTCGTGCAGGCAGCGCCGCTGAGCGCGACGTACGAAGAGCACCACGCCCCGGTGACGGGCGGCCTGTGGGCGCGTTTCAGCGCCGCGCACTGGCACCGCCGCTGGGAAGGGATGCCGCTGTTCTTCACGGTGATGACCGCCCTGGCCGTGATCGTGGCGTCGCTGTTCGAGATCATCCCGACGTTCCTCATCAAGTCGAACGTCCCGACGATCGCCAGCGTCAAGCCGTACACGCCGCTCGAACTGGCCGGCCGCAACATCTACCAGCGCGAAGGCTGCTTCAACTGCCACTCGCAGATGGTACGTCCGCTTACGTATGAGACCGAACGCTATGGCGATTACTCCAAGCCCGGCGAGTCGGTGTACGAGCATCCGTTCCTCTGGGGCTCGCGCCGCATCGGCCCGGATCTCGCCCGCGTGGGCGGCAAGTATCCGGACCTGTGGCACGTGCGCCACATGAAGAACCCGCAGGAAGTGACGCAGAAGTCCATCATGCCGGCCTACCCGCACCTCGAGACGACCGCCATCGACTTCCCGGCGATCCAGAAGTCGGTCGACGCGATGGCGATGATCGGCGTTCCGTACGGCGACGCCGTAGGCAAGGCCCCGGAGATGGCCAAGGCGCAGGCCGAGCAGCTGGCGGCGGCGATTGAGGCGGCCGGCGGCCCGAAGGGGCTTGCTGACAAGGAAATCGTGGCGCTGACGGCGTACCTGCAGCGGCTCGGACGCGACATCAAGAACGCCCCGGCCGGAACGGTGCAGCAGCCGGCGGCGGCCCCGGTGGCGCTTGCTGCGCCGGCAGGGAGCCGCTGATGAAGCTCTCCGACATCATGGGAGCGGCGAACCTCTCGGCGTACGCCGAGATCGCGATGATCCTCTTCATCGCGGCGTTCGTGGCGATCGTGATCATGACCTTCGCCCCCGGCCGGCAGCGCACGTTCGATGCTGCCAGCCGGATGCCACTCGACGACGAACATCCTCAGACGCCGCGCTGACCACGCGCGGCGCACCGGAGCGCATATGGCTGACAACGACAACGATCGCCTGCTCGACCACTCCTACGACGGCATTCAGGAGTACGACAATCCGCTGCCGACGTGGTGGAAGCTGATCTTCTACGCCACCATCATCGTCGTCCCGATCTACATGTGGGATCCGATGGGCATTGGCGTGGGCCCCGGCAAGGCACAGGCGTACCAGCAGGAGCTGGCCGCCTTCAATGCCGCGCACCCCAAGGCCGCCGCCGTCTACACCGACGACCAGATCGCCGCGTTCGCCAAGGATCCGGCGAAGGTGGAAGCGGGCAAGGCGGTGTGGACCGCGTACTGTGTGGCCTGCCATCGGCCCGATGGCGGCGGCCAGATTGGACCGAACCTCACCGACGACTTCTGGATCCACGGCGGCAAGCCGACCGAGATCATGAAGACGGTGGTGGACGGCGTGCTCGCCAAGGGCATGCCCAACTGGGGCAAGGTGCTGAAGCAGGACCAGGTGGAAGGGGCCGTGGCGTACGTGCAGACACTGCACGGCACCAACCCCGCCAACCCGAAGGAACCCCAGGGCACCAAGTATCCAGCCGACTCGGCAGCGGCTCCGGCCGCAGCCGCACCGGCCGCAGTGGCAGAACCCGCCAAGAAGGGGAACTAACTCTTCTTGATGAGGGAGCGCGGGGCTTCCGCGCTCCCTCCCATTTTCCAGGCTCCCCAGTTTCACCAGAGTAGCCCATGTCTGCCCCGGTTGCACCGGGTCGTGTCCTCCCGACCCTGAACGAAGACGGCACGCGTCGCTGGCTCCGCCCCAAACCGTCCGCTGGCGCCTGGCTGAGCCGCCGCACGATCGTCGCGTGGGTGCTGATCTTCATCTACGTCGCCATTCCCCACGTCTTCATGAACGGGAAACCGGCGATCCTGCTGAACCTCCAGCGTCGCGAGTTCACGTTCTTCGGCACGACGTTCCTGCCGACGGATACGCTGCTCCTGATGCTGCTCGCCATCAGCACGGTCATCGCGGTCTTTCTCGCGTCGGCGCTCGCCGGGCGTGTCTGGTGCGGCTGGGCCTGCCCCCAGACGGTCTACATGGAGTTCGTGTTCCGTCCGCTCGAACGCCTGTTCGAGGGTGGTCCGCGCGGCTCCACGCAGATCGACAAGGACGGCAAGCGCTTCCACCCGCGGCGCTTCGCCAAGCACGTCACGTACCTCATCATCGGTTCGTTCCTGGCCCACACCTTCCTCGCCTACTTCGTGGGCTGGGAACAGGTGACGCACTGGGTCTTCGGCAGCCCCAAGGCGCACCCCGTGGGCTTCACGATCGTCACCATCACGACGATCGCGATGATGCTCGACTTCGTGTATTTCCGCGAACAGACCTGCATGGTGGCCTGCCCCTACGGACGCTGGCAGTCGGCGCTGCTCGACAATGATTCGCTGATCGTTGCCTACGACTACAACCGCGGCGAGCCGCGCGGGCTGGGCAAGGATCGCACGGGCAAGGGCGACTGCGTGGATTGTCAGGCCTGCGTCACCACCTGCCCCACCGGCATCGACATCCGCAACGGCCTGCAGATGGAGTGCATTCACTGCACGCAGTGCATGGACGCCTGCGACGCGGTGATGCGGAAGGTCGGCAAGCCCGAAGGCCTCATTCGCTATTCGTCGCTCGCCGCGCTCAAGGGCAAGGGCCGCCACTTCCTGCGCGTGCGGACGGTGCTCTACCCCATCGCCTTCACGGCAGTCTTCGGCACCTTCCTGTACCAGCTGACGTTCAAGGACGCGGCCGACATCACGCTCCTCGGACCGGCGGGCGCGCCATTCACGGTGCAGCCGGACGGGATGGTCACCAATCAGCTGCGGGTCCGCATCGCCAACCGCTCGGGCATCGCCCACGCCTACGCGGTGGAGGTCACCGGAGTGGACGGCGCGCAGGTGATCGCGCCGATGAGCCCCATGGCCGTCCAGCCGGGCCGCACCGAGACGATGCCACTCTTCGTCACGCTCCCGCGCGACGCGTTTGAGGAGGGCATCCGCACGGTCACCGTGCGCGTGACGGACGGCGGTAACTACGCCGGCGCCTTCCCCTATCGGCTCACGGGGCCAATCCGGGAAAAGGACGAGGGCCACGACGACGCCGAGCGCGGCGAGAAGAGGAAGCCCGAATGAAGCGCGGCCTCCAGTGGCCCATCGGCGTTGCCGCCGTGCTGGCGCTGACGGTGGCGGCCAACATTTACGTGGCGATGCGCGCCAACGATGACCCGTCGGTCTCCATTGAGAGCGACTACTACCAGAAGGCGGTACGGTTCGACGCAGATCAGGCACTGCAGCGCCGGAGCGACCGGCTGGGATGGAAGCTCTCGCTGAATGCCACGCGCACCTCGAACGCGGAAACGGCGGTCAACGCCGCGCTGGTCGACTCGGCCGGCGCGCCGGTGCGCGGTGCCGTGGTGCGCTTCTCGGCGCGCGCCGTGGCGCGCGGCAATGCCGTATTCACCGCCACGGCCACCGAAACCGGCGACCAGTATCTCGCCGCACTTCCGATGGCCCGCGCGGGACTCTGGGACATTCACGTCGAAGCGCTCCGCGGCGGCGAACGGTTCATCGCGGTGCAACGGCTCGACCTCCCGGACGTGAAGTAATGCTCGGCATCGTCGGCGCCGTCTTTGTCGCGAGTCTGCTCGGCTCGGCGCATTGCGCCGGGATGTGCGGCGCCTTCGTCTGCTTCTACGCCGGCGCCGATGCCCGCGCGAGCGCGTGGGGCCATCTGGCCTACAACGGCGGGCGACTGGTGTCGTACCTGGCGCTTGGCGCCATCGCGGGTGCCCTTGGCGCGGGCGTGGAGCAGGTTGGCACCGGCGTGGGCGTCACGCGCGCCGCAGCGATGCTGGCCGGCCTCCTGATGATCATCTGGGGCGTCATCACGCTGCTCACCCTGCGCGGCGTCAGCATTCCCACGCCGACGCCGCTCGCCGGCGCCCAGCGCTGGATGGCCGCGCGGCTGCGCGACGTGCGGGACTTCCCGCCGGTGGCGCGCGCGCTCACCGTCGGCCTGCTCACCACGCTGCTCCCGTGCGGGTGGCTGTACGCGTTCGTCGTGACCGCGGCCGGTACCGGCTCGGTGCGCGAGGCGATGATGGTGATGGCCATCTTCTGGGCCGGCACTCTGCCCATCATGCTCGCGCTCGGGGTCGGCGTGCGCAGACTCGCGGGTCCGCTGCGCGACCGCCTGCCGATGGTCAGCGCCCTCGGGCTCGTCGTCATCGGCGTCCTGTCGCTGACCGGGCGCGTGCGGATGGACCCCGCCAAGGTCGCCATGCATGCCAAACACATGGTGCCCGCGGCGCTCGCCACTCCGGCGGCCTCGCCCGACAGCGCACCCGCGCAT
>JARIEY010000206.1 GCA_031127085.1 Gemmatimonadota bacterium | reverse complement strand
GTACGACAGCGCCGAGGCCCCGTCCTTGGCCGTCAGGCGGAACCGGCCGGCATCGAGCACCACATAGGTCACGCTGCGGGTGTCGCCGCCAGCGTCGGCCAGGGTGGGCGGGAGCTGACCCTGCGCGTCGCGGTAGGCCGTAACCCGAGCGGCCTCCATAGCGAGGACCATCCGCAGCCCGAGTTCGCGCTGCTCCGGGGTTCGGCGGTCGGGTGTGCGCTGCGGCAGCCAATCGGGTGGAGAGAAGAGCAGCCAGGCGGCGACCAGCACGGAGAGCACCGCGTTGGCTGCGCGGAGCAGCGGCCCGCGATCCACCGGCGGCTTGGTCTCAACCGGCTTGTTCTGCTCCGTGGTGATGGACTGCGCGATCTCATACGCCTTCTGCAGGGCCTGCTTGCGCAGGTCCGCTTCGTCGGGCGGAATGTAATTCTCGTCCGGGAACGGGCGTTTGAAGAGATCGTCGGGACTCATCGCTATATGACGATTTGCTGGGGCGTCGCGTTGCGCGGATCGACACCGACGTGGCAGACCGATCGGGCGCAGGGTGAAAAGCTACTACCGGCCGCTGGGGAGATCGTTACTGGCGGGCGACCGGGGACATTTCTAATGGCGTTTGACAGGGGGTTTGAGTCGGTCGAGTGTGCACTTATATTACCAGGCTGCACGGCTGGGTAGCTCAGCTGGTGAGAGCGCACGACTCATAATCGTGAGGTCGAGGGTTCGATCCCCTCCCCAGCTACTCGAAGCATATACGGCCCCGCTGGCGCCCTGCGCCAGCGGGGCCGCATGTTTGCGGCGTCCGTCAGGCCGTGTCGCTCCGCGGCTCGTCTCGCTTCTCATCGAAGGCCTCCAGGCGTGTCGACTCCGGTACAATCCCAGCACGTCCTGGTCACGGGCGCCACCGGCTACATCGGGGGGCGGCTCGTCCCGCGTCTGCTCGAGCGCGGGCACCGCGTCCGCGTCACCGCGCGCAATCCGAGCCGACTCGCGGGGCGGCCGTGGCCGGGCGTCGAAATCGTCGCCGCCGATCTCGAAGAACCCAGCGACTTCTGGAACATCCTTGAAGGGATCGACGTCGCGTACTACCTGGTGCACTCGATGTCGGCCGGTCGGCACTATCGCGAACGCGACCGCCTGATGGCACGGTCGTTCGCCGAAGCGGCCGCGCGCGCCCGCGTGCAGCGCATCGTCTATCTGGGTGGGCTCGGCGAACCGGATGCGGTGCACAGTCCGCACCTGCTTTCCCGGCAGGAAGTCGGACGTGAACTCGCCGCCACCGGCGTGCCGGTCATTGAGTTCCGCGCGGCGGTCATCGTTGGCTCCGGGAGCGCGAGCTTCGAGATGATCCGTCATCTCGTGGAGCGACTGCCCGTGATCGTCGCGCCGACCACCGTCAACACGCGGTGTCAGCCCATCGGCGTACGCTCCGTGCTCGACTACCTGGTGGAGGCGCTCGACCATCCCACCGCGCAGGGCGTCTACGAAATCGGCGGCACCGACGTGCTCAGCTATCGCGCAATGATGCAGCGCTACGCGCAGATCCGCGGGCTGCGCCGACTCATTATCTCCTTCCCGGTGCCGCTGCCCGAACTCGCCGGACGGTGGATCGACCTCGTCACGCCGATCCCCTTCAGCATTGCGGAGCCGCTGGTGGAAAGCCTGCAGACGCAGGTAGTGGTGAAGAATGATGCGGCGCGCGGCGTCTTCAGCGCGGAGCCAACGGGATACGACGCCGCGGTGCGTCTGGCGTTGACCCGCATGGCCGAAGAGTCGGTGATGACGACGTGGGCGTCGTCGCTTGCGAGCCTGACCATCGAACAGGGCGACGAAGACTTCCTCGGCGAGCACGAGGGAATGCTGCTCGATCGCAAGCGCCGTCGTGTGAAGGCGTCGCCGGAGCGGCTCTTCGAGGCGATTTGTCGGCTGGGCGGCGAAGAGGGGTGGCTTGCGGGGAACTGGCTCTGGAAGTTGCGCGGGCTGATGGACCGCGCCGCTGGCGGCGTGGGGATGCGTCGCGGACGTCGGCACGCGCGCGACCTGCGTGTCGGCGAGCCGCTGGACTGGTGGCGCGTTGAGGCGCTGGATGAACCACGCCTCCTTCGGCTGCGCGCCGAGATGAAGCTTCCGGGGCGTGCCTGGCTGCAGTTCGAGGTGCAACCCGACGCCAGGGGCTGTCGCGTAGAGCAAACGGCGTTCTTTGAGCCGTGGGGGATCTCGGGCTACCTGTACTGGTGGGCCGTGCTGCCGTTTCACCGCTTCATCTTTCCCGGGATGATCAACGCGCTCAAGGCGCGCGCCGAAGCAGCGGAGGCAGAGGCCGCGCACACGCGCTGACGGGCTGCGCGCACACGCGCTGACGGGCTGCGCACGCGCGCGATGAGAGACGCGCGCACGGAAAGGCTGACCCGCAAACATCAGGGCACCACGGAGCGTTTCCGTGGTGCCCTGATCGTCTGCCGGTCCGGCGACGTCGCGGCTACTTGCTGGTGGAGTCCTTGACGGTCAGATCGATGTACTGGCCGGTCGGCTTCACGCCGGGCTTGCCGTTGCGCGGCAGCCGCACCGGCTTGGGGCCGAGCGACTTGGCGTACTGGTACAGCGCGCGCAGGTCCTTGTCGCTGAACTTGGCGGCGTCGTGCCACGGCATGGGCAGATTCCCCTGGCCGTGGTCAGCGGTCTTCATGATGTCCACCCACTCGTCCTCGGTGTGACGGTCGGCGACCTGCCGCAGGTTCTTGCCGTACACGGTACCCCACGCGCCGTAGTAGCCGATTGGATTACCCGAGAGCTGATCGGCCTTGGGCACGTTCCCCTTCTTCTCCACCCATCCGGCCGTGTGGCAATCGTGGCACGACGCGACCGTCATCAGGTACTCGCCGGCGGCAACCTGGCTCGATGCGTTCACAAACGGCTTGTCGTCCTGGGTCCGCACGCGCGCCGTGGCGGACGGGACCACGGTGGCCGCGACCAGGGTGGCGGTGGCAAGACAGCCGGTGAGCAGGATGAGGCGGGACCGCGTCATTACGTGCGTCTCCAAAAAGGAAAGTGAGGACGGCGACGCGGAGGGGCCGCGTCGCCGGACGAGAATTCTACAAACTCGCGGCGGATTTGTTAGGGGCGCGGTCCGGGCGTCGGGTGGTTGGCGCCGACCCCGCGGTCGATCACCCGGTCAAGCGCGGCGCGCACATCGTCCAGCTTCGTGGGCTTGCTGACGAAATCGTCCATCCCGGCCTCGAGGCACCGCTCGCGCTCCTCGTCGAGCGCGCTGGCCGTGAGCGCGATGATCTGCACGTGGCGGCCGGCGCGCTCGGCGCTGCGGATGCGGCGTGTGGCTTCGTAGCCGTCAAGATGCGGCAGGTGGCAGTCCATCATCACGGCGTCGTATTCGCGCATCAGCGCCTTGTCCACGGCCTGCAGTCCGTCGGTCGCCAGCTCCACGTCGCAGTGCAGCGACTCGAGCATTTTGCGCGAGATGATCTGGTTGACCATATCGTCCTCGACGAGCAGGACGCGCAGCCTCGCGCGCGCGGCGGCGCGCGGCATCGGCAACGAACTCTGGCGCACGGCGTCGCGAGCGGTGGACGCGATCTCGGCCAGCAGGTGCTGCGTGAGCAGCGGCGCACCGGCCGGCACGCCGCCGCTCCGCCGCGCGAGCACGGCCTCGATCATCGATTGCAGCGTGTCGGCGCGCAGCGGCTTGGGGAGATATCCGTCGTAACCCACGCTTTGAAAGCGCGCGGCGTCGCCGCGCAACGAAGCCGAGGTGGCAAGGACGAGGCCCAGCGGCGCGAGCCGCGCGTCAGCGCGCACGGCCCGGCCCACGCCCTCGCCGTCGGCTCCCGGCATCAGATAATCGACGATCGCAATCTGATACGGGTCGCTGCTCTCGGACGCACGCCGAATCTCAGCCAGCGCGCCGTCTCCACTGACGGCCTCGCCCACCCGCATCCCCCACGCCGAGAGGCGCTCGCGCAGCACCCGCAGGCCAACCTCGTTGTCATCCACCACGAGCGCGTGCACGCCGCGCAGTTCTGGCGCGGGTGGCGCCACCGGCACGGCGTTCGGGTCGAGGGGGAGCGTCACGCTCACGAGGAAAACCGACCCCACGCCGGGCGTGCTCTCCACTGTCAGCGTGCCGGCCATCAAGTCGACCAGGCGTTTGCTGATGGAGAGCCCCAGTCCCGTGCCGCCGAAGCGGCGGGTGGTGGACGAGTCGCCTTGTTCGAACGGCGTAAAGAGCCTGGCCAGCCGCTCCGCCGAGATGCCGATGCCGGTGTCGTGCACGCCCAGTCTTACCGCCGCGAAGCCGGGGCTGACTTCCTGCGCCTCAACGTCGATGAGCACGTGACCGTGTTCGGTGAACTTCACGGAGTTGCCGGCGAGGTTCAGCAACACCTGACGCAGGCGTCCGCTGTCTCCGATCAGCCGCCGCGGTGTCCCCGGCGCAATGCGCACCACAATCTCCGTCCCCTTGTCGCGCGCGCGAGGCGCGATCAGGTCGGCCACCTCGGAGACGGCCACGTGCAGATCGAACGGAATGGGATCGAGGCCCAGTTTGCCCGCTTCGATCTTGGAGAAGTCGAGAATGTCGTTGATGACGCTGAGCAGGTGATCGGCCGAGCGTTGCGCCGTCTCCAGATACGAACGCTGCTCGGCAGTCAGCGTCGTCTCGGCGAGCAGCGACGTCATCCCAATCACCCCGTTCATCGGGGTGCGAATCTCGTGGCTCATCGTCGCCAAGAACTCGCTCTTGGCTTGCGACGCGGCCTCGGCCTGTTCCTTGGCGGCGACGAGCGACGCCTCGGCTGCCTTGCGCAACTCACGCTGGCGCTGCGCCCGGCGACGATTGAGCACCGCCACGCCGGCGTTGACGAGGAGCACCACGCAGAGCGTGAGGTAGAGCCAACGCAGAATGCGCGCTTGGGCAAAGGCCTCGGAGGCGTCGAGCTCGAAGACGAGCCCGGCGTCGATTTCCGGGATGAAGGTCCAGGCGCCAACGACCTTCGCTCCGCGGTAGTTGCGGTACCCGGCCATGTCGACTTCGGTGAAGCCCTGCGTGACGCGCGCCGCGGCGCGCGTGAGTGGCCAGCCGTCAGCGGCGCCAGGCGTCAGGACGCCGTCGCCCAGCGGCCGGCCCGGGTCGCGCACCGGAAGTCGGAACGCCACCGAGGCGGCACTCGTGGGGACGAGCCCCGCCGTCTCGAGGGTCCGTCCAAACCGCGGGGCGCTGGCAAAGATGCCGTCGCGACGCACGAGGTAGACGTCGCCGGTGCGCCAGGTGCGGCTGACGTCGAGCCGCACGGCCATTGGCGCGTCAAAGAGCACAGCGCCCAGGTGCCGCCCAATGCTGTCGTGGACCGGCGTGGCGACCGTAACGAACGGTTCGCCGGCGGCCAGCGAGTCGCCGGCGACGTTCGCGTCTCGGGGGAGCGGGGCGGGGGTGCTGACCACGGTGCTGCCGCCGAACGAGCGGCGCAGGCGCGCATTGCTGCGCCAGCGCGCCGCCGTCTCGCCGCGCGAGACGCCGGACGACATCACGATGCGTCCGCCCGTGTCGACCAGCGACCAGTTGAGCCACCCTTCGGCTTCCAGCGCCGTCGTCATGGCGTGTTCTGCCGCGGCGGAATCACCGGCTCCAGCGCGCTCGTCGAGGAGACGGCGGAGCGCGGGACGCACGCTGGGTGACCCGGCGATGGCCGAACTCGCCCGCACGATGTCGCGGTGCCAGCGCTGGATCTCG
>JARIEY010000020.1 GCA_031127085.1 Gemmatimonadota bacterium | reverse complement strand
TCGAGCATGTTCATGTCGTACTGCGTGACGACCACGCGCTCGTCGGAGCCCGACCCCGACCCCTTGGATTCCTGCGTGCAGATGGGGACGTAGTCGTCGAGCGGCCCCGGGGCGATGACGACGCCGGCGGCGTGGATGCCCGCGTGGCGCGAGAGTCCTTCGAGCGCGATGGCGAAGTCGAAGAGCTGCTGGTGCCGCTCGTCCTGCTCGTACAGCTTGCGGACCTCGGGGACCTTGGTGATAGCGTCCTTGACGGTCAGCGAGAAGTTGGGTGCGTTGGGGACGAGCTTGGCGATGGCGTCCGTCTCGCCCGGCGTGAAGCCGAGCACGCGGCCCACGTCCTTGATCGCGGCGCGCGACTTCAGGGTGCCGAAGGTGATGATCTGTCCCACCGAGTCGCGCCCGTATTTCTCGCGCACGTACTCGATGACTTCGCCGCGCCGCTCTTCACAGAAGTCGACGTCGATGTCGGGCATCGAGACGCGTTCCGGATTCAGGAAGCGCTCGAAGAGCAGGTCGTACTTCAGCGGGCAGACGTCGGTGATCTTGAGCGCGTAGGCGACAATCGAGCCGGCGGCCGACCCGCGGCCAGGGCCCACGGGAATGCCGCGGTCGCGCGCCGCCTGGATGAAGTCGGCGACGATCAGGAAGTAGCCCGCGTAGCCCGTCTTGGTGATGACGTCGAGCTCGTAGTCGAGCCGCTCCTTCACGTGGGCCGGCATCGGGTCGCCGTAGCGGGTCTTGGTCCCCTCGACCGCCATCCGCACGAGCAGGTCGTTCTCCGTCTTGACGCCCTTGGGGAGCGGGAACGACGGCACGTGGTACTTCTTGCCGAACTTCACGTCCACGCTGTCGGCGATCTTCAGCGTGTTTTCCAGGACATCGGGGCGATCCTTGAAATGCGCGCGCACCTCGGGCGCGCTCTTGAAGAACAGCCCGCGGTCATACCGCATGCGGTCGGCGTCGGTGCGGTCCTTCTTGAGGCCGATGCAGAGGAGCACGTCGTGCGCGTCGTGGTCTTCGGCGCGCAGGAAGTGCGCGTCGTTGGTAGCGATGACCGGGAGGTTCAGCGCGCCGGCCAGCGCGAAGACGCGCTCGTTGAGCACCCGCTGCTCGCCCGCCTCGTGCGCCTGCACTTCGAGGTAGTAGCGATCCTTGAAGACGTTGGCGTACCATTCGGCGGTCTTGCGCGCTTCGTCGGGGCGATCGGCCAGCAGGTGGGTGGCCACTTCGCCGGCCATGCAGGCCGACGAGACGATCAAGCCCTCGCTGAACTTGGCCAGCAACTCGCGGTCGACGCGGGGCTTGCCGTAGAATCCTTCGGTGTAGGCGAGCGACGAGAGCTTCACCAGGTTGCGGTACCCGGTGAGATTCTGCGCGAGCAGGATGAGGTGGTAGTAGTTCCGTTCACCAGGCGCGCTGCGGGTCCGGGCGCGCCGGTCGGCGGACGCCACGTACGCCTCCATGCCGAGAATGGGTCGCAGGTTGGCCTTGCGGGCCTTTTCCTGGAACTCCCAAGCGGCGTGGAGGTTACCGTGATCGGTGATCGCGAGGGCTGGCTGTTCGAACTCCAGCGCACGCTCGATCAGGTCATCTATCCGGTTGGCTCCGTCGAGGAGCGAGAACTCGGAATGGCAGTGCAGGTGGACGAACGACATGGAATTCATAAGGATAGCGCCGGAACGGCCCCGCGTCAAAGCATATTTCATGCCATGGCAGAGTGCGTAATCGCTTGTCAATAAAGCAGTTAGTGCGATTTCTCGTTCGTCGCGCCGCCCCGATGCTCGCCCTTCTGGCGCTGGCGGGGTGCGTACAGGAGCGCGTACTCGCCGCGGGGCGGGCGTATCGGCTGGCGGTCGTGAGTGGCGATGGGCAGGCGGGCCCGGCGGGCGGCGTGCTGCCGCAGCCGCTCAGCGTCGTGGTGCGCGATGCGGCCGACGAGCCGGTGAAGGCGGCGGTGGTGGTCTTTCGCGTGGCGCGGGGAGCGGTTGATGGAGCCGCGATGATCGACTCGCTCGCTGTCACTGACGGCGCGGGGATCGCCAGCGCCGAGCTTCGGCTTGGCGCGCAGGCTGGGGTCGTGGAGGTGTCGGCCTTCCCGCTGGGGGCGGAGGATCGCGGCGTGACGTTGCGGGCGACGGCTGGGAGCGGGCCCGACATCACGGGCGTTCTCCCGTCGACGGTCGGTCCTGGCGATACGCTCATCATCACGGGGCGCGGCTTCGTCGGGGCCTCGTCGGTGGTGGAGTTCGGCACGATGCGTGTGCGCGCCGCGGCGGGCTCTGCAACGGAACTGCGCGTGGTGGTGCCGGACTGTCTCCCCTCCGGCGCGACGGCGGTGCGAGTGCTCAGCGGCAGCGCCTGGACGGCCCCGCGGTCGATCCAATACGCCGCCCGCCGGCGTGCGCTCTCCCTGCGCCCGTACGAGGCGGCCGTGCTCGGGGCCTCGGAGCTGGGTTCGTGTGTCTCGCTGGCCACGGACACGGGAGCGGAGTACATCGTGATCCCGCAGTTCGCCTCGCGCGGAGCGACGCCCACGCCGACCACCGTGCGGGTCTCCGCCGGCGCCCTGACGACCGCGGGCGCGGCACTTCGTACGTCATTCGACGCGCCGTTGTCGCGGCCAAGCCTGCGCACTACGCTCCGCAACGCGCTTGGCGGGGAGGCTCCGGTGCCAGGTGATGCGCAGGCGCAGCTCGATGCAACCTTGCGCGCACACGAACGACGGCTGGCGCCCGCCGCGCGCGCGGCGGCCCCCTCCATTGCCCCGATGCTCGCGTTGACGGTTGGAGGCCGGCGCACGTTTCAGGTCTTCACATCACTCGCCGGCGACCAGTTTGCCGACGCTACAGGGGAACTGCGCTTCGTCGGTGAGCATCTCGGCATCTATGTCGACACGGCCACGCGGACCGCGTACACGGAACTGGAGCTGCAGCGGCTCGGCGCGCTGTTCGAGAAAGAGCTATACCACGTGGCGGTCGAGAACTTCGGACCGGAGTCCGACATCGATCGCAACGGCAAGGTGCTCGTCTTCCTGACGCCGCGGGTCAACGCGCTGGTGGCGGCGGCCGACTGTGGGGCACGCGGATTTGTGACGGGCTTTTTCTACGGGCGCGACCTGCTGCCGTCGACGACCGGCTCGAATAACGGCGAGATCTTCTACGCGCTCGTCCCCGATCCCACCGGCCGCTACAGCTGTTCGCACGCGTCGTACGATACCCAGCGTCTCGTAGCGTCGACGTTTGTGCACGAGATGCAGCATATGATCTCGTTCTTCCATCACGTGGTGGCGCGCGGAGGAGAGCCTGAGGAGCACTGGATCAACGAGGGGCTCAGTCATGTGGCCGAGGAGCTGGCCTCGCGCGTTTTTGAGGCCCGGTATCCGTGGCCGCTGGGCCGCGTGACGCTGGAGCAGCTCTTTCCCGATTCCGCCGCGCCGTTCATCTCACAGCAACTGATGAATGCGTACGTCTTTCTCAACAGTTCGGCGGCGCATTCCGTGACGACCTTTTGGGGAACCGGGTCGATGGAGGAGCGCGGCGCGGCGTGGATGTTTCTGCGGTGGCTCGGCGATCAGAAGGGTGAGTCGATGTATCGTCGGCTCGTGCAGACCTCGCTGACGGGGATGGCCAATATCGAGGCGCGCGCCGGCGAACCATTCGCCGCGCTCTTTGGTGACTTCAGCGTGGCGCTCTGGGCCGACAGCCTGCCGGGTGTGCCGCGCGCCGCGGTGGCATCGCGCTATCGCTTTGCCACGCGCAATCTGCGGCAGCTGATGGCGCGTCAGGCGCTGATTTCAGGGTGGCCCAACGCCTGGCCCGTCGTGCCGGTGCGCGTTCCGTTCGGCGGCTATGCCGAAGGGTCGCTGCTCCAGGGCACGATGGTGTATGGCACACTGGGGCCATTCTCCCCCGCGAGCCCGCCGGCGGTGCTGTCGCTCACGAAGTCGGCCGGCGGCGTATTCGCTGCGTCAGAGGGGGCGCAGCTTGGGGTGCTGCGGATTCGTTAGCTGGCGCGACGTAGCCGTGGCGATTCGTCCTCGAACGTCCACTGGCTGGTGAGTTCGCGCATTCCTTCGGCCTGCGACGTGAGCTCAACCGACGCGGCCGCGGACTCTTCGGATGCCGCCGCCGTGGTGTGCACGGCGCGACCGAGTTCATCGAGCGCTGCCGCCAGTCGGTCGAACCCTTCCTCCTCGGCGCGCGAGGCGTCTGCCAACTCGCGCGTGATGGTTGAGACCTGATCGGCGTCGGCACGGATGCGGGAGAAGCCGCCGAGCACTTCGGCGTTCACCGCGACGCCGTGCCGAGCGTGCGTCACGCCCTGTTCGATGAGCGAGGCGGTCGTCTTGGCGGCTTCGGCCGCCCGCAGGGCGAGAGTGCGCACTTCGTCGGCGACGACCGCGAATCCGCGGCCGGCGTCACCAGCGCGCGCCGCCTCGATTGCGGCATTGAGGGCGAGCAGATTGGTCTGGAATGCGATCTCGTCGATGGTGCGGACGATGCGTGCCGTCTGTTCGGACGACGCGCGAATGCCGTCGATCGCAGCCTGCAGCTCCTGCATCTTGGCCACGCCGTGCGCGACGTTGCCACGCGCGGCGTCGGTGAGTTCCTGCGCGCGAATGCCGAGCGCGGCCGTCTCTTGCACGGCACGCCGAATCACGCCCAGGCCGTCGTCGATGGCCTGGAGCGCGCTGGCCTGCTGCGTGGCGGACTCGGCGAGCGAGGAACTGCCGTCCTGAATTTCGGCGCTGGCGGCGGCCACCTGCTGCGCCGAGGCGCTCACCTGCTGCATGGCTTCGGCCAGCTGGGCGGTGGTCTGATTCACGGCGTCGCGCAGCAGTGCGAAGTCGCCTTCGGCCGCGCCGGTGAAGCGGTGCGCGAGGTCGCGGTGCGCAACATGCGTCATAATGGACCGCACTTCCTGAACAGGCTGGGCGACGGCGTCGAGCGTGCGGTTGAGGCCGCCGACGATGGCTTGGTAGCACCCATCGAAGGCACGCTCGTCGCCGCGGCACTCCAACTGTCCGTGCTGCGCGGCAGCGATAAGCCGCTCGGTTTCCTCGACGAGGGCGCGCAGCGCGCCGACAGACCGTGCGTACGCCGCCGACGCGGCCGCGACCTCGGCGATGATGTGGTTGATGTCGGTGCCGAGTTCTGCGATCTCGTCGCTTCCCTCCACCGTCAGCGGTTCCACGGTGGGGCCGGCAGCGACGCTGAGGTCGCCAGCGGCCAATGCACCGATGCCGCGTCCAAGCCCCGTGATAGCGACGGCGCGCAGTTCCGCGACTCGCGCCGCGGCGCGGCGCACGCCGAGGGTCACGCGATTGCTGATGGCACGACCCAGCACGACGGCAGCTAGCAGCGCGATGGCCGAGAGCACGAGGGTGAGAGACAATGCGCGCGTCGCCACGGTCGCCTCGGCCGCGGCTTGGTCCGCAGCGGCCGTCGCCACCGCTCGTTCCGTCTCACGCAGCACGTCGATGCGCGCCGTCGCCCGGCGAAACCAGTCTGCCGGATCGTCCGCGACCAGCCCGTCGTCTCCCGCACTGATCACGCGCTCGCGGATCGCGGCGACTTGCTCGCTCGCTGGCCCGGCGGAGGCGCGCTCGAAGGCGTCGCGCAGTGCGGGCGTGAGCGATGTGCGCGCGCCCCCCAGGAAGAGCGACGCTTCGGCGTGGTTGGCGATGATGCGCCGCCGAACCGGAGCGGACATCCGATGCGCACTCAGGGCGCCGTTGACCAGTGCTCGTTCGCGTCCAGCGCGCTCCTTGAACTGGCTCACCGCGAGCATCGACTCGAGCAGGCGCCGAGATGCGTCGGATGCATCCAGCGATGTGGTGGCCATACTGAGCCCAACAACGTGCTCGATGAGGCGCGTGTAGGCGGCGGTGGAGGCCGAGGCGTCGATCGTGCGCGCGTCGACACTGCGCCGGAGCTGCGTGAGCGAGTCGACGGCTTCGCGCGCGATGGTCCATGCGGACTCTACGTCGGCCGCGGCGGCAGAGGCACGCGCGATAGCACCGGCGCGGTCGAGCGCCGCCCGCGGGGCATCGAGGCTGGCGCGCTGCGTCAGCAGCGCCGGAGAGTTGGCTCCCCCGCCCGACAGCACACCGCTGGTCATGCCGCGCTCCTTCTGCAGCTCGTGCACGACGTCGGCTCCGGCTGTCGAGAGCGCGACGCCGGCGACGACGGCGGCACTTGCGCGTCGCTCGCGGAATCGCTCCATCGAGAGCTGGCCGGCGCAGGCCAGCAGTGCCAGCACCGGGATGGATTGCGCCAGCAGGAGCTTGGGGCCGATCTTGATGTGCGCGAGCATGGCGACCTCCGCGGCGGGGCGGCGCACCCGAGGGGGGCGGCCTGTAAAGCGGTATATCGGATGCTTGTTCCCCGACCTTGAATTCACCGGCCAACCGCTCCCGTTGTCTGCTGACGTCGCGCGGTGCGACATTGTATCCATGCATCGACGTTGGGGCGTGTGGTTCGTGGGCTGTGTGGTGGCGACGCTGGGCGGGTCGCTGCCGGCGTTCGCGCAGCGTGCCGGTGTGGTGCTGGTGTTGCCGGCGAGCGCACGCGCCGCGGGGGCGGGCGATGCCGCGCCGCTGGCTGACGGGGCCGCAGCGCTCTTCTACGGCGCCGCGCATCTGCCCGCCGAGCCTGCGCTTTCGGCGAGCGCGGGGACATGGATTGGCGGGGCGCAGCTGGCCTCGCTCGCGATGACCACCCGGCGCACACGTTTCGGCGGGTTCGGCGCCGGGCTGCAATCACTCGATTACGGGTCCGCCGAGGAGTTCGTCCCCGATCCGCTGACCGGGGGGACGCGCGGGACCGCGACGGGCAACTGGGTAGGTGCGAGCGCGTTTGCGATGACCGTTGGCTGGGCGCTGCCGCTTCGCTTTCTGCACACCGGATTGGCGGTTGCCTGGCTGCACGAACAGGTCGCCGACTTGTCGGGCTCCGTGCTTGCGGGCAGTGTCGGCGCGGGGATCACGCTGCGGGGCTGGGACGTCGACCACGCCGTGCAGCACGTCGGCCAAGGGATGATCTCGGTTGGCGGTCGCAGGTCGACATTGGCCAGCACGCAGCGCACCTCGGTGCGCACTCCGGCGTGGTCTGCTGGGCGCGCGCGCGTGGTGGGCGTCGCCGAGTACCGAGACGTGTCGACGGAAGAACGCGTGGCGCTGGTCGGCGCCGAGGGGAGCTTCACGACGAGCGCGGGGTGGCGCCTGTCCACCCGAGCGGCCGCCGTCACGCAGTACGTCGCGTCGGCTCGCGAAGGTTGGTCGGCCGGCGGCAGCGCGGCGCGCGGCGCGTGGTCGCTGGACTACGCGTATCAGGGGTTTGGCGCGCTCGGCGCCGTGCATCGCATGGGGGTATCGTGGCGCTCGCTCGGCGCACGAAGCCCCTCCCGCTGAGCGGGGCGCGGATGCGCCTGCGCTGGGGGAGTGTTGGCGTGGTGCTGCTGGCCATCGTGGGCGGTGCGGCAGCGCTGACCGCGGCGACGCGCACGGGGCGCTATCTGGTGCGCGCCGCGTGGGAAGAGGGAAAGATCCTTCGCCAGCGGCGGTCGATTGCCGCGCTCGTCGCAGATTCCGCCACCGATGCCGCGACGCGAGGCAAGCTGCAGCTCGTGCTCGAGGCGCGCGCGTTTGCGGTGGACTCGC
This sequence comes from Gemmatimonadota bacterium, assembly GCA_031127085.1. Lineage (GTDB taxonomy): Bacteria > Gemmatimonadota > Gemmatimonadetes > Gemmatimonadales > Gemmatimonadaceae > PNKL01. The sequence continues at coordinate 20,395 of JARIEY010000020.1, read as the reverse complement.
TGGGGCTGCCGGCGGGCGATGCGTTCACACAGTACACGCGGCTGTCGTCCGACACGTTGGTGCTTGTGCTCAGCGGCGCCGCGCGTGACACGCTGGCTCCGGTGACCTGGTGGTTCCCTGTGGTCGGGCGCGTGCCGTACAAGGGGTTCTTTGACGTGGCGCAGGCCCAGCGTGACGAAGCGCGGCTGCGCGCGCGCGGTTTCGACACCTACCTGCGGCCGGCCCCCGCGTTCAGCACGCTGGGGTGGTTCAACGATCCGGTGCTCTCGACCACCTTGCGGGCCGACTCAGCCGACGTGGCAAACACCGTTGTGCACGAGTTGCTCCACAACCGGTACTACGCTCCCGGGGGCGCGGTCTTCAACGAGAGCTTCGCGAACTTCGTGGGAGCGCGCGGTGCCGCGGCGTTCTTCCGCTCGCGCGGCGATACGGTGAATGCCGCGCGCAGCGATCGCCGGTGGGAGGACGAGAAGCGTTTGGGGGCTTTCTGGACGCGGGTGGAGGATTCGCTGAAATCCGCGTATGCGGCACACCCCGCGGCGGAGGGCAAGGCCGACCGCCTTGCCGCGCGCGAGCGGGTCTACGGGTGGGCGCGCCGCCAGTTGGTGGATAGCGTGGGGCCGCAGCTCACGACGTATCCCTCGTGGTACGCGGCACGCGTCCGGCTCGACAATGCCGCGTTGCTGGCGCGGCGGATCTACCTCACCGGGCTCGCTGACTTTGACGTCGTGTGGGAGCGCGAGGGGCGGGATCTGAAGCGGACGATCGCGGCGGTGATTGCGGAGCGTGAGCGTCGATAGCGGGGTGCTGTGGCGGGCTCTGACTGCTACCACGAAGGCTCGAAGGGCGCAAAGGGGCGCGAAGGAGCGACTGGGGGAACTGCGAACGGCACGCGATGCGTTTTCTCTTTCGCCGGGCTGCTAGGCCCCGCCGAACTTGCCGCGCATGATCGCCCGCAGGTCCACGATCGGCGCCGGCGATGCGTCGGGAGCGGGCAGCTCGGCGGTCGCGGCCTCGGCGACGACGCGCTGCATCGTGGCGCGCACACCGCGGTCGAGGAAACGCGAGACCTGATCCAGCGTGTAGTCGGCGCCGCGCCGCGTGTCGTAGACGTTCAGGGGATACGACACGGCGAGATGATTGCGCGCGCGCGTGAGCGCGACGTACATCAGGCGCCGCTCCTCATCGATCTGATCGTCCGAGCCGAGCGCGCGCGAAAGCGGGAAATAGCCGTCCACGGCCCAGATGACGAAGACGGCGTCCCACTCGCGCCCCTTGGCGCTGTGTGCGGTGGAAAGCACGAGCGTGTCGTTCTCGCTGTCGGAGCCAAAACCCAGGTCCTGCGTCCCCTGCGGCGGCTCGAGCGCGAGCGCGTTCAGAAAAGCGGCGCGGCTCGGGTAACCGCCCGCGATGGTCTGGAGCTGGTCGAGGTCGGCGAGGCGCGGATCGGGACGGTCATACTTCTCGCGCAGGATGTCGTCATAGAGCACCCGCACCCGCGCGATCTCGCGCGCCACGGCGTTTTCATCATCGAAGGTGCTCGTGCGCAGTGCGTCGAGCAGCGTGACCAGCGCCTGATGCGCCGACTTGGCGCGAGGCGGCGGCCGGAACTGTCCGAACGCGGCGTGACTCCACGCGTGCTCGGCCATCACTTCCATCGCATTGCGCGCCGTCACCTCGCCGATTCCTGGCATCAGGAGCAGCAGCCGATACCAACTCACCTCGTCGCGCGGGTTTTCCAGTACGCGCAAGAAGGCCAGCACGTCCTTGACGTGGGCGGCCTCGAGAAACTTGATGCCGCCCCACTTGTCGAACGGGATGTTGCGCGCGGTGAGTTCAATCTCGAGGTCGGCGCTGTGGTACCCGGCGCGGAAGAGGACTGCCATTTCACGCAGCGGCACGCCCTCCTCGTGCAGCTCGAGAATGCGGTCGACCACAAAGCGGGTCTGCGTCGGTTCGTCCTGCGCGGTAACCAGCCACGGTCGGTCGCCGCCCGTGCGTCGCGTGAAGAGATTCTTGGTGTACCGCTCGCCGGCGCGCGAGATGAGCAGGTTGGAGGTGTCGAGGATGGGCTGGGTGGAGCGGTAGTTCTCCTCGAGCGGGATGACCGTGGTGCCTGGCATCTCGCGTGGAAAGTCGAGGATGTTGCGGATGGTGGCGCCGCGGAACGAGTAGATGCTTTGCGCGTCGTCGCCCACGACGGTGAGGTTGCGATGCGTGCGGCACATGCCGCGCAGGATGCGCGCCTGCAGGAGGTTGGTGTCCTGGTACTCGTCGACCAGCAGGTGGTCATACAGCCCGGCGATGCGGTCGGCGATCGGCGGCACCTGTTCGAGCAGCATCGCCCAGAAGAGCAGCAAGTCGTCGTAGTCGACGAGGTTGCGCTCCTGTTTGCGCTGGGTGTAGTCGGCGTAGACGGCGACGATCTCGTTCTCGAACTCCACGAACCGCGGGTACTCCTCACGGAGCAGCGCGCCGACGGGAATGTCGGTGTTGACGTGGCGCGAGTAGACGTGATGCAGCGTCTCCTTCTTGGGGAAGCGCTTCTTCTTGTCGCCGAGTCCCAGTCGTGCGCGCGAGAACTGCATCAGGTCTTCCGCGTCCGACTGGTCCATGATGGTGAAGTCGGGGCGAATGCCCGCCTGCTCGCCGAACCGTCGCAACAGGCGGTGCGCGGTTGCGTGGAAGGTGCCGCCGTGGACCTGCCGGCTGACGCTCCCCACCAAACGCTCGGCGCGCGCGAGCATTTCCTGCGCCGAGCGTCGGGTAAAGGTGAGCAGCAGGATGCGCTCGGGGCGCACGCCGCGCTCCAGAAGGACCCCGACGCGATGCACGAGCGTGCGGGTCTTGCCCGTGCCCGCGCCCGCGATGATGAGCAGCGGGCCGTCGCCGTGGGTGGCGGCGCGGTGCTGGGCGTCGTTCAGCCCGTCGGCCGCCCCGCCACTGGCGGTGCGGGGTGCGACCTCGCGCTCACGTGCGGGATACAGGCGGGGATCGTCGGACACGGCCCCAAATATACACCGAAGCCGAGGGCGGGGCATCGGACGGGCGCGCGCCGTCCTTGCGATCCGGCGGGCCACCCGTCAGCGTAGGGGTGGAGAGTCGGCGCGGGCCGGCTCCGCCCCCCTGGGAGTGCATATGCGATGTGCGTTGGCGGTCGCGCTGGCGATCGGGATTGCTGCGCCGGACGTTCCGGCGCAGGAGGCGCGCGGCGCTGAGGACGCGACGATCATCGTGTTCGGCACGGTGCGCAATGTCTCGGGAGTTGCCGTCGCCGGCGCCGACGTCTGGATCGACGGCACCACGCGTCGTGTCGTCTCCAACGACTCGGGCGAGTTTCGCATCGACCAAGTGCCGAGCGGGCGTGTGCGCGTGATGGTGCGCCGCATCGGTTTCCAGCCCGACAGCAAGCGCATCTCGGTGAAAGCGGGTGACACGCGGCAGGTGAAGTTCATGCTTGACGGATTGCTCGAGGAACTCGACGCCGTCATCGTGACGGCGCGCGCGGGAGCGAGCGGCCGGATGCAGGAATTCTGGGCGAGGCGGATGGTCGGAATCGGGGTCTTCATCACCCGTGCCGAGATTGAGCGCCGCCACCCGCCCAGCACGGCGGATCTCTTTCAGCAGGTGATGGGCGTGCGGGTGATCGCGGGCGCGAATGGCGAGTCCACGCGGCTAGTGACCGGGCGACAGTCGGTGTCGGCCTCTCCGCTGAACCGGTCCCTCGCGTCGGGGGCCTGCCAGATGCAGTACTACGTGGACGGCATCTTCATGACGCCCGGTACCTTCACGGTGGACGAGGTGACGCCCGATATGGTCGAGGCGATCGAGGTCTTCCGTGGTCCGTCCGAGATACCCGCTCGATTCCGCCAGCGCGACACGGCGTGCGGACTCGTCGTCATCTGGACGCGCGAGCCGCCCAAGCGATCGAATCCGGAACAGTGATCACGCGGCCGGCGGCGCGTGCCGCGCCGCCGGCTGGGGCTCGCCCTACAGGCGCGCTAGCGCCGGTCGCCGCGGAATCGGTAGAACGTCCGCCCGTGCTTCTTGGCGGGCAACAGTCGCCGTTCCGCTGGCGACTTGCCGTCGGCCAGCAACTGCGCCAGGTCGGAGAGGAAGCTCTGGTTGCCGAACAGCGTGTGGCCCAGCAGGTCGGCGCTGACGCGGGTGGCGTCGATGGTATCCATCCCATCAATCACCACGAGCGAATCGCCGCCAAGCCCCAGCCGGCCCGCGCCGTTGACGACGCGTGAGGCGCGCAGCGCATCGTCGTCGCTCGACGCATAGAGCGTGACATGCGCCGCGTGCGGCGTGAGGCGCGGGAGGATCTCGCGCCGAAAGATGCGGGCGTCCACATCAGGGGCGGCAAGCACCACTTCGGCGAGGCGCGGCGTCGGATCTTCGGGCGAGGTCAGCGTAAGCGCCTTGCCGATCACTTCGACGCCCATCGAGTGTCCGAGGAGGTGTACGCGATCCGGTTGCGCCGTCACCGCGTGATTCCGCAGGAGGCGGAGCAGGGCGAAGCCGGCGTTGCGCGCGGCCTGCTGGTCACGCACGTACGCCGTCACCGACGCAGCCGACGGCCACGAGAAGAGCAGCACCGAGCCGTCGAAATTGAAATCGGCGGCCAACTGGGCGGCGCGCACGGCCGCGTCCTCGAACGAGACGTTGTAGCCGTGCACGAAGACGAGGAGATCGCGCGAACGAGAGAGCGCGAGATCGGCGCTGAGCCGCTGCACGAAGCGCGCGCTATCGACCGGAATCGTGGAGGCCACGAAGAAGTCGCGCTGCGGATCGGGGCGGTAGGTCAGCGCATTATCCCGCAGCGCGGTTGGCCGCGGCAGTTCACCCGTGCCGCGCACGCGGTACGAGGGCACGTTGACGCTCACGGCGGCGAACTGCAGCGAGTCGCCGTCCTCGGCGCCGTAGCGTTCACCGGGCCGATCGCTGGCGACCGACCGACGTGTGGTGGCGAAGAGCAGCGAGACTCTGGCCGAGCCGGTGTCGAGCGCCGCGTAAGCGCGAGCCTCGGCGGCGCGTGGGAGGGCCGCCGGGGGCGGAGCCGGGGCGGGGGCGGGAGCCGGCGTAGTGCGGCCGCAGGCCGCGAGGAGTGCCACGCCGAGCACGAGAGAACGCGTCACGGGGTGATGGCGGAGGTGAGGTCGGAAATCGACAGGGCCTGGGGCGTCAGCGCAAAGAGCGTCGCGAACTCAGCGACCGTCCGGTCGCGCACGTCGGCGAGGAGTGGCGCGCTGCGCGCGGCCGTCGCGTCGTGGAGCTCGCGCTCGATGCTTGTCATCACCACGTCCGGAATGCCGCACGGGACCATTAGGTCGAAGAACGAGAGATCGGTGGTCACGTTGAGCGCGAAGCCGTGCCAGGTGACCCACTGCCGCGCGTGCACGCCGATGGAAGCAATCTTGCAATCGCGCACCCAAACGCCCGTCTTGCCCGACTGCCGCGAACCCTCGATGCTGAACGCGGCGAGCGAGCGGATCATCGCTTCTTCGAGCTGCCGCAGATACCAGTGCAGGTCGAGGGTGTGCCGTTCAAGGTTGACGATCGGGTATCCGACCAGCTGTCCGGGACCGTGAAAGGTCACGTCGCCGCCTCGTTCCACCTCGAAGAGTTCGACGCCGCGGGCGGCCAGCAGGTCGTGCGAAGCGAGCAGGTTGCCGGCTTTGGTGGACCGGCCGAGTGTGATGACCGGCGGGTGTTGCACCACGAGCAGGAGATCGTGGGCCAGCGCTCCCGACAGGCGTGCTTTCGCCGCGTCCCGCTGGAGCGCGAGCGCGTCGGTGTAGGGCATGGTGCCCAGGTCGGTGACATACAGGCGGCGATCGGTCACGCATCGAATCTAGTGGTTGGCGAAGGTGGGGTGACGTAGCTTGGAGGCGTCACGCCTTTCCCAGGATTCCCCGCCATGGCGACCATTCGCTTTGACCGCGGCCGGCGCGGGCTGCGGTTTTCCGCCTCCTCGCCTCGCGGGGTGGCCCTGCTCGTCCTCGCCTATCTCGTGATCTGGGGGCTCTCCGGCCAGCGGCTGACCCGCGCCGAGGCGGAGACGGCGGTTCGCACGTATCTGACGTTCGCGTTGACGCGCGCGCAGACCGGCGAAGGCGCCGTGGCCGCGGCCGGCATCGACTCGGCGACCGCGGAGCGATGGATCGCCGAACGGGAGGCCCTCGATGCCGCCCGCATTGGTGCGCTCGACATCCGGCATTCGCTGCTCGACTATCCGCTCAGCACCGAGGCCGATTTCACCGTGCGTGTGCGATTCGCCTCAGGCGTCCAGCCCAGCGAGCGCTACTTTCGGGTGCGCAAGCATCCCGTGACCGCGCCGGCCGTGCGGCGCGTGAGTGGCGTGTGGGAGTGGCGGCTGCATTTGTAGCCGCCACGAAGAGCTACCCCGTCTTGAACACGAAGAGCCCGGCACCGGCGACGAACGACGGATCGCAGACGATTGAGTGCCCATTGATGGGCGGATTGAGCACCGTGCGCTCCAACTGCCACGATCGACCAGCGTCCAGTGATCGATAGGCGGTAATGCCGCCCTTGCACGTGTACAGCCGCAGGGCGCCATCGGGCGAGCGGGCCAACTCGGGGACGCCCCCAATCGCGAACGTCGCCTCGCGCGTAAAGGTCAGGCCATCGGCCGAACGTGCGATGATGGTGGACTGTCCCGCCGAGATGGCCATCAGCCAGCTGCCGTCTGGCAGCGCGAGCAACGAGGGATCGGTGAGCAACTCGGTGCTCGCGAACGTCAGTGCCGTTGCCTTGGTGGTGAAGTTGACGCCATCCGCTGACTCGGCGATGCACATGGCCTTGGTGGTGGCGGAGGGGCCCGGCGGGCCGAAACCCCAGTAGTAGGCCAAGCGCACCCGCCCGTCCGGCAGGAGCACAGCGTCGGGGTCGACCACGCCGACCGGATTGGCATTGCCGTCAATGCTGATCTGCCCGAGCACGCGCGCCGAGTCGCGCTCCACACGAGCCACCGACACATAGCCAATGGAGCCGTTGACGTAGTACACGTCCACCGAGCCGTCGGCGCGTCGCACGCCGTCGGGGACCGACGCATGATCGAGGATCTGGCGTGCGCCGGTCATCGTCAGCCCGTCTGTGGTCTGGGCCACGACCACTTGATGGAAATACGGTCCGCCCTGGCCGGTGACCGGTGTGCCGGGACCACCGTTTGAAATCACACAGGCCGCTGCGGAACCGCCCGGCACGGTCGGCGTCGGTGACAAAGGGGACGGCGCCTCGTCCCGCGACATCTCGCAGTTCGAGAGCAGCGAGACGCATCCCGCAGCCAACACCAACCCGCGGCCGGCGCGGTGGTGGAGACAGAGCGCTTTGACCCACGTGCGCGTAGAATTCAGTGACGAACTCTTGGGGGATCGCATGTGCCGAACGATACGCGTTTTCATTGCCTGCGCCACGCTGCAGCTCGCCGTGCCGCTGAGCGCCCAACAGGCACCGCCCGCCTCTGGCCGCGACGTGCTGGCGCGTATGCGCTCGCTCTACGCCGGCGAGTGGTACAGGACGCTCACCTTCCGGCAGACGACCACCATCCGGCAGCGCGACGGCCGTGACACCGTGCAGACCTGGTTCGAGACGCTGCGCTACACGCCGGAGCACGGTACGCAGTTGCGCATCGACGTCGCGCCGCTCGCCGCCGGAAATGCGTCGATCTCCACGTGGGACTCCACCTGGGTGATTCGCAGCGACACGCTGGCTGCCGTCCGGCCGGGCGGTAATCCGTTCCTCGCGCTGATCGAGGGAGTGTACGTGCAGCCGGTGGGCGAGAGTATTCGACAACTCGCGCCGCTCGGCTTCAATCTCGACAAGCTTCGGTCTGCGGACTGGAAGGGCCACGCGGTGTGGATCGTGGGCTCTTCCGAGCCCTCTGACAGCACATCCGCGCAGTTCTGGGTCGAGGCGAAGCACATGATGGTGGTGCGCATCGTGCTCGCCAGCGGCGCGGGACGTGCGCCGCTCGACATTCAGCTCGGTGCACTGAAACCGTGCGCCAAGGGGTGGCTGGCCACCAAGGTTGAGATGTTCCAGGGCGGCCAGCGCCGGCAGACGGAGGACTACCACGACTGGCAGTGCGACCTGCCGGTCGACGCGCAGCTCTTCAACGCCCAGGCAGGGAAGTCGGCGAAGCACTGGGCGCGGTAACCCCGCACCCACCCCCGTCCGGCCCCATTCCACGAGGTGCCCGCCCACCCGCCGGCCTCTCACGACAACCAAGGGGCGGCCAAGCGGCCGCCCCTCTGTTGTTTCTCTGTTGTCTGTCTGTTGTCTGTCTGTTGTCTGTCTGTTGTCTCTCTGCCGTTCCTACGCGTGTATCATCTTCCCCATCGAATCAAGCACCGCCTCGGCTACCGCCTCGCTCAGCGTGGGGTGGGCGTGGATGGCGAGGTCGATCTCCTCCACCGTGTACTCGTTCTCGCGCGCCACGAGCAGCTCGTGGATCATCTCCGTGACGTGCGGGCCCACGAGGTGCGCGCCAAGAATCTCGCCGTACTTGGCGCCGCGGATGATCTTCACGAAGCCCTCGGTCTCCCCCGCCGTGCGGGCGCGGCCGTTGGCGCTGAAGGGGAACTTGCCCACCTTGTACTCGAGCTTCTTCTCCTTGCACTGCGCCTCGGTCAGACCGATGGACGCGACCTCGGGGTGGCAGTAGGTGCAGTTGGGAATGTTGCCGTAGTTGATGGGGTGGTGGTGCTGCCCGGCGATGATCTCGGCCACGATGATGCCTTCGCGCTCACCCTTGTGCGCAAGCATCGGCGGACCGGCAACGTCACCAATGGCGTACACGCCCTTGGCCGTGGTCTCGAGCAGGTTGTTCACCTTGATGAAGCCGCGGTCGGTGAGCTGCACGCCCGCTTCCTTGAGACCAATGTTCTCGATGTTCGCGGCGCGGCCGGCGGCCACCAGCACCTTCTCCACGACCAGCTCCTGCGTCTTGCCGGCGGCCTCGACCGTCAGCGTCACGCTGTCCTTGCCGATCTTCGTCCCTGAAAGCTTGGCGCCGGCGATGACGTCGATGCCACGCTTCTTGAACGAGCGCGCCACCTCGGCGCTGCTGTCTTCGTCTTCGAGCGGCAAGATGCGCGGCATCACTTCGATGACCGCGACCTTGGTGCCGAAGGCGTTGAAGACGTCGGCGAACTCACATCCCACGGCGCCGGCGCCCACGACCGCGAGCGTCTTGGGGGCGGACTCCAGCAGCAGCGCCTCGTCCGACGAGATCACCGTCGTCTTGTTGAGCTCGAGCCCGGCCTGCGGAAGCCCCTTTACGCGCGAACCGGTGCCGATCACCAGCGCCTTCGTCGCCGTGTGGGTCTCGCTCTTTCCGTCAGCGGTCGTGACCTTCACGGTCTTGCCGGCACCGATGACGCCCGTCCCCTTGATCCAGGTGACCTTGTTCTTCTTGAAGAGGAACTCGACGCCCTTGGAGTTCTTGGTCGACACGTCGCGCGAGCGCTTCATCGCCACGCCGTAATCGAGCGTGATGTCGCCCACCTTCACGCCGAACTCGGCGGCGTGCTTGAGTCGGTTGGCGATGTGCGACGACTCGAGCAGCGCCTTGGCGGGAATGCAGCCCCAGAGCACGCAGGTGCCGCCGAGCCCTTCACGCTCGATCACGCCAACGGTAAGGCCGAGCTGCGACGCGCGGATGGCGCCGACGTACCCGGCCGGGCCGCCGCCGAGGAAGATGATGTCGAAGTTTGCCATTTGATTGAGGAGAGTAGGGTGAGGCGGTTAGGGGATGGCGGATGGCAGATGGCAGATGGCGGATGGCAGCATCTGCCCTCCGCTATCCGCCCTCCGCCATCCCTAAAACACCAGCATCAACGGGTTCTCCAACATCCGCCGCAGCGTCTGCAGGAAGCGCGCGCCAACCGCGCCATCGATGACGCGATGGTCGCAGCTCATCGTCACCCGCAGGCGCTTGCGAATAGCCAGCGCACCGTCCACGACGACGGGCGTATCTTCGAGCGCGCCGATGGCGAGAATGCCGCACTCCGGCGGGTTGATGATCGCGGTGAACTGGTCGATCTGCATCATTCCGAGATTCGAGACCGAGAACGTGGAGCCGGTGTACTGCTCAGGGGTCAACTTGCGCTCGCGTGCCTTGGCGGCGAGTTCGCGCGATTCGCGCGCGATCTCGCGCAGGCCCTTCTGGTCGGCATCGAAAATCACCGGCACGATCAAGCCGTCGTCGGTGGCCACGGCCATGCCGAGATGGACGCGGTTGAAGTAACGGATGCGGTCACCAAGCCAGTGCGCATTGATCTCGGGATGCGCGGCGAGCGCCGTCGCCACGGCCTTCAGGATGATGTCATTCACCGACACCTTGAAGTCGTCGCCGAGCGCGGCCGCTTGGGCGCGCATCTCCACCGCGCGTGACAGGTCGAACTCGGCCGTCAGGTAGAACGTCGGAATCGGGCCGATGCTCTCGCCGAGGCGCTTGGCGATCGTCTTGCGAATCTGGGTGAGTGGCGTGTCGGGGTAGTCGGCGCCCGGGGCGGGAGTGACCGGCCGCTGCACGGCCGCGGTGCTGCCGCTGCTCACCGCCGCCTCGATGTCGCGCTTGATCACGCGACCGCCGGGGCCGGAGCCGGCAATGGCACCGATATCGAGGCCGGTTTCCTTGGCCAGACGGCGCGCCAGTGGCGAGCTCTTGGTGGGGCCGCTGCTCGTGGCAGGTGCGGGCGTGGCCATGGCCGGCGTTGCGGGCGCAGCGGCCGCTGCGGCAGCGGGAGCCGAGGCCGCCGCTGCCGCAGGTGCGGGCGCCGCCGCGGGCGCCGTGCCGCCGAGCAATGCGGAGATGTCCTCGCTCGCGCCGGCGATCACGCCGACCAGGCTGCCAACGGGGGCGGTGACGCCTTCCGCCACCAGCTGCTTGCGCAGCACGCCCTCACCGCGCGCGACGAGCTCCATCACGGCCTTGTCAGTTTCCACCTCGGCCAGCACGTCGCCCGGCTTCACGGCGCTGCCTTCCGCCACGTTCCATTTGACCAGGCGTCCCTCTTCCATGGTGGGAGAGAGCGCTTCCATGAATACTTTGGTTGCCATATCTCAGGGGTCCTATTGTGATGGCAGATGGCAGATAGCAGATGGCAGATGGCAGATGGCAGATAGCAGATAGCAGATGGCAGATGGCAGATAGCAGATGGCAGATGGCGGGTCAGTACGGCAGGCGCTCTGCCGTCTGCCATCGGCCATCAGACATCTCTACGACCGATACATGACCTGCTTGACCGCCGCGATCGTCTTGGCGGCGTCGGGCTTGGCGATCTTCTCGAGGCCCTTGGCGTACGGCATCGGCACGTCGGCCTGATGCACGCGCAGCACCGGCGCATCGAGGTGATCGAAGCACTCGCGCTGGATGAAGTCCACCACTTGGGCGCCAATGCCGCAGATCTCCCACCCTTCTTCGAGCACGACGGCGCGCTGCGTCTTGCGCACCGAGGCGTAGATCGCCTCGACGTCCATCGGCCGAATGGTGAGAAGGTCGACGACGTCGATGTGGATGTCTTCCTTGGCCAACTGGTCGGCGACCTGCATCGCGACGAGCACCATCTTGCCGCTGGTGACGATCGTGCAGTCGCCGCCCTCGCGCTTGAGGTCGGCCTTGCCCAGCGGAATCACGTACTCGTGATCCGGCACTTCGCCCTTGGTGTTGTAGAGCATTTCGCCCTCAAGCACCACGACCGGGTTGTCATCGCGGATGGCCGCCTTCAGCAGCCCCTTGGCGTCGTACGGCGTTCCGGGCGACACGACTTTGATGCCCGGGATATGCGCGAGCCAGCTTTCGAATGCCTGGGAATGCTGCGCACCCAACTGCAACGCGGCGCCGTTGGGGCCGCGGAAGACGATCGGCACATTGAACTGGCCGCCCGACATGTACAGCATCTTCGCCGCCGAGTTGACCACCTGGTCGATGGCCAGGAGGGCGAAGTTCCACGTCATGAACTCGATGACGGGGCGAAGGCCGACCATCGCCGACCCGACGCCGATGCCGGCGAAGCCCAGTTCGGCGATGGGGCTGTCGACGACACGGTTCTCGCCGAACTCCTCGAGCAGACCCTTGGAGACCTTGTACGCGCCGTTATACACCCCGACTTCCTCGCCCATGATGTAGACGCGGTCGTCGCGGGACATTTCTTCGCGGAGGGCCTGATTGAGCGCTTCGCGGTATGTGATGATTGGCATATCAGCTTGTCGTGTCTACGAGGACGTCCTCATACAGCGCCGCCGGCGGCGGCTCGGGGCTCGCATCCGCGAAATCCCAAGCATCCTGCACGGTGGCTGCTACGTCCGCTTCCAATGCGTCCCACTCGGCCACGGTCATCGTGCCCGCGACCACCATCGCGTCGCGCAGCGAGAAGACCGGATCGTACGACTGATACTCGTCGAGTTCGTCCTTGCTGCGATAGGTGCCGCTGACCGCGTCGGACATCGAGTGGCCGCGGTACCGGTACGTGCGCACCTCGAGCAGCGATGGGCGCGACTCCGTGCGCGCGCGCGCGATCGCCTTGGCCGTGGCCTCGCGCACCGAGTGCACGTCCATCCCGTCGATGACGATGCCGTCCATCCCCGTGTAGCCATCGGCGCGCTTGGAGAGGTCGTCTACGGCGGCCGCCCGCTCGACGGCGGTCCCCATGCCGTAGCGGTTGTTCTCGATAACAAACAAGACGGGGAGCTTCCACAGGGCCGACATATTCAGCGCCTCGTGGAAGGCGCCGATGTTGACCACCGAGTCGCCCATGAAGCAGACGCAGACCTGGTCGCCGCCGCGGTACTTGATGGCGAAGCCGACGCCGGCCGCGAGCGGCACGTGCGAGCCCACGATGCCGTGGCCGCCGAGGAAGTTGGTGTGGCGGTCGAACATGTGCATCGACCCGCCCTTGCCGCGCGAGCAGCCGTCGATGCGTCCAAAGAGCTCGGCCATCACCGCGCGCGGCGTGATGCCGCGCACGAGCGCCTGCCCGTGGTCACGATAGGTCCCGATGACGTAGTCGTCGGGGCGCAGCTGGCCGATGATGCCCGTGGAGACCGCTTCCTGCCCGATGTACAGGTGGCAGAAGCCGCCGATCTTGCCCAGGGCATAGGCCTCGCCCGTCTTCTCCTCGAAGCGGCGCTGCAGCAGCATCGAGTGCAGCATCTCGCGGTCGAGTGTCTTGTCGCCGGCGGTGCGCACGGTGCGCGTCTCGCTCTTGGCGTCGGATTTCTTCTTGGATGCCATATGGTGTGAGGGGGTCAGACGCCGGCCGCCTGGACCTGCTCCCAGGCGTGATAGCTGGAGCGGACCAGGGGAGCCGACTCCACGTGCTTGAAGCCCATCGCCATCCCCTGCTGGTAGAACCAGCGGAACTCCTCGGGGGTGACGTAGCGGTCGAGTCCGATGTGGTCGTTGGAGGGGCGCAGGTACTGGCCGATGGTCAGGATGTCGACGTCGACGCGGCGCAGGTCCTTCATGACTTCCACGATCTCTTCGTTGGTCTCGCCCATGCCGACGATGACGCCGGTCTTGGTGGGAATGTGGGGGGCCAGACGCTTGGCGGTGCGGAAGATCTCCATCACGCGTTCGTAGCGTCCGCCGGGACGCGCCTTCTTGTACAGGCGCGGCACCGTCTCGGTGTTGTGGTTGTAGATGTCGGGGCCGGCCTCGAGCACCGTGCGAATGGAGTCTTCGTTCCCCTGGAAGTCGGGGACGAGGCACTCCACGGAGGTCTCGGGGTTGTCGGCCTTGATGAGGCGCACCGTCTCGGCAAAGGCCCATGCGCCGAAGTCCGGGAGGTCGTCACGGTCCACGGAGGTGAGCACGACGTGCCGGAGGGCCATCTTGCGGGCCGCTTCGGCAACGCGGGCCGGCTCGGCCGCGTCGAACTTGGGCGGCCGTCCGTGGGCGACGGCGCAGTAGGCGCAGTTCCGGGTGCAGACGTCGCCGAGGATCATGAAGGTGGCGGTGCCGTGCTGCCAGCATTCGCCGACGTTCGGGCAGTGCGCTTCCTCGCAGACGGTATTGAGCTGGAGGTCGCGCATCAGGTTCTTGAGGTGGAGGTAGTTGCCTCCACCCGGCGCCTTGACCTTCAGCCAGGATGGCTTGCGGTCGGGCAGGGGTTCTGCCCGGTGCCGGCCCATGATCTGGTATAGGTGCTCGCTCATGCTCTCACTAGGGCGTGGGACTCCGCCGCCGCGAACCGGGGCAGACGGGAAAAGTTAGCGCGGATGGAGGAGGGAAACCAGCTACAATAACCGCTATAAAGACGTTTAACGGTTACGCACATTCTTCCCCTTGCAGCGCATAGACGCCCAGACCAAGGTGCTGGTGCCAGAGGCCGAAAGGCGGGGTTCGAAACCTGCAGCACCCCTCGCGCGTATGGCTCACAGCACCCCGCACCGAGGTTTCTATGCTCCGCACCATCTTTGGGATTGGCGCTCTTGCGCTGGTGGGCCTGTTCGCGCTGAAGGTCTTCTTTGGCCTGTTCGGCGTCCTGTTCGGCATTTTCTTCGTTCTGCTCGGATGGGCGGTGCGCATTGCCATCGTTGGCGGCATCATCTATCTCGTGCTGCGGCTCTTCATGCCGGAGACGGCCAAGAAGATCGAGGAGAAGTTCAACGCCTAGCGGCCTCGTGGGCCGCGGCTGATCGGCCGCGGTTGATCGGCGACGGTTGATCGGCCACGGTTGATCGGCCACGGCTGGGAAGACGAACGCGGGGCGCGCTCCCTTGGGAGCGCGCCCCGCATGCGTTGTCGCCGTCGCGCTTCGTGTGCCGGGTGAGGCGGTCGCCCGGCGGCAGGGCTTCAGCCCAGGGCGTCCACCACCGCCCACGTGAGCAACGGCAGCATCAACTCGTGGTGCCCGGTCAGTTCATAGCCTGCGCCGCCGGCCATCGTAGGACGTTGCACCACGTTCACGTGCGGCCGGTAGTGGCGTTGCATGTCGATGTCGCAGGTCACAAAGCCTGTCGGGTGACCGGCGTTGAGGTTGCGCGCCACCGTCAGCGCCTTCAGGAAGACCTCGGGCATGATGACGGCGCTTCCGCAGTTCAAGACCACGCCGCCGTCGTGCAGCCGTTCGATGCTCGCCGCGAGCCGGCGGAAGTCGCGATGGCTGGTGTCTCCAATCGCCGCGCCGCTGGCTGCCGGATGCTGATGAATGATTTCCGCGCCCAGCGCTGCGTGCACCGTGACGCCGACGCCGAGGCGGTGGGCCTGGAGGATCACGCTCAGTTCGGGATGTGCGAGCGTTGGTTCGGCCTCCAGCGCACGGGCCACGCTCTCGCCCATTCCCCATCCGGCCGCCTGGCCCTGAACGAACGCCTCATTGAGGCCGCGCCCGGTCTCCTCGGCCATGCCAAACGTGCCGTCGCGCAGCCCGGCGGCCACGTCCTCACTGGTCGCGCCAAAGCGCGCGATCTCGTAGTCGTGGATGGCGGCCGATCCGTTCATCGCGAGGTCGGTGATGACGCCGCGCTGCATCAGGTCGACGAGCAGAGGGCCGATGCCCGTCTTCACCACGTGGCCGCCCAGCATCACGATGACCGCGCGCTTGCTGCGGTGCGCGCCCACCACGGCGTCGACGACGCGCCGGAAATCGGCCGCCTTGAGCACATCGGGAAGCGACTGCACAAACGCGCGAAAGGAGCGGTCGCCCTTCGGTGGCGTGGCGAACTCGCTGGCGGTCACCTTGTTCGGGCGGCCCGCCACGGGGATGGTGCGCACCTTCGACAGGTCGGCTTCGCGGGGCGTGCTCACTTGGAGCCCTCCGGGGCGGGGACGGAGAAAGATCGCAGGTACAGATTGAGCGAGCCGAACGGAAGCTTTGTCTTCATCTGCACCATGATGCGGCGGGCGTCGTCGGTGAGCCAGATCTCCGCCTGGCCATTTTCCGAGAAGATGCCCTTCGTCTTGATGATGGGCTGCAGGACGATGCAGCTGAACGTGCCGGCGGGGACGCGCACCTGCTCGCGGCGGAGCACGCGGATGCGCACCGGGTTGCGGTCGGGGATGAAGTAGCGGTTGAACTCGTAGCTCTGCCCGACCACCAGCGGCACCGTGCGGATGAAATACAGGAACGACCCGTCATCGAGCGGCTGGGCGACCGAGGGTTTCTCGCTCTTTCCGACCTGCAGGTATGTCGCCTTCTCGGGGAAGATCTCAAACGTCTTCTGACGATCGCGGCCGATCTCGCTGAAGTCCTGTGCGAAGCGCAGGGACGAGAGCGTCGAGAGGTCCATCCACGTGTCGAGGACGTCGTCGACCCGCAGCGCCAGATAGCCGCCGTGCACGGTGAAGCGTCCGTGCCAGGCCGGACGTCCGCGAATGCTCTCGATCCCCATCACCTGCATCTCGCCGGTGCCGGCTTTGATGATGCCGAAGCGCACGTCGTAGCGCATACGCTCGCCGACGCTCCACGGCACCTGCACAGGGCCCGCCGCGGGGGGCGGTTCTTGTGCGCGAGACGCTCTCGGGAACAGGAGCGCAGCGAACAGGCTCAGGGCGAGCGTCGCCCGCGCCGCGCGGCGCATGGGCGAGCGGCGTCCGGTCTCGCGGTCGAGCGCCTGCGGCCGACGGCGCTTCACTCCGCGCGCAACGCGCGGGGGGACGCTCACGCCGTGACGACGGCGCGTCGCTTCCGGGCCGCCCAGCCGGCGCTGAGGATCGCCTTGAGGTCGGGCCAGACTTGCACCCGCGAAGGGCGCGGCCGGACGTCGTACCGCGGCTCGACGGCGACTGCCTCGACACGCCGCGCGAGGGAGGCGGCGCGGCGCAGCAGCTCGAGATTGGCGACGTGCACCGGTCCGTCGGTGACGCGGGCGTCGCCCGCGGCGCGCACCACGTCGCGCACCACCGTGATGCGGAAGAGGCGGAACGTGCCGAAGGGATCGTTGACGCCAGGCACCGAGAGGTGCGCGCGCACTGGCCAGAGACGCGCGGCGCGCCGCGCCCAGCTGGCGAGCTTTCGCACGGGATCGGGCGTGGCGGCCACGGAGGCCGGTTCGGCCACAATCACGTCGGCCCCGCCCTCGAACCGCTTGATGAGTTCGGGGAGCGACTCGGGCTGATCGGTGAAGTCGGCCTGCATCAAGACAACGGCGTCGCGGCGCGGGTACTTGGTGCGCTGCCCCGCGGCGCGAAAGAGCGCGTCAACCGCCGCGGCGTACCCCACGCGCTGTTCGCTGCGAATTACGGTGAGCGGAAGCACCTTGTGGTACGGCTCCAGCACGGCCGTGGTCTCGTCGGTGCTCGCGTCATCGAAAACGAGGATTTCGTATTCGCGCGAGAACTCCCGGAAGACCTTCCGGATGCGCCACAGCAGCACGCCGATCGTGGGCGCCTCGTTGTGCGACGGAATGCAGAGATAGAGCACGGACGTCTGGAGGGGCGAAGGGGAACCGCAATCTTGAAAGCTACCGGCGGGGCGGGGCGTGCGTCTACGGGGCCCGGAGCGCCGTGCCGGCTCGCGCTGCCAGCACCGCTTCATACACCGTAGCAGTGCCGTTGACCATCCGGTCGACACCGAACTCGGCCGCCCGCGCCCGACCGCCGGCGGCGAGTCGCTGTCGCAGCGGGGTGTCGCTGGCCATTCGCACGACTTCTTTGGCGAAAGAGGCCGTGTCGCCCGGCGGCGCCAGCAGGCCCGACGCCTCGGACACCACGAGCTCGGCGAGGCCGCCGGTGGCAAAGGCGACGGGGGGGACGCCGAGCGCCATCGCGTCAATGACGGCCGTGCCGAGTCCTTCAGCGCCCGAGGGGTGCCACAGCATATCGAGGCTGGCCATCGCGCTGTGGATGGCATCCACGAAGCCCGCGCGGTAGGCGGCCACGCCGCCAAAGCTGTCGGGGCCAACGGCGGAGCCGCCGAGCAGCACGAGACGCACGCGGTCTCGCACGTCCGGTGGAAGCTGTCGCGCGATGGCCTGCAGCTGCTCCACGCCTTTCTCGGCGGTCATTGCCCCTACCACGCCGCAGAGCAGCACGTGCGCGGGCCAGCCCGCTTCCTGGCGCCAGTCGCGGGCGGCGCCCGCCGTCGGCGCCGGGACGCCGGAGTAGACGACGGTGCGTCGTTCGGGGGCGACGCCGCCGGCCTGCAGGGCATCACCCACCGCGTGACTGATGGCGATGAAGTGCGCGACCCGCGTGCCGTACTTGAGGCGTCCCTTGGGAATAAACGGAACGCGGCGCGTGACGATGAGCGGCAGCGAGAGGCCGACCAGCGCGCCCATCGCGATGGCGTGCGCCCGGGCATCGTGGGCGTGCACGACATCGGGGCACCACCGCGAGATGATGCGCCGCACGCGCAGCATCGCGATGACGTCGAAGTCGGCGCGCATTGAGACCGCGGCGCTGGCGATGCCGAGCGTTTTCAGCCGGCCGGCGAGCGGCGAGTGCGGCGCGGCGACAACGAGTGGCTCACCTCCGCGCTCGCGCTGCGCGGCGGCGAGCAGGAAGACCTGCCGCTGACCGCCGCGCCAGTGGCGGCCGCTGTCGAGATGGAGAATGCGCACGCCTAAATATGGCGCCGTGGCCGTCAGGCGCGGAGCGGTGGCGTGCGTGGCGGTGACTGCCGGCCGCCGCACACGCCAGCGAATGCGGCGAAGATGGCGCGATCCCACGGCTCGGGGTCGTGCATCAGCTCCTCCGGATGCCACTGCACCGCCACGGCCCACCAGTCGTCGGTGCTCTCCACCGCCTCAACGATGCCGTCCGGCGCATGTGCCGCGACCCGCAGCGATGGGGCGACGCGATCGATGGCCTGATGGTGCAGAGAGTTCACCGTGATCTCGCGGGCGCCGACGATCGTCGCGAGTCGTGTGCCGGCGGCGATCGAGACGGCGTGGACGCGTTCGTCCCGCGCATCGTCCCGCGGATGTACCAGGCCCTCCGGGCGTTCGGTGCCGAGGTCCTGCACCAGCGTCCCTCCGAATGCGACGTTGAGCAGCTGGAGGCCGCGGCAGATGGCCAGTGTTGGGCGACCGGCCTCGCGCGCCGCGAGCGCTACCGCGATCTCGGTGGCGTCGCGCCCGGGATGCGCCGCCTGCGTCAGCGGGTGGCGTGCCGCGGCGTACCGCGCGGGATCGACGTCCTCGCCGCCCGAGAGCAAGACGCCGTCAACGCGTGCCACGAGCGCGCGGGCGTCGTCGGGACCGAGCGAGGGCGGGATGATGAGCGGAATCAGCCCGACGCTCTGGAGCGCACGGACGTAGGCGTCGTTGACCCCCACTTTGGCTTCACCGCGCGCGGGCGTGCGTGACGAGGCCGTGAGGGCGATGAGCGGCGAAGACATGCGCGGAATCTATACACGAAGGGCGGCCGGTCAGGCCGCCCCTTCTTCCATCATCTTCAGCATCTCGGCTTCTGCTTCTTCTTCCTTGCGCTTGTGGTATGCGTTGAGCTGAGTCTGGAGGGCTGCCAACGCTTGATTCAGCGTCAGGTCGCAGACGTTGGAGCGGTGTGTTGCCGTGTCGGCGTTGTCGAGCGGCGGGAGAAGCAGGAGCATCTCGAAGACGGAGATGCCGCCGCGGGCGGCCAGCATTTTCAGCGAAATCCCGTGTCCGCGCATCAGCGCATCGGCGTGCGGCAGAATGAGGTCGCGAGGCACACTGCCGCCTTCGCGGATGGGAAAGCTCGAAAAGTCGGATGCGGTCATCGAGGGCGGGCGCCGGGCGGAGGTCGCCGAACCGCGAATGCGGCAGGCACTTATGAGTATCGGCCGCTGCGGCCCGAAAGTGAGCGGCGCTCGCGCGGGTGGCCTGACGGAACCGCCGCTGTGCAGTAACGTAATGGATGGCAGCGCGCCGCCGTACCGACGCACCGCGCGTGCCGCGACCCACGCCTGACCTTTAGCCGGACACGCCGTGTTTGAATCCCTGAAATCGACGATCGAGGACCTGCTGGGCGGCCGCGTGCACCCCGGCGACCGCCGCGCGGTCATCAATGACATGAAGCAGGCGCTGGTTTCGGCCAAGCTGGGTGTCGAGGACCTGGAGGAGGGGGTGGCGGTGACGCGCCGCAAACTCGAGGTGGAGCGTCAGGGGCTTGAGACGGTGGCGCGGCGCAAAGGGCTGGCGGCGGGCATCAACGACGCGGAGACCGTGGCGATCGCCGAGAAGTTCGAGGTGCAGCACAGCGAGCGCATTGCCGTGCTGGAACGCAAGCTCGAGGCGCAGGAAGCCGAGGCGGCGCTTGCGCGTCGCGACTACGACGAGATGCTCACGCAGCTCAAGGCCGCCTCGGCGGGGGCGGGGAGCGTGGGAGCCGGCGGCGCGCCGGCGGGGACGCGGCGCCCTCCGTCGGACGCCGAACTCGGGTTGCGGGACGACGGGGCGCTGAACGCGGAAATCGACTCGCTGCATCGCCAGCGGGCGCGCG
>JARIEY010000205.1 GCA_031127085.1 Gemmatimonadota bacterium | reverse complement strand
ATCAATCGTAGTCCCGCCGGGGTGGCGAAACTGGCTAGACGCAAGGGACTTAAAATCCCTCGGGAGCAATCCCATCCGGGTTCGATTCCCGGCCCCGGCATCAGCGCAGCGACAGGTGTTCACGCAACGCAAACGGCCGGCGAGCAATGCTCGCCGGCCGTTTGCGTCAATCCACCCGCCGCCTGCTACGGGTTGCGGTCGATGCAGACGCCCGCGCCCGAGGTGGGATTGTTGGTTTCGGCGAACGGAATCGGGAAGTTGACGTCCGATCCGTAGCTGCCGCCCTTGTGCCACGAGCCCGTGGGGAAGACCGACGTCGCCGAGCGGCCATACTGCCGGATCAGGCGGCGCATGTCACCCGTGCGGGTGCCGCGGCCAAACAGCGTGAACGCCCGCTCGCGGAAGAGCTGGTCCACGCGCGCCGTCGTGGTGCCGGCGTCGACAAGCGGCGTGAGCCCGGGCACGGTCGCGCGGAGGGCGTTCAGCGTGGTCAGCGAGCCGCCGGTGTTGCCGGCCGCCAGTTGCGCCTCCGCCTCGATCAGGCGGGCTTCGACGCCGCTCAGGATCGCCACGGACGACTCGCGCGCCGGCCAGATGCGCTGCACCCAGAACGGCGTGCTCAGGTCGTCGCGGTTCGCCCGCGTGGCACCGATCACCTTGCAGACGGCGTCATTCCCCTGGCAGGTCGGGACCCGCGGATCATTGGCCGTCGCGAAGTTCAGGCCGTTGATCCCCTCGTTCGTCGACACGCTGTAGCGGCCGGCGATGTTGCCGAGCGTCCAGTAGGTGTTGCTGGTCGTCGTCTGGGCGTGGTACTGCAGGTACTGGAACGACGTGGCGACGCCGGCCACGGCCGCCGCCGCCCCGGCTGCGTTGTTCTGGTTGAGCAGGATGCGTCCCTTCGTGATCTGCAGCGCCGACTTGACGCGCACGTCATTCGTGGTGGCGCCGGTGATGAGCGCGAGGCCGGAATCCGCGTGGGCCAGCGCCCGCGCGTACACGGCCACGGTCGTCATCGGCGCGCCGTAGATCTCCACGCCGTCCACGACCGTGGAGAACACCACGCCGCTGCAGAAGTGCTCGGCCGCGAGGTTCTCCAGATACGCCTGCACCAGGTACATCTCGGCGAGCTGATAGGCCGGCGCCGTGGGGCTGTACTTGCGCAGCAGGCCGAGCGCCTGCTCGGACGAGAGGCGCGCCCGCATCAGCACGCGCGTCGCCGCCAGCAGGAACGAGTTCTCGCGCGTGATCACGCGCTGGT
The DNA here is from genome assembly GCA_031127085.1 of Gemmatimonadota bacterium. Taxonomy (GTDB): domain Bacteria; phylum Gemmatimonadota; class Gemmatimonadetes; order Gemmatimonadales; family Gemmatimonadaceae; genus PNKL01. The sequence continues at coordinate 4,504 of JARIEY010000205.1, read as the reverse complement.
CGATCTCCTGACGCGCGATGAACGAGTCGCCGTTGTTCCACTCGTCGGACAACAGTCCGCCGAGTTGGAGCAGGCTTTCGTCGCCGCTCGTCGCGGAGTTGAAGCGCGCCAGCGCGCCAAGGCGGACGGCGTCCGCGCCGGCGGGCGAGGAGATGTCGCTCGGGTTGATGATGTCGGGGTCCGTGACCTCGAGCACATCGGTGGGATTGCACGCCGCCAGAACGAAGGCGGCAAGGACGGGCGCAAAGGTCCGCGCCGCAGGACGCGGCAGGCGAGACCGGAGCGCGCTGAACAGGGATGACACTGACATTCGGGCGCTCTCCGGTTAGACGCCGAAGGTGAAGCGGAACGTGACGTACGTCGGCGGACCAAACGCCTGGAACGAGGAGGGGGCGTCGCCCGTCGTGCCGAACGCTTCGGGGTCGAGGCCGCCGTACTTGGTCCACAGGACGCCGAGATTGCGCACGGCCGCCGTGGCCGACATGCTCTTGGCGCGCAGCGAGCGGGCCCAGGTGTTCGGCAGGTTCGCGTTGACGGAGAGCTCGCGGAAGCGGATGAAGTCGCCATCCTCGATGAAGCCCGCGACCGAGCGGCTCGGGTGCTCGCGCACCATGATGACGCGCGCCTGATCTTCCAGCGACGCCCGCTTGTCAAACAGCGCCTCGCAGTTGTTGCGGCTGGCGCAGCGAATGCGCTCGGTGTTGTTGTAGATCTTGAATCCGCCCTTGTAGTCCAGCTGGGCGGCCACGCGAATGCGGCGCTTCCAGAACTCCACGCCCTGCGTCATTACGAACTCGTACTTCGGCAGCGGGTTGCCCAGGAAGACGCTCGTGTCGGTGACGGCGATCTCGCTCAGCGTCGTGTCGGCGTTGTAGGTGATGATGCCGTCGCCGTTCTTGTCGCGGAAGCTCTTCAGCTGGCGCGACCACCAGCCGTTCAGCGGATAGCCCTGGCGATTCTGCAGGGTCGACGAGATGACGATGTTCGGGAGCCCGTTGAGCGTCACCAGCTTGTTCTCGTTGATCGACCCATTGAACGTCATGTCCCAGCCAATCTCGTCGCGCTTGATGACGTCGGCGCGCAGGTAGGCTTCGAGGCCGGCGTTCTTGACTTCGCCGACGTTCTCCAGGCGCGCGGTGGCGCCGGTGCCCAGCGACGGCGGCAGGATGCGGCTGACAAGCGCGTCTGTCGAGAGCTTGCTGTAGTACGTGAACTCCGAGACGATGCGGCTATTCCAGAACGTGCCGTCGATACCCAGCTCGTACTCCGTGGACCGCTCGGGCTTGAGGTTGCGATTGCCGAGCGTGGTGTACACCAGGGCCGGCACGTCGCCGCTCTCGCCGCGGAACGCGGTCGCGGAATAGAACGGCACGGCGTCGGTCGTGCCTGGCTGAACGCCGGCCGCACCGCTGGCCGTGCGCAGGCGGATCTGATTGACCCAGCCGAGCTTGGGGAAGAACTCCTCGTCCGAGAGCACCCACGAGACCGACAACTTAGGGTAGAACACGGTCTTGAAGTTTGCGCCGAATGCGCTGTTGCGGTCGGAGCGTACGGCGCCGGTGACGAACACACGGTCGCGCCATGCGATCCCTTCCTCGACATACGCACCCAGCGTGCGGCTCTCCGACGTGGCTTCCGCTGCCTGCGCCGTGGCCGCGGCCGTCACCTGCACAGCGCCCGGCGGAAGCGTGAGCCCCGTCGCGTAGTTGGCATCGAAGGTGTTGCGGTAGAACTGCACGCCCGCCGTCGTCTTGGACTCCACCGACTTGCTGAGCGTCCGCGTGGCCGTCGCGCTGCCGTCCACGGTGTACGTGAAGAAGTTCGTGCGGTTGTCAATCTTGAAGCCAAGCTTGTCGGTGATGCTCGGGCACTGCGAGAAGCGGCAGAGTTGCTTGTCGGTGCGCCCGATGAAATCGACGCCGGCATTCGCGCGCATCGCCACCCAGGCAAACGGACGCCAGTTCGCCGACATCGACGTGATGAAGCGCTCGATCCCCTGCGTGGTCTGTGCCTGGTAGATGCTGCGCGGCGTGAACTCGCGCCAGCCGTACAGCGTGTCGCCGGCCGAGTTGGTGTTGTACTTCATGCCCGGCCCACCAAAGATGTTGGCGGCAATGCCGGGCGTACCGCTGTCGTCGCTGCGTGGCAGCTTGATCTCCTGCGAGATGTAGCCGGCGCTGACCGCGAGGTCGGCCTGCGGCGAGAGCGCGATGTTCAGATTGGCGCGTGTCGTGATCTTGGCGACGCCGCCGGGGTTCTGCTGGTCCGAGGAGAGCCGGAGCCCCCGCGCGGCCATGTACCGCTTCTCAAACTCGGGCACCTTGGTCACGCCGTCTTCATTTTCGACCTCGGCGTGGAGGAAGTAGCGCACCGCATCCGATCCACCGCGCACCTGGAGACCGTGCTGGTAGCGATAGCCGGTGCCGAACGGCGTGGCGTCCTTGTCGGCCGTCATGTCGTACGTCGTCAGGCTGTCCTGCACGCAGGTGCCTGCCGACACTGCGCTCAACATGCAGAAGACGGCGTTCGCATTCGACGTGGTCGTGCGCGTCGACGTCGTCGTCCCCGTGCGCCAGCCGGTATAAGCCGTCGGGTAGTCATTACGATCGCTGACGGACGTCTGCTCGGTGTAATACGTCCACTGTGGCTTGCCGGCCACACCCTTCTTGGTGGTGATCACGATCACGCCGTTCGCTGCGTCGGTGCCGTACAGCGTGGCGGCCGACGGGCCGCGGACGATTTCGATGTTCTCGATCTCCTCCGGGTTCAGGTCACCGACGCGGCTCGGGAGCGTGCCGCCGACGCTGACGGTCGACGACCCGGTCGTCCCCTCGACGCGGATGCCGTCGATGAAATAGATCGGATTGTTGGACAGCGACATCGAGCTGGTGCCGCGGATGCGGATACGAATGCCCGCGCCCGGCTGGGTGCCGCCAAAAACGGCCACGCCCGCCGCGCGGTTGCCGAGCAGGTCGCCGACGTTCGTAATGGCCAGCGTCTTCGTGAGGTCGGCCGCCGACACCTGAGCGATGGCGTTGCCCACTTCGACACGCCGCTGATCACCCGTGGCCGTCGTGACAACGGCGCTGAGCGAGGCGGGGACCGGCGAGATGGTAAAGTTGACGGTCACGCTCTGGCCAGCGGTCACCGTGGCCTGCTGCCTCGATTCGGCGTAGCCGATGCGCAGCGTGCGCACGGTCACGGTGCCGGCGAGGACGCCCCGCAATGTGAACTGTCCCTCCGCGTTCGTGAGGGTGGCCGCCGGAGAGCCGAGGACCATCACCTGGGCGGAGGGAACGGGCTGATTGGTGCCCACCTCCACGACGCGCCCCGTGATCGTTCCTTGGGTTCCTTGTGCGCTGAGCAGGCTGGGCGCGATCACCGCCCAGCCGAGGCCCGCGAGACAGTACAGGACTTTACGGTAACTCATGAAGATGCACCAGAAAGGGTACGTGGCGGTGCCTGCACGGCACGAACTGTGGAAGCGGCGAAAAGCATGCCATCTGCCATCCAACGCCGCAAGTATAGATGAGAACGGCTTTCAGGCAGGAAACGTTGTGGGGCGTCAGGCTCGCCCGAGTTCCCACCCGGGGTGGTGACAAACGCCCCTAGCCGGGGGTAAATGCACGCCTAGAATTGCTTCGTGATGGCGCGCCGGCCTCTTGTGGCGCCCGAAGATGACCGTTCACCCACTCCCTCGCCGTGCGACTCGCGCGTGCCGCGAGCGCTCCGGAGATTCCGATGCTTGCTCTACAGTGGCTCGACAACGCGCGCGAGGTCATGGGCGCCATCGAGCGGACCCAGCAGGACGCCATCCGCCGCGCCGCCGGTCTGATGGCCGACTCCATCGCCGCCGGGCGTTGGGTGCACACGTTCGGCTGTGGCCACGCTACGATTCCGGTGGAGGAGATGTATCCGCGCATTGGCGGCTTCGTCGGCTTCCACCCGATGATCGAACTGCCAATGACGTTTTTCACCAACATCACCGGGCAGATGGGCATTCAGCAGTTCCTCTACCTCGAGCGCGCCGAGGGCTACGGCGTGGCCATCATGAAGGGGTACGCGTTTGACCCGCGCGACACGATGTGGATCTTCTCGCACACGGGGATCAACGCGGTCAACATCGACGTGGCGCTGGAGGCCAAGGCGCGGGGGATGCAGGTGGTCGTCTGCGGTTCCGCCGCTGAGGCACAGGGCAAGGTGACGCGCCACTCGTGCGGCAAGACGATCTTCGACCTGGCCGACGTGACCATCGACACCTGCGTCCCCGCGGTCGATGCCTCGGTGCCACTCAAGAATCACTTCGACAAGATTGGCCCGCTCTCAACGCTGGCGTTCGTCACGACGGTCTGGATGACCATTGCGACGGTCGCGGAAATTCTCGCCGATCGTGGCGTCCAGCTGCATATCCATCCGTCGCACAACGTGCCGGGCGATACGACGGCGCGCGAGCGGCTGGACGCGGCGCTCGCCGAGTACAAACGCCGCGTGGCGGTGCTGTAAC
>JARIEY010000204.1 GCA_031127085.1 Gemmatimonadota bacterium | reverse complement strand
CCCCGTGGCCGCCTTCCTCTGCCATCTGCCATCCGCCTTCCGCCATCCTTCTCCGTGTTTAAGAAAGTTCTCATCGCCAACCGTGGCGAAATTGCGCTGCGCGTCATCCGGGCCTGCCGTGAACTCGGCATCCAGACGGTGGCCGTGTACAGCGATGCCGACCGCGAGTCGCTGCACGTGCGCTTCGCCGACGACGACGTCTGCATCGGCCCGGCGCCGGCGCGCGAAAGCTACCTGCGGATTCCGCGCCTGATCGCGGCCGCCGAAATCACCGGTGCCGACGCCATTCACCCGGGCTACGGCTTCCTCGCCGAGAATGCGGAGTTCGCCGAGACCTGCGCGGCGAGCGGCATCACGTTCATTGGACCGACGCCGCAGCAGATCCGGATGATGGGTGACAAGGCCGCGGCGCGCGCCAAGATGATTGAGAACGGCGTGCCCGTGGTGCCGGGCACCCCGGGGCCGGTCGAGGATGTGGACGAGGCACTGGGCTTCGCCGAGAAGATCGGGTTCCCGGTGATCATCAAGGCGGCGGCGGGCGGCGGTGGCAAGGGAATGCGCGTGGCCAACGACGCCGACGAGTTCGCGCGTGCGTTTCAGATGGCGCGTTCCGAGGCCCTGTCGGCGTTCGGCAATGGCGACGTCTACGTGGAGAAGTATCTGCGCCGGCCGCGCCACATCGAGTTTCAGATTCTGGGCGACACGCACGGCAACGTGATTCACCTGGGCGAACGCGACTGCTCGGTGCAGCGGCGCCACCAGAAGTTGATTGAAGAATCGCCGTCGCCGGCGATGACGCCGGCGCTGCGCGAGCGGATGGGCGAGGCTGCGGTGCTTGGCGCCAAGGCGATCGACTACGTGGGAGCGGGCACCATCGAGATGCTGCTCGACACCGACGGATCGTACTACTTCATGGAGATGAACACCCGCATTCAGGTGGAGCATCCCGTGACGGAAATGATCACCGGGGTGGATCTGGTGAAGGAACAGATCCGCGTCGCGGCCGGCGAGGCGCTGAAGGTGAAGGAAACGCCGCCGATGCGCGGGCACGTCATCGAGTGCCGCATCAACGCCGAAGACCCGTTCCGCAACTTCCAGCCGTCGCCGGGCAAGATCGAGGTCTTCCACCTCCCAGGCGGCAACGGGGTGCGCGTGGATACGCACGCCTACGCGGGGTACACGGTTCCGCCGTTCTACGATTCGATGATCGCCAAGCTGATTGTGCACGGTGTTGACCGCGCTGAGGCGCTGGCCAAGATGCGGCTGGCGCTCGACACGTTCATCGTGCAGGGCGTGACGACGACGATTCCGTTCCTGAGCAAGGTGATGAGCCACCCCGACTTCGTGCGCGGCGACGTGCATACGAAGTTCCTGGAAGTCGAGGGGAAGGACCTCTTCGAGCCGTAGCGCGCGGCACGGCGCGGTGGTCGGTAGGCCGCGCGGGCGCCAGATTCCCGTATGCCGCTGCACGTCTACTTGCTTCCCGAGCCGGTCGCGGCGGACGTCGTCGTCGTCATCGACGTCCTCCGGTTCACGTCGAGCGCCGCCTACGCGCTCGCGGCGGGCGCGCGTTCCATTGCGACCTGTGAGACGGTGGAACAGGCCCGGGCGGTGGCTGGGTATCGTCCCGGCACGCTGTTGGCGGGTGAACGGCAGGCGGTGAAGCTGCCCGGTTTCGACCTGGGGAACTCGCCCCTCGAATTCACGCCGGCGGCAGTGCGGGGACGCGATATCGCCTGGACCACCACCAACGGCACCCGGGCCATTGCTACGGCCCTGGCGCCGAGGCGCCCGGCGGCGCCACCCCCCACGGAGCGGGCGCCGCACCGTGACCTGCTCTTGGCCTCACCCGTCAATCTCTCGGCAGTCGCAGCCCTCCTCGCGCCACGGCTCGGGGAGGATGCGGTTGTTGCCGTTGCCTGTTCCGGGCGCGAGGGAGGATTCGCGTTGGAGGATGCCGCCTGTGCGGGGCACCTCGTAGCGCGCCTCCGCCGCACCCTGGGCGACGCGCTCACGATGAATGACGGCGCGCGCGCGAGCGCGTGCATCCACGAGGCTTATGGCGAAGACTTCGCGCGGCTCTTCCGCGACGCTCGGCACGGACGATGGCTCCGGGACCACGGATTTGGATCCGACCTCGAAGCCTGCGGCGCGCTCGACGCGCTCGAAGTCGTCCCGCGCTGGCGCGACGGACGATTCGTCGCTGGATGATCTGGATGTGGTCCCCAACCCGCGCCGCACGCGTGCGCCGCGGGCCGAGGACGAAGACTATACGCCGCCCCGCGCGCGCCGTCGCGCGCCGGTGACCGAGGCCGATATCGGCGAGCCGGTGCAGGGCGAACGTGCGCGCCGGAAGGCCAAAGCCGATCCGGACGCACCGACCCCCGAGCAGTTCGCCAAGTTGGCGCGACGTGAACATCTGAAGCGCGAAATCGGCGGCATCGCCCTCCTGCTCGGCGCCGTGTTCATTGTCGGCGCTCTCGTGGCACCGCCGGCCTATCAGTCGGCGAGCTGCGCAGACGCCGGCTCGGTCTTTGGACCCGTTGGTGCCTGCTTGCGGTGGAGCGTTCTCACGCTGGCGGGTGCACTCGCGGCCGCTATCGTGCCGCTCATTCCGGCGGTCCACGCGCTGCGGCTCCTGGGGCGCATTCGCGACACCGACGACCGTCGCTGGCTGACCTTCACGATCGGACTTGCGGTGCTCGTCCCGGTCATCGCGTCGCTCGCCCGCGGGCAGTTTGGCTCAGCGGATCTCGACCCGCTGGCCGGCCTGTGGGGCGCGTTCGCCGCGTTCTATCTGGTGAAGGCGATCGGCAATGGCGGCGCCTGGGTGGTGGTGGCGCTCGCGCTCAGTGCGCTGTCGGCCGTGGCGCTCAACTGGAATCCCATTCGTGCGATCCTTGGGCAGTCGGCGCCGCCCAAGCCCGCAGCCGATGCTGCCATCACCAAGGCCGAGCAGATGGAGCCGCCTGCCGCGGAGATGCCGGCGCTCGACTTGTCGCTGATGGAAGGGCTCGCACCGGCTGCCGCCGTGGCGCAGGCCGCGCCCGACGATGCGGCGTTTGAGTTGATCGAGCCGACGCCTGCCAAGCCCGACAAGAAGGGGAAGAAGAAGTCGCGCGACGAAGCCGTGGCTGACGAAATCGACGCCAGCGAGCTGGTCGATCCGCTCGCCGACGAGCTGCCGTCACTCGAACTCCTGTCGTTGCCGCCCGCTCGCAACGTCGATGCCGGCAAGGCGCAGCTCGACGCGGCCGGATTGAAGCTGATGGAAGCGCTTCGCACGTTCCGTGTGGACGGCGAGCTCGTGGGCCGGACTAGCGGCCCCACGGTGACGCAGTTCGAGATTGAGCCGGCCCCCGGCGTGAAGGTGCGGCAGTTTGCGAACCTGGCCAACGACCTCGCGCTGGCGATGCGCGCGGCCTCGATTCGCGTCGTGGCGCCGATTCCGGGCAAGGGGGCGGTGGGCATTGAGGTGCCCAATCCGTCTCCGGAGATGGTGATCTTCCGCGAGATGCTCGAGAGCCGCGACTATCAGGGCAAGCCGCTCGCGCTGCCGATTGCACTCGGCAAGGACCTCGAAGGGCGCGCCGTGGTGGCAGATCTCGCCAAGATGCCGCACCTGCTCATCGCTGGCGCCACGGGCAGCGGCAAGTCGGTCTGCGTGAACACCATCATCACGTCACTGATCTACCGGCACACGCCAAAGACGCTGCGTTTCCTGATGGTTGATCCCAAGATGGTGGAGCTCAGCGTGTACAACGTGCTCCCGCATCTGCGCCACAAGGTGGTGACCGACAACCGCGACGCGGCCTCGATGCTCAAGTGGGCCGTGCTCGAGATGCAGGAGCGCTATCAGCTGCTCGCCGCCAACGGCGCGCGCAACATTCAGGACTTCAATCAGAAGGTGCGCGATGGCGCGCGGCTGCTGAAGCCCAAGGACCCGAGCGTCGCATTCGAGGATCGGGAATACAAGGGCAGCGTCCTGCCGTATATCGTCGTGGTCATCGACGAACTGGCCGACCTGATGATGACCTGTGCGGCCGAGGTCGAGACGCCGCTGGCGATGCTCGCGCAGAAGGCGCGCGCCATTGGCATTCACCTGATCCTCGCCACGCAGCGGCCCAGCGTGAACGTCATCACCGGGCTCATCAAGGCCAACTTCCCGTCGCGCATTGCCTTCCGTGTGGCGAGCCAGGTGGACAGCCGCACGATCATCGACGGCATGGGGGCCGAGTCACTGCTCGGCAACGGCGACATGCTCTTCATCCCGCCGGGCAAGAGCGAGCCGGCGCGTCTGCAGGGCGCGTTCCTGAGCAATGAGGACACGGAACGGCTGATGCACTGGTACGCCGACCGTCGCGAGGCGCGCAAAGCCGCGCTCGAAGCGGCGGGCATCATGCACGTGGATATGAGCGAGGACGAGCAGGACATCCTGGAGCGCGTGCGCCAGCAGGAGGCGCTGGAGGCCGGGGCAGGGCAGGAGAGCGAGGGCGACGACAGCGATCGCGACAAGCTCTTCCGCGAAGCGGCCGAGGTCTGCATCCAGAACCAGGGCGGCTCCACCTCGCTGCTGCAGCGCCGACTCAAGATCGGCTACGGGCGCGCGGCGCGGGTCATCGACCAGCTCCATCTGGCGGGCGTGCTCGGTCCGCCCGACGGCAGCAAACCGCGCGACGTGCTGGTAGGGCTGGAGGATCTGGACCGGATCTGCGGGAACCGAGAAGACCAAGAGTAAGAAAGGGCAGAGAGACTACAGACGAACAACAGAGAGACAACAGAGAAGCTGTCTGTTGTCTCTCTGTTGTTCGTCTGTAGTCTCTCTGTTGTTTCTCAAGTCCGTTCGTGTCCGGGTCGATGCTCCGGGGGAACTCTCCGCACTCCCCTCTTCGATCAGGAGGATCGATGACTGTGCACGCACGATGCGTGTGGATCGCCTTGTTGGCCCTCTCCGCCAGCGCGACTGCCCAGGTCTCGGTGACCAGTGACGCCGCACTCAACAGCCAGTACCAGTGGCGCGGCATTACCACGACGAACCGTCCGGTCCTCCAGCCCGATGTCATTGTCGCATTTCCGCTGCGGAAGGTGACCGTCACCTCCGGCGTGTGGGCGAGTCTCGAAGGCGGGCGCTATGACAACGCCGAGCGGGACATCAGTGAGAACGGCGGCGAGCACGCGGGGCTCGCGGAATACGACCTGTTCGTCGAGGCCGGCGTGCCGGCGAAACGGGCAGCGCTCACGTTTGGCGCGACGACGTACTCGTTTCCGAATACGCTGGGCACGACCTCGGCGGCCAACACGCTCGAGGTCTACGCCAAGGCGGCGTTTGACGCCCCGTTTGCCCCGTCGCTCGCCGTCTGGCATGACGTCCGCAAGGTGCGCGGCGTGTACGCCGAGGTCGGCGTGAGCCATGAGTTGGGGCGTTTCAAGGTTGGGGCGCTTTCCGGCTGGAATCTTGGGCAGTCGGTCGGCGATGGCGATGCGCTAGGCTACTTCGCCAAGCGCGGGTTCACGCATGCCGACTTCTCCGCTGGCACGTCGTTCGGCGTCGGGCTCGTGTCTGTGGCCCCCGCGCTGCACGTGGTGCTCGGCAACGACCACAACACGCATGCCGCCACGCCCACGCGTCACTCGACGTCGAAGATCTGGGTGGGATCCACGCTCACGTGGTCGCGCGTGTTCGGCCGCCGCGTGAGTAACGGCGCAGGGGCCGGGGCGGCGGCAGCCGCCGCGGCGACGCAGCACGAGTCCGCATCGAAGTAGTCGCGTTCC
>JARIEY010000203.1 GCA_031127085.1 Gemmatimonadota bacterium | reverse complement strand
TGGGCGCCTGCCGCAAGGACGAGGCGGTGACGCTCCGCATTACCTCGTGGCAGAGTCCGGAAGAAAACGCCATCGACGCGGTGGAGTTCCGGGCGTTCGAGCAGTCGCACCCGGGCGTGAAGATCGTCAACGACCCGGTGTCGAACAACGCGGAATACCGCGAGAAAGTGCTGACCTCCATTGGCGCGGGCTCGCCGCCCGATGTCTTTCTGCTCGATGGAATCGACGTCGCCGCGTTCGCCGCGCGCAACGTGGTGCTGGACCTGCAGCCGTTCGCCGAGCGGGTCGGCGTGCAGTTGGGGCTGTTCTTCCCGCAGGTGGTGGAGCCCTTCCGCGTGAATGGCGCGTTGCTCGCCTTCCCCAAGGGCTTCTCGCCGATGGTCTACTACTACAACCGGGAGCTGTTCGCGAAGGCGGGGCTTGCCCCGCCCAAGAACGGCTGGACGCAGGACGAGTTTTTGGCGGCGGTCAAGGCGCTGACGCGAGACACCAACGGCGACGGGGCCGTGGACCAGTGGGGGACGGTGCTCGACCGGCGGCTCTACGCGTGGCAGGCGTGGCTCTGGAGCGCCGGCGCCGATGTGCTGACGCCCGACGGGCGGAGTGCCACCGGCGCGATCGACGCGCCGGCGGCGGAGCGCACGCTCACCTTCCTGACCGATCTTCCGCGGCGCGGATTCGCGCCGCCGCCAAACACGGCCGGGGGCGCGCTCGGTTTCGAGCAGCGGCTCTTTTACAGCGGACGGCTTGGGCTGCTCACCAGTGGCCACTGGATGATTCCGCGTATGCGCCGGTACCTCGAGCAGGGGCGTGTGCAACTGGGGGTCGTGTCGGTGCCGCGCACGCAGGGCCATCAAGTGAAGACGCCGCTCTTTGCCAGCGGGTGGGCCGTGCCGTTCAATACGCCACACCGCAAGCTGGCCGTCGAACTGGCCGCGTGGATGGTGCGGGCCGACGCGCAGCGCCGGCGTGCCGCGTCTGGGCTCGAAATCCCCACGCTGCTCACCGTGGCTTACGAGTCGGCTGCGAAGGACGCGACCGGGATGGAGATGGACTTCCTCTGGCAGGTGCCGTATGGCGGCGTCCCCTGGGGAGCACGCGTGGCGCAGTATCGCGAAGTCGAGAAGGCGATGATGGACCTGATCGACCGCGTGGTGGTTGAGCGCGTCTCGGTGCGGGACGCCGCGCGTGGCGCGGCAACGGCCGTGGACGGCGTGCTGCGTCGATGACGCGTGCGCACCGACACGCGGCGCTTGCCGTCGCGCTGCTCTGGGGCGTCGCCAGCGCGGGCGTGGCGTGGCGCACGCTACGGGCGGTCGATCACGCGGCCCGCAGTCAGGAGGCGCTGGCCGCGGCGCGGCAGTCGAAGGGGCGCGTTCCCGTTCCGGCATGGCCCGCCGGACTCAATGCGCGCGCCGCCGCCGCGGTACGCGGGGAAGAGACGCCGCTGGTGGTGCGAGGAACCGTTGGCACGCTGGTCACCGCGCCCGTCAAGGACGCCGATGACTGGGACATCATTGGCGCGGTGGCAATGCCCGCCCGCGCAGGGGAGCGGCTCGTCGGTGTGCTGTTCCCCGTAGCACTCGGCGTGCTGGTGGTCGCCGCGGCGGTGCTCGCCGGGGCACGGTGGCGCGCGTGGACGGAACGCCGCATCACGGCGGTGCAGGCCACGGCCAGCGCGGCCGCCGTGCTGTGGGTGACTGGACGGATCGCCGCGGCCGCGACGGCGCTGGCTCCTGCAGCGACGCCACCCGCTGACGCGGCGCGATTGGCGCTCGCACCGCCCTCTCTGGGTTTTGCCACGCTGCTGCTGTCGTTGCTCGCCACTGGCGGGTTGCTGGCGCAGTGGGGCATTCGGTGGCACGCGGCCAATGCGGAGCGGCCGGCACGCGTGCGCGAGACGGTTGGCGCGTGGGCCTTCATTGCGCCGAGTCTGGCGCACCTCGTCGTCTTCACCATCGCGCCGGTTGGATTCCTGCTCTGGATCTCCGTGCATGACTGGGACCTGCTGGCGAGCGATCGGCCGTTTGTTGGACTCGCGCATTTCCGCGAACTCGGCGCTGATTCGCTCTTCTGGCGAGCGCTCCGCAACGGCCTTGTCTACGCGCTCTACGTCCCCGCGACCATGGTCGCGGCGCTGGGCACGGCGCTGGTGCTCGACCAGCCGTTGCGGGGAATCAAGATTCTGCGCGTCGTGGTCTTTCTGCCGTACGTGGCGTCGACGGTCGCTATTGCGCTCGTCTGGCAGTGGCTGCTGCATCGCGACTTCGGGCTGCTGAACGCGGCACTCGTCGCGATGCACCTGCCGCGTATCGACTGGCTCGGCAACCCCGCCACCGCGCTGCCCGCGCTGATGCTGGTGAGCGCGTGGGGGCAGCTCGGGTATATGATGGTCGTCTATCTCGCCGGGCTGCAGGCGATTCCCGCGTCACTGTTGGAGGCGGCGCGCCTCGACGGCGCCAATGCCTGGCAGCGCTTCCGGCTCGTCGTCTGGCCGATGCTGCGCCCTGTGTCGACCTATCTCCTGCTGACGGGCATCATCTGGTCGTTCCACGGCTTCACGCTGGTCTACGTGATGACGGAGGGCGGCCCCGCCCACGCCACCGACGTGTTGGTGTACCGCATCTACCAGACGGCGTGGGAGTTCCGACGCTTCGACGTTGCGGCCGCGATGAGTGTGGTGCTGTGCGGGCTGCTGCTGGCGCTCACGGCGCTGCAGTGGCGCGTGGTCAAGGGAGAGCCGGCCGATGCCTGAGCCGCGCCTGCGTCGCGTTGTTGGCTACGGTGCCGCCGTCGGGCTGGCACTTCTCATGGTGGCGCCGTTTCTCTGGATGCTCTCCACCGCGCTGATGGACGAGTTCGAGGTCTATCAGGCGCCGCCGCCGCTTCTGCCGGCCTCCCCGCGCTTTGCGAACTTCACCGAAGCGCTCACGGCGCTGCCGTTCGGCATCTACTTCAGGAACTCGCTGCTGCTGGCCGCCGCGACCGTCACGGGGCAGGTGGTCACGGCGGCGATGGCCGGTTACTCGTTTGCGAGGCACCGCTTTGCAGGGCGCACACCGCTCTTTGCCGTGTATCTGGGCACGCTGATGATTCCCGGCATTGCGCTGCTGGTGCCGCGGTTCCTGATCGTCGACGCGATGGGGCTCGTCGACACGGTGGCCGGCCTCGTCTCGGTGGAGTTGGTGGCGGCGTGGGGCATCTTCCTGATGCGGCAGTACTTTCTTTCGCTGCCGCGCGATATGGAGGACGCCGCGCGCCTCGACGGCGCGTCCGAGTGGCAGGTCTTTTCCGGCGTGGCGCTACCGCTCGCGCGCCCCGCGCTGGCCACGGTCGCGCTCTTCGCGTTCATCGATTCCTGGAAGTCACTGCTCTGGCCGCTCATCATCGCGCGGTCGCCGAACCTGCGCGTCGTCGAGGCCGGCGTGGCGTCGTTCCACGGGATGTACTACGCCAACTGGCCGTGGCAGATGGCCGCTGCCGTCGCCGCGCTCGTTCCAGTCCTCATCGTCTTCGTGGTGGCGCAGAAAGCGTTTCTGCGAGGCTTGGCCTTCGGCGGGTTCAAGTAGTGGGAGGCCGAAGAGATGGCGGAAGGCCGAGGGCCGATGGCGGGTAAGTTCAGCCATCGGCCCTCGGCCTTCTGCCATCTCGCGCCGCCCAGCCGATCCTCGCCCTACCGCTTCAGCTCGATCTTCCTCGGCTTCGGCTGTTCCATCTTCGGGACACGCACGCGCAGCACGCCGTTGGTGAGGGCGGCCTCGATCTTGTCCTCCTGCACGTTCGTCGGAAGCTGGAACGAGCGGCGGAACGAGCCGAAGGTGCGCTCCACGATGTGATACTTGCCGTCCTGCTCCTGCTTGTGGCTTGCCTTTTCGCCGGCGATAGCGAGCACGCCGGCCTCGCAGGTGATCTCGAGCTTGTCCTCAGCCACGCCGGGCATCTCGACGTCGAACAGTAGCGCGTCGCTCGTCTCCTTCACGTCGACGGGGGGGAGCCAGGCCGTGGCGGTCTGCGGCGCGGCCACATTGCCAAAGCTGTCTTCGAACAGACGGTCAATCTCGCGGCGCAGGCCAAACAGCGGGGTGGCGAACTTCGTGGTGCGGACCATAGGACCTCCCAAAATGAAACGCATGGTGATGAGGGAATGGATGGTTTGTAGCGCGGCGCGCGGTGGCGCCGTGTCTGGCCATCTGTTGCGCAACGCGCGTGCCGCGCCATCCTTGCCACAGCGGCACACGGGGCTGTCACCCTGATCGTCCGCCCTGCCAGAGCGGCAAACGCCGCCCGCTCCCGCAATCGGTCATCTTGTCTGCTCCTGCGCGGCGGCGTAGCTTCGCGATCTGGCCTTCTCCCAATCCCGTGACTGACCCGTCCACCTCCCCGGCTCCAACCGTGCGCGCGCTCGAAGCGCTGGCCGCGGTCGTGGCCGAGTTCAATGCCGGCCGGCCGCTCGAAACGAGCATCGCCGTGGCGCTCGATACGCTGCGGCGGTCGCTCAACGCGCGGGAATGCTCGCTGTGGCTGCACACGGCGGACGGTCTCGTGCGCACCTGGGCTGCCGGCGACCCGCAGTCCACGGAGAGTGCGGTGGACGCCGCGCTCGCCTCGGGGGGGGAGTCAGGCGGGGTGCGCGCGGTCCGGGTGACGGCCGGTGACCGGCGCGTCGGCGCGCTCGTGCTCCGGTTCGACCGCCCGGTCAGCGACGAGGAGTGCCTGCTCTTTACGGCGGTCGCCAATCTGCTGGCCCCGGAGTTGGCGCACGCCGAGCGATCGCGCCAGCTGGAAGTCGAGGTCGCCACGCGCACCGTCGAGATAGACCGTGAGCGCCGCTTTACCGAGAAGATCATCGACTCGCTTCCGGTCGGCCTCTACGTCATCGACCGCGAGTACCGAATTCAGGCCTGGAATCGCAAGCGCGAAACGGGAATGCAGGGTGTCTCCCGCGACGAGGCGATCGGCCGCACCATCTTCGACATTCTGCATCGGCAGCCGTTTGAGATGCTACGCCGCGAGTTCGACGAGGTCTTCGCGACCGGCCGCATTCAGGAGTACCAGATGGAGTCATCGGCCAGCGGCGATGCGCGCACCTACCGCATCACCAAGGTGCCGATGCGGCTCGGCGACTCGGCGGTTACACACGTCATCACGATTGGCGAAGACGTGACCGACTGGCGCGAGGGGCAGCAGCGTTATGCGCAGGCCGAGAAGCTGGCGGCCATCGGCACACTGGCCGCCGGCGTGATGCACGAGATCAACAACCCGTTGGCGACCATCGCCGCCTGCGGCGACGGGCTGGGCTATCGGCTCGAGGACTTGCAGAAGAAGGGCGCCGAGGTCAACAAGGACCTGTTCGACTATATCGATATCATCGAGAACGAGGTCCTTCGCTGCAAACAGATTGTCGACCAGCTGCTCGACTTCAGCCGGCCCAAGCAGCTGGCCAAGTCGCCGGTGGACCTCAACGAGGTGGTGGAAAAGACGCTGTTCCTGATGAAGCATCACGGCGGCTTCAAGAAGATGACCCTCGTCAAGGAACTGGACGATCGGCTGCCGCTGGTGCCGCGGGCCAACGCCGAGCAGCTGGTGCAGGTGCTGATGGCGCTGATCATCAACGCCACCGACGCCACCGGGAGTCACGGCACCATCACGCTGCGCACGCGCACCGGCCCGTCGCAGACCGATGGGGCCATCGTGGAGATTTCCGACACCGGGCACGGAATTGGGCGCGCGGAGCTCTCCAAGATCTTCGAGCCGTTCTACACCACCAAGGCGCCGGGG